>NZ_JAPFQL010000012.1 GCF_028446585.1 Intrasporangium calvum
GCCGACAAAGGCCGCCTTCTCGATACCCAGGGCGTCGAGGAGCTGAACGGCTGCCTTCGCGTGGTCCATCTCGTCCCTGGTGACGGCGTCGGACTTCCCCCACCCCGGCATGTCGGGGGCCACGACGTGGAAGTGCTCGGACAGCGCCTCAATGTTGGTCTTGAAGTTGCTCCACCCGGTGGCACCCGGGCCCGAGCCGTGCAACAGGACGACGGCCGGTGCCGCGGGATCGCCCGCCTCGTTGTAGTGGATGGTCCATGCGCCCACATTCACCGTGCGGCTGGTTTCCTCGAATGTCAGCGCCATTGCTGCCTCTCCTGAGCGGTTCCAGCGATCGCCACTGAGACGATTCGCTTTTCTGTAGTGCTCGCTACAAGGAATGTAGACCGCCGTGCGGGATCCCACAAGGGGTCTGTCTCACCATGTGTCCGTCACGTTCCACGGAACTTCGGCGGGTGCCGCAGCCCCAGCACGGCAACCAGCCCCACCACGCTGAACGCCACCAGGACGCAGAGTGCTGTCACGTGCCCGCTGATGACCGCGTGCTGGTCCGCGACCGAAAGGAGGGCGGCGCGCCCGGCGTAGTAGTCCGCCGAGGCAGAGGCCGAGAGGTGACTCGCCCCGAGCGAGAGCAGCAGGGCCGTGCCGAGGGAGATCGCGGACTGCTGCGCGGTGGCCCGGATGCCGTTGACGGTGCCGGCCTGGTGCAGCGGGCGCATCCCGAGGATCATGGTGGAGTTGACGGTCTGGAACCCGCCGGTGCCGAGCCCGATGATGACCAGGCCGACGAGGAGCACAACCGACTGGCCGCCCATCAGCACCGCTGCGAGCAGCACGAGACTGCCGACGACTGCGGTGACTGCGGTGATCCGGGAGGTCACGACGTCATCGCGGCCACGGAAGAGGCGCTCGACCATCAAGGTCCCCACGGTGACGGCAGCCGCAAGCGGCGTGATCTTCAGAGCCGCGGTGACGGCGTCGTCTCCCTCGAGTCCCTGGAACCAGAGGCTGAGCAGGACTGCAGGCACGATCCTGCCCACCGCCAGGCAGAAGGAGGCAACGTTGGCCAACGCGAAGGCTCGGTCCTTCAGCAGGTCCACCGCGATCGCGGGGAAGAGGGACCGATGCTCGACCGCGACGAAGAGCGGGATGAGGAGCACTGTGAGCCCGAGTGGCACCGCCGTCCTCGGATCAGCCCAGCCCACCTGCTGGACTCCGGAGAATGCCACGATCACCAGGGTTGTCATCGCGAAGATGAGCACATTGCCCGGTAGGTCCACCCGTAGGCCGCTGAACCCGCGAGTCGGTAGTCCAGCCAGTGGTCGCCAGCCCAGGGCGAGAGCGCCACCGGCGATCAGCGCGCCGATGATGAAGAGCCACCGCCACCCCAGGGCACTCGTGATCAGTCCCCCGATCATCGGCCCTGACACCTGGGCGATGGAGAAGCCAGCCAGATAGATGGCCATGGCCCCGCGCCGCCGGTCGCCGGGGCGACTCACCGCGATGATGGCCGCAGCCGTGCTCAGCAGCAGGGCCGCGCCCGCACCCTGCATGGCCCGGGCGACGATGAACGGCAGCGGATCGGAGCTGAGGGCGAGACCGAGAGCCGACAGGCCGAAGGCCGCCAGCCCCGCGCGGAACACGGCCGCCAGGTTCAGGCAGTCGGCCAGCTGGCCACTCAGGACCAGCCCCGAGCCCGCCACGACCAGATAGGCGAGCAGCATCCAGGTGCCCTCGACGGGGCTCGCATCCAAGTCGTGAATCGCCGCCGGAAGGGCGACGCTGAGCATCGTGGCGTTGAGGCCGATGAGCACGGTCGCCGCGAACACCACCGCGAGCACGGCCCGGGCCCGACGGTGGTCCACGTGCGTCCCCCTGCCGGTTCGTCGGGGCTGGTCAGTACTGCGCAGAGGGCGGGATGTCGCCCCCGAACGCGTCAAGTCCCCACGCCACGTAGCAGGGCTCCCTGCTGTTGCAGACGTGGGTCGAGGCGACCTGGAGGTCGCGCCAGTAACGCTCGAGGGGGGAGCCCTTCTGGATGGAAGACGAGCCCATCAGGCGGTAGAGCTCGTTGACGGCCTCGATGGCCCGGTCCGTGGCCCGCACCTGGTCGACCCGGAAGCGGAGCCGGTCCTTGACCGTGATGTCACCACCCGCCGCCACCGTGTCGTAGAAGCGGGCGATGATGGACTGGACGTGGATGATGCTCGCCTCGACGTCCGACTCCGCGCGAGCCAGTGCCGCGAGGACGAAGGGGTCGGCCTTCGAGACGCTTCCCTGCGACGAGACACGGGCCTCGATGTGGTCCCAGGCGGCCCGGACCGCCCCGCGCGCGATGCCGAAAGTGCCCGCGGAGATGGCGAAGGGGAACATCACGCCGAACCGCATGGCATAGAGCGGGTTCTCGGGCCGCCATCGGTCGCTGTAGGTGTTGTCACGGACGTGGACCCCGTCCAGGACGCGGAAGTCGGGGACGAACGCGTCCGTCATCCGCACGTCCTTGGAGCCGGTGCCGGCGAGGCCCATGACGTTCCAGCTGTCCTCGACGATGTCGTAGTCCTCGCGCGGCAGGATGAAGTGGCGGACGTCCGGTGGCATGAGCGGTTTACCGTCCGCGTCAGTCACCAGGCCGCCGAGGATGACCCAGTCCGAGTGGTCCGTACCGGTGGAGTAGGGCCACTGGCCGGTGAAGAGGAAACCGCCGTCGACGGGCTTGGCGCGGCCGAAGGGTGCGTATGGCGAGGCGACCCACGTCTCGGGGTCGTCGCCGTAGATCTCCTTCTGCAGGCGCGGGTCGGCGATGGCGATCTCCCACGGGTGGATACCGACGACGCCAGCGATCCAACCGGCTGAGGGATGGTTCATGCCGACGGCCATGACCCACTCCATGAAGTCGTTCGGGTGTGCCTCGTGGCCGCCGAAGTCCTTGGCCTGCAGCAGTTTCATGCCGCCCGAGGCGCGCAGGATCTCGACGGTGCGGTCCGTGATCCGGCCCAGCTCGTCACTGGGGTCGGCCTCCGCGCGGAGCTCGTCGGCGTGATCGAGGATGTATCGGGTCGCCTCGTGCATGGCGAGGTCGCCCCCTCTCGTGGGTCGCTGAAATCGGGTGGGGTGGCTGGGGCTGACGGTCAGTCGGTCTTGGAGCGGTCTCGGACGACCTTGGCGAGCGTGACCGCAACGACGAGTCCCGCGCCGTAGAAGACGTTCTGGATCCAGCCGGAGAAGCCGAGCAGCTGGAGCCCGAAGATGCCGGTCGTCAGGAAGTAGATCGCGATGATGGTGCCGATGGGGTTGAACATGCCGGGCTGGACCACGGCGGTGCCGAGGAAGACAGCCGCGAGCGCCGGCAGCAGGTAGGTGGCGGAGGTCGAGGAGTCGAACCCGCCCACTGTCGCGACGAGGATGACGCCGGCGAGCCCCGCAAGCAGGGAGCCAGCCAGGTAGGCGCTCGCTCGGATGCGTTGCACGCGGATGCCGGCCAGGCGGGCGACCTCGGGGTTGGCTCCGACGAAGATCATGCTGCGACCCAGTGGGGTCCAGCCGAGAATGTAGGCGATCGCGACGGCGAGCAGCATGCCGTAGTAGAACGACACCGGCATGCCGAGCACCTCGTGGATGGCGATCTTGCTCAGCGCCGGGTTGTTCACCGAGACGATGTTGGAGCCAGAGACCATCTGTGCGAGGCCGATCAGCAGCGTGCCGGTGCCGAGCGTCACGACGAAGCTGGAGACGTCCATGACGACGACGAAGAACGCGTTGACAGCGCCTGCGACGAGGCACACCCCAAGAGCCACGAGACACGCGACCCAGACGTTCCATCCGTGCACTCCGGCGAGGACGGGCACGAGCGTGGCCGCGATGCCCATCACCGAGGCGATGGAGAGGTCGAACTCGCCGACGACCAGCGTGATCATGGCCGACATGGCGAGGAAGACGAGCACCTGCTGACTGCCGAAGATCGACGAGAAGGCGCCCCACGACCCGAAGCGGGTCGGCATGAGGATGTAGTACACGAGCGCCATCGCGGCCCACACGAGGACGAGGGCGTACTTGCTGGTGATGGTGTGCAACCAGGCCGGCTCGTACTGGCTTCGCAGGGTCACGCGGCGAGGACGAGTGGTCTGCTGCTCGGGCTGCCCGGTGTCGCTGATGATGCGTTCGGTGAGGCCGGTCTGCTCGCTCAACCGCTCGGCTGAGCTCTTGGTCTGGCTGTCATTCATGAGGCGTTCCTCCCGCGGTCAGCGCGGACTCGGAGTAGATGGCGTGCAGTACCTCGTCGGGGTCCGCGGTGCGAAGCTCTCGGAGCTCTCCCCCGTGACCGTGCACGAGGATCCGGTCACAGACCTCGGCGAGGTCGGAGGGCTCGATGCTGACGAGCAGGACGCCGACCCCGCGGCCGGCCGTCTCGAGGATGGCCCGCAGGATGTCGACCCGGGCGCCGACGTCGACGGCCTGGGTCGGCTCGTGGAGGACGAGCAGGTCGGGCTCGACGGAGAGCCACTTCGCGAAGAGGACCTTCTGCTGGTTGCCTCCGGAGAGCTCCTTGATGAGCATGTGGGGGGAGCGGGACCTGATGCCCAGTCGCCGGATCGACGAGCGGGCCTCGTCCTCCTGCCAGCGCCGGGCGACGTGCCACGGCCTGCCGCGGCGCCGGATACTGGGGATGGCGATGTTGTCGCGGATGCTGAGCTCGACGGCGAGGCCTTCGAGGATCCGCTTCTCCGGGACCAGGGCCGCCCCGAGCCGCATGCACGAGGCGACGTCGGCCTTCGACAGGTCGAGCGACCCGACGGCGGTGGTGAGGACACCGCCGTCTGGCCGGCGACCCCCGGTGATCAGCTGGGCCACCGCCTCGAACCCGGAGCCGGGCAGTCCCGTCAGCCCGACGACCTCTCCGCGCCCCACCTCGAACGTGAGGCCGTCGAGTGTGTCCGAGCACAGCCCGTCGACCCGGGCGGCCACTTCGGTGTGACAGGTCCCGCGCTCCTCTCGCCCTACCGCCTCCACGGTCTTGCCCAGCATGTGCCGGGCCAGGTCATGCTCGGTCAGGCCGTCCGTGGGGAGCCCGGCTGCCGCGACCGCCCCGTCGCGGAGGACCGTCACGCGGTCGGCGAGCTCGAGGACCTCCTCCAGGTTGTGGCTCACCATGAGGATCGAGGTCCCTTCGGCCACGACCTTGCGGAGCAGCTCGTGAAAGCGTCGCAGCTCCTCTCGCGGCAGCGACCTCGTCGCCTCGTCGAGGACGACCAGACCCTCGCCGGGGCGCTGGTCACGCAGCGCCCGGGCGATGGCGACCTCCGCGCGACGCATCGCGTTGAGCGGCCCCACCGGATCCTTCGGCTTGATCGGGACGTCGAGGCGGTCGAGGACCCGACGTGCGGCGGCATCCTGGGCCTTCCAGTCGATCCGTCGCGTCACTCGGTGGTAGGGGAAGCCGCCGATGCCGATGTTCTCCGACACGGAGAGGTGGTCCAGCAGGCCCAGGTCCTGGTGGACCACCGAGACGCCCGCGTCTGTCGCGTCCGCCCAGCGGACGGGCAGGTCCAGGTCCTGCCCGTCCACGGAGATGGTCGCGCCCGCGTCCGGCGCGTGATAGCCGGTGAGGATCTTGACCAGCGTCGACTTGCCCGATCCGTTCTGGCCGATGAGGGCGTGGATCTCGCCCGGGGCCACCTCGAGGGAGGCATCGCGCAGGACCGTGGTGGACCCGAACGTCTTGGAGACGTGGCGAGCCTCCAGCCTCATCGTGGTAGCCATGGTCAGTCGAGGCCCCAGGCAGCGAGGAACTTCTGCTTGTAGGCGCTGCCGCCGAACCAGTCGTCCGTCAGGTAGGACTTGTCGTCGAGCGTGAGCTCACCGACGCTGGCCTGCGTGAAGGCGCGGGTCACGAACTGTGTGCCTTTCTCGACGTCCTGGCCAGCCATGAGTTGCACCATGGCATTGGCAAACTTCCAGCCTTCGTAGAGCACCGGGGTGCCGAGGTCGCTGACCTGCTGACCGTCCTTGACCCGCTGGAGTCCGGCCAGGTCCGAGCTCGAGGAGTGGACCTTGACCTTGCCGGCGAACTTGGCCGCCTGAATGCCCTGGAGCACGGGAGGCACGTAGCTGTCGACGGGGACGATGATCGCGTTCGTGTCCGGGTTGGACACGAGAGCGGCGCTGATCGAGGTCGCGAGCTTGTCCAGGTTCGCCGTGGTGAACTCCGTCTCGGCGATGCCGCAGCTCGGGCACAGCTCCTTGAACTTGGCGACACCCTTCTTGCCCGCCTCGGTGGTCGTCGTCGAGTCCATCAAACGGGCCCAGAGCACGTTGGTGTCCGCGCCTCCTTCGGCTATGGCCGCGTGCGACATCGCCTCGTGCAGGGCGAAGACGCGCGGCGTGTTGTCGTAGAACGCGAGGTTCGCGTCAGCCTGGCGGCCACCGGACGGGGCGACCCCACCGACCACGACCTTGACTCCCTTGGCTGCAAGCGCGTCGAAGGCCGGGCCCGCCATCTGGTAGTCGACGAAGGCGCTGATGACGCCGTCCACCTGCTCATCGCCGGCCGCCTTGAGGCAGTCAGCGACCGCCGTCGGGTTGAACTTGCCGTCGCAGATCTTGACCTCGGCACCGGCGGCGGTCAGCGCCTCGCCGACACCCACCCCGATGCCGTGGATAACCGGGATCTGGTCTCCGAGCGCGACGTAGGTGAACCGCTTTCCGGTCAGGTCGACCGAGTTCGCGATCTTGGTGACCTCGGGCCACTCGGGCGCCTTGGACCAACCCGCCATCGCCTCCTTGGCCTGGTCGATACCCTCGGCGCTCGCGGCACTCGCGGTCGGGCTGGTGGGGGTCTCACGCTCGCCGGCGCCGCACGCGCCGATCAGGGAGACGGCGACCGCAGTCGCCGCCAGGGCCCGTACGCGACGGGAGCGGGTGATGGAACGAGACATGTATTCGGCTCCTTTGCCGTGCTGTGTCCGGCCACGCCGGTGGCTCTGGATGACCGAAGGACCAAAGCCCAACAGTCATTGGAGTGATTGCTACAGGGAAGCAGACGTTCTGTTGTCATGCAAGAGTTTGGAGCAATCGTTTCGTGTAGTGATCGCTATGGTCACACCATTCGCTGCGACATCCGACCGATGCCCTCCACCCAGGTCTCCAGGACCTCGCCCCGCTGCAGGAACCGCGGCGGTTGCAGGCCGATCCCGACGCCGTCCGGGGTCCCCGTGAAGACGAGGTCCCCGGGCCGCAGGACGAGGACCTTCGACAGCTCCGCGATGGACCGCGAGATCGAGAAGATCAGCCCCGCCGTGGTGCCGGACTGCACGACCTCGCCATCGATGCTGCACCCGAGCCCGATGTCGTTCGGGTCGTCGAACTCATCGAGCGACACCACCCAAGGGCCGATCGGCGCGAAGCCGGGGAAGGACTTGGCCAGTCCGAACTGCGGCGCCGGGCCGGAGAACTGCCGCACCCGCTCGGACAGGTCCTGACCGATCGTCAGCCCAGCCAGGTGGTCGAAGACATCCTCCTCGGCGACGTGGTGCATCTGCGAGCCGACCACCGCCACGACCTCGACCTCCCAGTCGACGTTGCCGTCCGGCAGCTCCACCTCGCCATACGCCCCGGTGATCGACGACGGGAACTTCGCGAAGATCGGCGGCAACTCCGTCGGCGGCTCGAAGCCGGTCTCCCGAGCGTGCTCCGCGTAGTTGAGGCCGATCGCGATGATCGCGGGCGGCACTGGCACGGGGGCATCGAGCCCCTCCGCACGCACCGCCTCGGCGGTCGTCCCGTCGACCCCCTCGAGCCACTCGCGGATCTCCGCGTGTCGCGCCCACATCTGCATGGGTTCCGACGAGAAGCGGCCACTGCTCTCCTTCTCGAGGTCCCAGCCCGAGTCCTCACCCTTCATGACGAACGCGCGGCCGGCACGGTTGGCGAACCTCATGCCAGCACCGCCTCGACGTCGTGCAGGATGCCGGGCGGGGTCGCCCGGCCGGCCTCGGTCAGCTCGTGCCCCCAGAGCGAGGGCCGATCGTTCGTGGCCGCGATCCACGTCAGGTCGTCGACGATGATCCCCCCGTGGCCGTACTCGATCTGGAAGGACGACGGCGTCGCCATGTAGAAGGAGGTCATGAGGTCGTTCGTGTGTCGACCAAGTCCGCGCAGCACGGGCACTCCTGCCGCCCTGGCCAGGTCCAGGCCCGTCCCGACGTCGTCCAGGCTCTTCACCTCGAGCATGAGATGGTTGAAGCCGACCTTGCCGGGCACCTGGGCTACGGCCAAGGAGTGGTGCCGCCCGTTGCAGTGATAGAAGCGAACCTTCATGTGCTCCTCGTCGACGCGGTCCGACAGCGTGAAGCCGAGGACGTCGGCGTAGAACGCGTCGGCCGCAGCCAGGTCGGGAACGATGAGCACGACGTGGCCGAGGCCGAAGTCGTCGGCGACGAAGCCCGACAGCTGGCGCCCCGGCCAGAACGTTCCCGGCCTGCGGTGCTGCCCGGCCACGAACTCGAGCCTGGCCCCCCAGGGGTCGGTGACCCAGGACATGACGGCGACACCGCGGTCGCGGCACTCCTCGGCCGTGCCCTGCGTGACCTCGATCCCGCCGAGCCGTAGGCGGTCGACGTAGGCAGCGAGCTCGACCTCGCTTGTGAAGGCCCAACCGGTGTACAGCAGCTCGTCCTGCTCTCCGGGTCGGACCGTGATGCGGTGGACGGCATCGTCCACCCGCAACCGCACGGCGCCGTCCTCGCCTCGCGCCGCGAGAGCGCATCCGAGCACCGTCGTCCCATAGGTCAGCCATTCCTCATACCGGGGCGATCCCACGCCGAGGTAGGCGAGTTCCCTGATCATCGTTGATCCCTTCGGGTCCGTGAATACACTGCTTCTCTGTAGTGCACGCAACAGACTGTTATCCAATGGAGCAGTAGGTGCAAGCCCCGTCTCACAAACTTCACTTGGTCGTGTCCACGCCCTGAGCCCCCGCTTGTCGATCCACGGGGCACTTCGTATCGTGTAGTGGTTGCTTCAGAGCGGAAGAAA
The DNA here is from genome assembly GCF_028446585.1 of Intrasporangium calvum. Classification (GTDB taxonomy): domain Bacteria; phylum Actinomycetota; class Actinomycetes; order Actinomycetales; family Dermatophilaceae; genus Intrasporangium; species Intrasporangium calvum_A. The sequence continues at coordinate 9,031 of NZ_JAPFQL010000012.1, forward strand.
CCAGCACAGCAGAGAGGCAGGGCCCATGGCCATCGTCAACAGCACCGACGTCACCCTCAGTGAGGTCACCTACCGCGTCCACTCGACAGGGGAGGCCAGCCCCACGGCACTGCTCTTCCTCCACGGCTCGGGCCCGGGCGCCACCGGCACGTCCAACTGGAAGGCCGTCATCGAGGAGCTCGGTGAGCGGTACTACTGCATCGCGCCCGACATGCTCGGCTTCGGCGACTCCGAGCACCCGGAGAACCCTCCGTCGGGGATGAAGGCCTTCAACCTGCTGCAGGCGCAGACCCTGTGGGAGCTGCTCGACAAGCTCGGCGTCGACAAGGTCCACCTCGTCGGCAACTCGATGGGTGGGATGATCTCGATCCGGATGGCGCTGTCACAGCCGGAGCGGGTCGAGACGATGCTGCTCATGGGCTCTGGCGGCGCCCCCGACCTGCCGATCACGCCGGGACTGCAGCACCTGCGCACCTTCTACGCCGACCCCACGCCCGACTCGCTGCGCGCGCTGCTCGAGTCCTTCGTCTACGACATGGACACGCTGACCGGCGTCGTCGACCGGGTCGTCACCGAGCGGATGCCCTACATCGAGCGAGCCGACGTCAAGCGGTCGCACGCCGCGATGTTCGACCCCAAGGCGGGACCTCCCGCCTTCACCGACGAGGAGCTGACCTCGCTGCCGCACACCACGCTGTGCGTGCACGGCCGGGACGACATCATCGTGCCGGTCGAGTCGAGCACCTACCTGGCCAAGACGATGCCGAACGCGACGCTGCACATCATCCCCAACTCTGGGCACTGGACGCAGATCGAGGCGCACGACACGTTCGTCTTCCTCCTCGAGAGCCTCATCGCCGGCAAGTTCTGAAGCACTGATCGCGTATGCCGCATCTGGTAGCCGGCCACCGCCAATCGAAAGAGCAGTTTGCGACGAGGCAGTTGTCGCGAACTGCTCTTTCGATGTCAGGTCGGGCAGACAGGGCCGGTGCCTGCCTTGCCGCGGGCACCGGCCCTCTGCTCACTGGTCAGCCGAGCAGCGCGATGCGGCTCCCCTTGACCGCGCCGACCCAGATGCGATCGCCCACCGGCGCCGCGACCGTCGGCGCGCGGAAGTCTGCCGGGTCGCCGGCGTAGATGGTGCGAGCCGTCATGCGCTTCGGATCGACCGCGAGGACCTCCAGGCCCGTGGGGCAGTTGGCCAGGTCGTTGCGCTGGCAGGCCATCACGTTGGTCGGCGTGAAGTCCTGACCGGTCACGAGGACCTCGCCCTGGGCGGAGAGGCGCAGGTTGTCCGGCATGAGGGGCACGTCGACGCTCACACGCCCGACCGCCGACGTCGCGGCACCCTGCGCGCCGTCGAGCGGAATGCGGTGCAGCTTGCGACCGCCCCACTCGGCGACGAACGCGGTGCGTCCGTCGCGGGTCACGATGACGCCGTTCGGCCCGGCCATCGCCGACTCCGGCACCACGCTCCAGCCGGACTCCAGCTCCCACCGCATCAGGTTTCCGCTGGGCGTGTCGCTGAAGATCTGCGAGAAGGGATCGGACTTCGTCGGGTCGAAGAAGTTCGTCACGACGAGCCCGTCGCCGTCCGGGAGCGGCGCGACTCCGTTGGCAAAGGTTCCGCGCGGCATCGTCACACAGCCGGTCCAGGTCAGGTGGATGCCCTCGCTGAGGTCGAGCCGGAATACCTCCACCCCTTCACGCCCGCCATGGTTGACGACGTAGAGGTCGAAGGCGCCATCCGGGCGCTCCTCGAGGTTGATGCCGTGCGGTGAGGCGATCGCGGGATCCGGCGCGCCGGGGCACGACGGATAGCGAGTCTGGTCCCACTCGACCGACCAGTCCCGCTCGGGCCAGATCTCGGTCACCGCCTGGCTGGCTGCGTCGACGGCATAGAGGTGCCCGACGCTGCTCGTCGAGAGCGGGTCATCCGAGAGGCCGCTGACGACGGCGACGCCCAAACCGGGCACCTCAACGATGTCCTCGGGACTGGCGGGCCCATCCAGGAATGCCTCGAGGGCCACTGCGGGCGTCTGGTCCTTGGGCGCAGCGGCTGCTGGCAGGACCGCCGCGATGGCGGAGAAGGCGGCGAGGCTGACGGCCGCGCCTGCGGCGAGCCAGCGGTGGGGACAAGGGGAAAGGGGCATGAAGCGTGAACCTCCGGGGGTGCGTCAATGGACCCCGCCACAACTGTGGCGACCACCGGCACGGGAGTGCCGGTGGTCGTCAATCTAGTTATTATCTGTAGTGCTTACTACAGTTTCAAATGGCGATCTCGAATGATGGGCTGTAGCAACTGCACCATCCATGTGCGCTGCTAGGCAGGCCTTTTCGCTGCGCTGAGGTCGAGAGCGATGTCGACAATCATGTCCTCCTGGCCACCGACGAGCTTGCGCTTGCCGACCTCGAGCAGGATCGTGCGCACGTCGATGCCGTAGCGGGCCGAGGCCGCCTCGGCATGGCGCAGGAAGCTCGAGTACACACCGGCGTAGCCGAGAGTGAGGGTCTCGCGGTCGACCTGCACCGGCCGGTCCTGGAGTGGCCGGACGATGTCGTCGGCGGCGTCCTGGAGGGCGAAGAGGTCGCAGCGGTGCTTCCAGTCGTTGAGGTTCGCCACCGCGACGAACGGCTCGATCGGGCAGTTGCCGGCGCCGGCGCCGTGCCCGGCCAGCGAGGCGTCGACTCGGGTCACGCCCTCCTCGACGGCGACGACGGAGTTGGCAACCGCGAGGGAGAGGTTCTCGTGGGCGTGGATGCCGATCTGGGTGCCCGGGTCGAGGACGTCGCGATAGGCGCGGACCCGCGCACGCACGCCGTCCATGGTGAGCCGGCCACCGGAGTCGGTGACGTAGACGCAGTGGGCGCCGTAGGACTCCATCAGCTTCGCTTGCTGGGCCAGGCCCTCGGCCGAGTTCAGGTGGCTCATCATCAGGAAGCCGGAGACGTCCATCCCGAGCTCGCGCGCCTTGCTGATGTGCTGGGCGGCGACGTCCGCCTCGGTGCAGTGGGTGGCGACGCGGACCGAGCGAACTCCGAGCGAGTAGGCGTCCTCGAGGTCGGAGATGGTGCCGATGCCGGGCAGCAGCAGGGTCGTCAGGGTGGCCTGCTGGATGTTCTCCGCGGCAGCCTCGATCCACGCCCAGTCGGAGTGCGACCCGGGGCCGTAGTTCAGGCTGCCGCCGGCCAGGCCGTCGCCGTGGGCCACCTCGATTGCGTCGACGCCTGCCGCGTCGAGGGCGGCGACGATCCGGCCCACGTCGGTGGGGCTGATCCGGTGGCGCACGGCGTGCATGCCGTCGCGCAGCGTGACGTCCTGGATGTAGAGGACGGGGCTGGAGCTCATGCCGACACCTCTTGGGGGGCGCGGGCACCGGCCCGCATGGAGCGGGCACCGGCCCGCGAGGCGATCCTCTCGGCCGTCCGCAGGGCGGCGGAGGTCATGATGTCGAGGTTGCCGGCGTAAGCGGGCAGGTACATGGCCGCCCCCTCGACCTCGAGGAAGACGGTGACCTTCGTCGTCACCTTCGGGCTGCCCTTGGGCAGCAGCGTGTGCACCGGCTCGTCCTCAGGGATCGGGGTGAACTGCACCGTCTGCTTGAGGCGGTAGCCCGGCACGTACTCCTGCACCTTGGCGACCATGTCGTCGACCGAGCGACGGATGGCGTCGTGGTCGACGTCGCCGATGAGCGCCAGGACGGTGTCTCGCATGATCAGCGGCGGCTCGGCCGGGTTGAGGATGATGATCGCCTTGCCCCGCTGTGCGCCACCGACACGTTCGATCCCGGCTGTCGTCGTCTCGGTGAACTCGTCGATGTTGGCGCGAGTGCCGGGGCCGGCTGACTTCGACGCGATCGAGGCGACGATCTCCGCGTAGGGGACAGGTGTCACCCGGGAGATCGCGGCCACGATCGGGATGGTCGCTTGGCCTCCGCACGTAACCATGTTGACGTTGTCCAACTCCCCTGCCCGGTCGTCGAGGTGCTCGTCGAGGTTGACGGTCGGGACGATGTAGGGGCCGATCGCTGCCGGCGTCAGGTCCACCAGCTTCTTGCCGTATGCCGCCAGCTTGGCTGCGTTGGCCACGTGCGCCTTCGCGGAGGTGGCGTCGAAGACGATCTCGATGTCGTCGAACCCGTCCATGGCGATGAGCCCGTCGACGCCCTCGTGGGTCGTCGGGATGCCCATGCTCGCCGCGCGGCGCAGGCCGTCCGAGGCGGGGTCGATGCCGACCATCGCACCCATCTCGAGGGTGCTGGACAGGCGCATCACCTTGAACATCAGGTCGGTCCCGATGTTGCCGGGGCCGATGATGGCCACCTTCGTCTTCGTCATCGCTGGTCCCTCGTCTCTTTGGGCTGGGTGGGCGCGGCCGCGAAGGTGACCCCGACGCTGCCAAGCGTGCTGATCTCCGCGCGGATGGTGGTGGCCCCAGTGACCGAGTGCATCGGGCCGAGGGCGCCGGACAGAACGACCTGTCCCGCGCGCAGCGGGTCACCAACCTGCTGTGCCGTGCGGGCCAGCCACAGGAGTGCGTTGAGCGGGTCGCCGAGGCAGGCGGCGCCGGTGCCCTCGGACACGAGCACGTCTTCCGCGTACATCCGCATCGTCACGTCGACCGGCTCGAACTCGTCGAGGGAGAGCCGCTGCACACCGACGACGAACAGGCCGCTCGAGCCATTGTCCGCGATGGTGTCGGTGATCCGGATGTCCCAGCCGGCTATCCGGCTGTCGACGATCTCGATGGCCGCCGCTGCGTGAGCCACGGCCGCGCGGACCGTCGCCAGGTCCAGATCGGGACGGTCGAGGTCCGCGCCGAGCACGAAGGCGACCTCTGCCTCGACCCGCGGCTGGAGCAGGGCGCCGGCCGGGACTGCGCCTGTGCCCGAGACGTCCATGTCGTCGAAAAGCACCCCGAAGTCCGGCTGGTCGACGCCCAGCTGCTGCTGGACCGCAGGTGACGTGAGCCCGATCTTCCGACCCACCACCCGGGCACCCGCAGTGGCCCGCCGCTGGGCCAGCTGCTGCTGCACGGCATACGCCGCCGCGAGGTCCGAATCGCCGATGAGCTCACGGACGGGGGCGCAGGGCTGTCCCGTCCGAACTGCATGCTCGAGCCGATCAGCTGACTTGGTCACGGCGGCGTCGCTCGCCGTGCCGCTCGAGGTTGTCGTTGAGACAGTCACTGGGACCTCCTTGTCGTCCAGCCCTCAGGGTGGGGGCGGCGACGGCTCCGGTCCTATACGGAAGGTCCACTCAGTGGAACGTCGTTGCCGGAGACGGGCTCAGCTCCGCCTCATCGAGGACCGCCGGGCCAAGGTGGCCGCGACGCCGGCGGCTGCGGCCCGAACGGCAGCCACGTGTCGCTCCGGGTGGAAACGGCTGACCGGACCCGTGACGCTGATGGCAGCGATCGGGTGGTCCTCCGTGTCAAGAACGGGAGCGGCGATGCACAGCAGGCCCACCGCGGACTCCTCCCGCTCGTAGGCGACGCCGGTCTCGATCACGCGGTCGAGCTGGCGACGCAACAACCCGGGCGCCGTGATGGTTCGCGGCGTCTTGCGGACGAGCCCTGCGGCCACGACGTCGGCGAACAGCTGCGGGGGCGAGTTCGCCAGCAGGGCCTTGCCGATCGCCGTGCAGTAGAGAGGCATTCGGCCGCCCAGACGGGAGGGCGCGGCCGCCTGACGGTGACCCCCGATCTTCGCCACGTAGACCACCTCGCTGCCCTCGAGCAGCCCCAGATGCACCGTCTCGTGCGTTCGTTCGCGCAGGTCCTCCATGAACGGCGTCGCCACCTCGAGCAGCCGCCGCTCGACCGACGCACGCATTCCCAGCTCGAAGACCAGACCGCTGAGCCGATAGCCGTTCGCCGTCCGCTCCAGCAAGCGCGCCGCGACCAGGTCCCCAACCACCCGGTGAAGCGTCCCCTTCGCCAAGCCAGTCCGCCTGCCGATCTCGGCCAACGGCACGCCTGCGTCGTCAGCCGTGAAGGCGAAGAGCACGGCCACAACCTTCCCCAGGACCGTGTCCGTGTCCACGGCGGGCGCCTGCGTCACCGTGGGCGGGTCTGGCCGTTGCATGAAGCCATCGCAGCCTCAAGTCTCTGGCTGCGTCAACTAGTGAGGACCATGTCGTGAGCACTTCGACCGGGAGGCGCGACGGAAGCTCGGAGCGCAAGCCGGCCCAGCGGCATACGACGGGCTTGGTCTGCCCGACCCGCTGAGGCGCGGTGCCCTCTGGCGGGCCGCTACTGCAGGCGAGTGAAGGGCGCTCGGCGCGACGGCGTCACGGACATGTCCGCTGCTGCCGTGCCGCGGCACGGAGCCCGTCCCTGATGGCGGCCTGCGCCGCCACGTCGGACTCGTTGTAGCGGGCGAGCCAGTCCCTGGCGGCCACGGCCTCGTCACCCTCCGAGCGAGCCGCCTCGATCCGGAGCTGAGACTCCACGCCGCCCGCGTCGTCCACAGCCCAGTGGAAGCCGAAGATCGGCGCGACCGTCTTGATGGACGTGCCATCGCGACTGAAGAAGTGGGTCGCGAACCACTGGTGCAGGTCCTGGGCGCGGCCCTGGAGGAGCGCGTCCACCGCGGCGAACTTCCTGGTCATGCTCCGCTCGGGATGCGACCAGTGGAAGATCGTCACCGACCGGCCGGCTGCCTCGGCGTCCTCGATCACCCGAGAGAGGCGCGACGCGAAATGCTCTGCGAGCCGGGCGGCTCCATCGTCATCGAGCGGCTCGTAGGAGACGACCGGGTCGAAGACGGCCGAGGATTCGTCCTGCCCCTGCCGCAGCCGCAGGCCCCACAGGTAGATCCGCTGCTCGAGGTCCCACTCGATGTCGAAGTCGACCTCGATGTCGGCGGCCGGGATCGTCGGCCAGTCGACGACCGGCTCGAAGTCGATGCCCTCGACGGCCATCCGGGCCCGCCGGACCAGCGCACGATACTTGGCGTCTGCCCTGGGCCCCGGTTGCGAGTCGCGCGGCGACCACCCGTCGGGAGGCTCGTCATCCGCTGCTGCGAGCGCCGCCGCCGTCGTCAACCCCCGGTCGTAGAGGAACCGCCACTGCTGCGCGGTCGGCAGACCCGTGCGGATCCCGAAGGAGGCATCGTCAGCCCCCGCCACCTCGGCGCAGTACTCGAGCCAGACGCAGCGGTCGCACTCGCTGACGTGCAACGGACGGACGAGCTCACCGCCGCTCGCCGCGACCTCGGCCACCTGCAAGCGGAACGCGAACTCGTGGTCGTAGCGCTCCAACAGGGTGCGCCTCGCGCGGCCCTCGCGCGCACTCGCGGAGAAGGTGTCCTTCCGGGGTGTGCCCAGGTCGTACCAGGCGACCAGCCACGGGTCGCCGCCCAGGTCGGTGTAGTCCGACTGGCCGATGATGCCGCCGACCACGAGGTCGTCGCCCGCATGGAGACCGAGCGTCTGGAGCATGCGCGTGTAGTGGGACAGCTGGAACGCATCATTCTCCATCGACGCGCTCGCGTCGGAGAGACCGCTCTGCAGCCACCTGTCGGATGGGCTGTCCAGCGACGAGACCCATAGTGAGCCTCGCTTGGCGTTGTTGCGCGTGCCGTGCAGCTTCACATCCACCGGCACGTAGCCGTCACCCATCAGCACGAGGACGTCGGGCGCTCCCACCTTCGGCCTGGTCGATGGCAGGCGGCCGTTGACGATGACCGGCCGGCGCTCCCGCATGGCGGCAAGGGTGGCGTCGGCGTTGGCCCGCCAACCCTCCTCATCCGACAGCAGGACCGCGCCAGGCGCCTGGGCAAGACGTTGGTTGACCAGCTCCTCGAATGCGTTCCCCGCGTCGAACAGTCGCTGGGTGGCTTCATCGACCGGCGGCTTCGGCGGCGAGGACGGGGAGAAGTCGTTGTGCACGGCACGCGCACAACGCTTGGCCGGATAACCACCGAGGACGACCTGCCCGTTGGCCTGTCCGCTGCTCACCTTCGCCTCCCCTCGGCGTTCCCACGTCGGCACGGCCCGTCGAGCGCGTGCTTGTCAAGGCTCCTGGCCGGTGGCCTCAGTCTCCGCCATCTGCGCTGATCTCGTCGGCCAATGTGGGCTGGTCATCCTTGTCCATCTAGTCTGGGGCCTGGCAACGGACTCCCGTGGCCCTCGACACCGAGGCCAACTCGAGTTGCTCAGCGGGCCTGACTGGGACGCGATGTGCTATCCCGATATGAGGGCACCGACCTCGATGCTTCCGTCGTCGTGGACGACGTATTCGGACAAGCCTTGAGGGCGCGCCGGCATGGCAGTTCCCAGCGCCACCCTGATCTTCTGGTGATTGCACGCGGACACAACCATGAGGATCTCTACGATCTCTTCACGGGAGTAGTCACCCAGCAGGACGTCGCGGAGGTCCGATCCCAATCGGACCGGATCCGACATGTAGATGTCAGCCAGTCTCAACGCCGTCTTGAACTGCCTCGGCATGTCACTCTGTTCGTAATTCAGCAGCAAGTGCTCCAGCATCGGATCGACGACCCTCTCGCCACCCGCGATCCGCCTGAGCGACAAGCAGAAGGCGCACTGGTGGTAATCGCCGGCTCGCAACCGGAGGAGCTCATTTGTCCGGAGGTCGAGTCCGTCACGCAAGGCATAAACGGAGTGATGCCATTCAGCGGCGGCTCGAACGACTCCTGGCTTGGCCTCGGGTATCTCCACCGCCGCCGTCCCCCCGGAACCTCCAGGTCGCCCGAGGTCCAGCCTCTGGAGCGCGATCCGCAATCGGACGTTCTGGTCGAGGATGTACATGGCGTGTACGAGGTGTCGAACTGCTCGGTCTCCGAGCCGCTGCTCGACGAAGGCAAGTTGGTGCCGGTCGACGTCCGGCACGTAGTCGACGAACTGCTCCGTGAGAGAAAGCACCGCGTCCTCAACGTCGTCCGAGGAGGTCGGCCGCGTCAGTCGCTCCTGGCCGAGCACAGCCTCCACCGTCCTGGCCATCTGGCCGATCAGGTCGGGGTCGAGCTCCTGACTGGCGTTCTGCCACCCTCGGATCAGGGCCGCGCGCCCGCGCGGGGAGAGGGCGCCGATGACGTCGAACTCCGGCCGGGTGGCGGGCGCCTCGTGGATGTTCGATCCCATCAGACGACAACCTCCTCCCTCGCGACGACAACCTGCTTGCGCTGGAGGCCGGTGTAACGCCTGAAGGCGGCTTCGAGCTGAGGGACCCTTTGGCCTGCCTCGTCAACCGATGCGAACCCGAAGGCGATGGCAACCTGCGGGAGGGCACCGTCGTGACGAAGGCCAGCGCGCATCAGGACCGCAGCGTCGGGGACCAGGACGTTGACGTCAGACCCGGGCGCCGCGAGGGCTGCCGCGGTCTCCTGAACCCAGGTCCGGAGCGCGTCTTCGTCGGGTGGTCCGCTCCATCGTCCGAGCAGCCAGACCTTCCCCGGCCACTCCGGGGTCGCCCCTACCGCGTCGACGGCCGCGCCAACCAGGCCTGAGAGGAACTTCGGTTCGTCCTCGATGAGGAGATCGGCGACGCGGGATCCGAACCCGGCACCCGCTGCGGCGTCGTCCGTGAACCAGAGCTCGACAATTCCATCCACCGGGTAGGCCAGGTCGTCCACGGGGACCAGGTGCGTGGATATCACGTGGTTCTGCCTGTAGGACACGACTCCCGGAAGCTGACGCGCAATGTCCGCGTGGACCGTGCGCCAGTGCTGTTGGAAGGCTTGGCGGCTCAGCCCATCCTTCTTCTCCAAGTATGTGATTCTCTTTGGCATGATCACGTCCGCTCCTTCAAAGGCACCTCGAACTCTTCGGCCACGAACCATTTCAGGTCACCGATGAAGTGTTCCTCGTGATCAAAGAGCGCCTTGGCCTCGGGGCCCTTGAAGGCGGCAGCTATGTCTCCGAGGCTGGCGAACCACAACTCCGCCATTCCATCGAAAGGCCAGACCGACTTGTGCTGAATGGCCGGGCTCTGCCGATATCGAAGGATCCCGGGCATCTGTTCCACGAAGCGTGGATGCTCGCTGCGCCAGCTGCGCAGGAACTCATCGCGCGTCGTGCCTTCCTTGCGGATCACGAGCACGACAACCTTGTACATCTCGCGCCTCAGACTGGGGTGACTGCTTGACGGCGCTCCACCGGGACGACCTTCCGCTTCTTGTAGAGGCGCAGCCGCTTCGTCAGCTCTTCGCGTAATTGGTCGGAGGGGACGACGGCTTCCACTGCGTTGTTGTCAGCAATCTTGAAGACGTCGATACCCTCGGCATACTCAGCCTGTTTCGCAGCGACGAACTCACGACGTTCATCGTCGTCCTGAATCGCATGAATCTGGTTGTAGTACACGCCGTTGACTGCAGCATCCGGGCCCATCAGGGCGGGCCGGGCGGTGGGCAGGGCGATCACCGCGTCGGGATGCATGGGTGCGCCTGACATGGCCAGATAGCCTCCCCCATATGCCTTACGGACCAGCACGGTGATCCGTGGGACGCGGCATTCAGAGACAGCAAAGATCATCTTTGCGCCATGGCGAATGATCCCTTGCCGCTCCACCTCCGAGCCGATCATGTAGCCCGCGATGTCAACGAGGAAGATGATGGGGACGTTGTAGGCATTGCAGATCCAGATGAATCGCGCGGCCTTGTCCGATGAGTCGGGGAAGATCACCCCACCCATGTGGCGGGGGTCATTGGCCACCAGACCGACCGGCTGGCCATTGATTCGGGCGAAGGCCGTGATCATCTCTTGGGCGAAGAGCTCCTTGTAGGGAAAGTAAGTGCCTTCGTCCACGAGCGACTCGATGAACTCCTCCATGTCGAAGACCTCGGCCTCCCTCAGCGGAACGATCTCGCTGAGCCGCCGCCCATCTCGGGGCTCGGTCGCCGGAGCAACCGGCGCCTGGCTCTCCCAGTTGGGCGGGAGGAAGGAAAGCCAGACCCGGATCGCATTCAGCGCCTCGGTGTCGTCCTCCACCAGAACATCCCCAAGGCCGGAAACGGTGCAATGCATCTCGGCGCCCCCCATCTCCTCCAGGGTCACCTGCTCGCCAGTCACCATCTCTGCCAAGCGGGGCGAACCGAGGTAGGCGGTCGCCTGACCTCGCACCATGATCGTTATGTCGCACAGCGCTGGCACGTAAGCCGATCCGGCCGGAGAGGGTCCGAAAAGCGCGCACACCTGTGGAACTCGACCCGAGATCTGGACCTGGTTGTAGAAGATGTTGCCCCACGCATGCCGGCCCACGAAGCTGTCGAACTGCTCGTCGATACGAGCGCCGGCCGAATCAAAGAGGTAAACGATGGGGATACCGGCTGCAACGGCCGTCTCCTGCGCGAAAGTGATCTTCTCGAACGTGCGCTTGCCCCACGTGCCGGCCTTGACGCTGTAGTCGTTGGCGATCACGCAAACCTGGCGCCCGTCCACATTGCCGTAGGCGCACACCACAGCGTCACCGGGCATACCCTCACTGAACCGCGCGAGCAGTCCGTCTTCCACGTACTCGCCATCGTCAAAAAAGAACTCAAGGCGCTCACGGACGAGCATCTTGCCCGCGGCCTTGATCTTCTCTCGATTCTTCTCGGACCCGCCCAAGCGTGCGGACTCTGTCTGGTTCGCCAGGACGTCGTGGACCGTGGGCGCCTCCGCTCGCTCACCTTCAGAGTGCGTCTGGGCGGATGCGGTATGCGTCATGACGAGCCCTCCTGGCTGTCGTACTGGCAGTTGAGACTAGCGTACGCTAGTATCTCTCGCAGAGAAAGCCCCGCGTATCTCCGCGTCGGTGTGTGGCCCCTTGAGAGGAAGCGGTAGACATGTCGCACGAACAGCCAGCCAGATCGGCCAACCCGTCGGCAAGGTCCCTTCCGGAGCCCCACTACTGGGAATCTCTGGCGCTTGGCGATTGCTTGGTCACCACCGGTCTGACCATCACCGAGGCTCACCTGCTCACGTGGGCCGGCCTCACCGGCGACGTCGTTTCCTTCCACCTGGATGCCGAGTACGCTGCGTCGACACAGTTCGGACACCGGGTCGCTCACGGCCCCCTCACCCTGTCAACCTCACTGGGACTCGTCACCCAGACCGGCTACTTCGGCAATGTGGTCGCCTGGCTTGGACTCGACTCGGTCCGCGCCAAGAAGCCCGTCTTCATCGGAGACACCATCCGCGTCCGGGCGACGATCCGGGAAGCTCGCGAGACAAGCAACCCGGCTCACGGAGTGTGGGTGATCGACTATGTGACCAGCAACCAGCATGGCGACGTGGTCATGACGTTCACGTCCAGCTTTCTGGTTCGGCGGGCCTGACCGGGCCTTCCCATACTGGCGGGTGGGGAAAGATCATCTCGTTCCGGTCAGGCCTTCGTCACCACTGGCAGACCGCACATGCGCCACAAACGCCGCCGCCTCTCCGACTGCCATACGGCGCGACAATGCATTGAACTCCGTCCAGGGTCGCGACCAGGACAGCCGCTGGGCGAGCTCCCAGATGGTTGCACCGCCGTCGGCGTGAAGCAGTCGTCTGACCTCGGACAAACGCGCGGCCACCTCCTGCTCCAACTCCTCGACCCGCCGATGAACACCAGCAAATCGATACTGATGAGCCGGCAGCACCTCGGCATCCTCTAGGTGCCGCAACATCACCAGGCTCTCTAGGTACTGCATCAGCGGATCCGAGTACCCGAAGGGGTTGAGGGCGACGTGGGAGCTGATCGTCGGCAGGAGATGGTCTCCGCTGAAGAGAAGGTTACGGCGGCGGTCATGCAAGCAGACATGGCCAGGTGTATGCCCGGGGGTGTGCAGCACCTGGATGTCTTCACCCGCCAAGGGAAGCGTTTGCCCATGCAACAGGTGATGATCCGGCTGGAAATAGCGACGGGCGTGGCCGTAGTCCTCCGTCTGAGCCAGCACGCGGGCCTCGGCTGCCGGGACGCCCCACGCCGTGAATCGCGCGGTGGCTGAGTGCTCCCCCACCTGATGATCAGTGAGACCCTGCACCCAATCAGTCTCTGCCGCTCCCAAGGCCACCCAAGCTCCGGTCTTTGCCGCTAGCTGGCCTGCCCCTTCCCAATGGTCGAAGTGGAAGTGCGTCACCACGATCCCCCGGAGGCGATGGGGAGCGATCCCGATTGCGGCAAAGGCCGCGTCCCAGGCTGCGGCCGCTTCCGGGGAGTCGGGGCCTGGATCAATGACAACCGCGTCGTGCGGACCCGCCACCAAGTAGGCGAAGGTGTAGCGGATCGGGTTGTCGACAGGGACCGGGATGGCCCAGACGTCGGGGGCCACCCTCTCGAGATCTGGCAGCTGCCGCTCGGCCCACGCCCTCACTTGATCCGGACTTGTCGGAATCACGTCAGGGCGAACCATCCCTACTTCTCAGCCTGACCGTGATCGATGGCCTCAGCGATGCCCTTGGAGACGGGCTCCGCCGAGGGAGCGCCTCCCAAGTAGATGTGCTGGATCATCGGGTTGTTACGCAGTTCCTCGGCCGTCCCCTCCAGCATGACTTGTCCCCCGCTGAGCAGGTACCCCCGGTCGGCGAGGCTCAGGGCAGCCAGCGCATTCTGTTCGACGACGACCACAGTGAGGTTCCGCTCAGCTCGCAGCTGGGCGAGCACACTCATGACCTGTGCGGTCATCTGCGGGGAAAGGCCGAGACTCGGTTCATCCAAGAGCATGACCCTGGGCTGGCTCATGTAAGCACGACCCACTGCCAGCATCTGCTGCTCCCCACCCGAGAGGGTTCCTGCGAGCTGGTGCGAGCGCTCCGCAAGCCTGGGGAAATACGCGTAGACCTCGTCCATGAGCTGCTTGGTCCTGGAGTCCTTGCGGCGGGTGTATCCGCCAAGCACCAAGTTGTCCGACACGGAGAGCGTGGTAAACACCTGACGGCCCTCCGGCACCAGAACACAACCTTCTCGAACCACTTGGCTCTGTCGCATCCCAGCGGTGTTTTTTCCCCCAAGCGCCACGTCTCCGTGTCGCAGCCGATGACTGCGGGCTATCACGTTCAGCAGGGTGCTCTTGCCCGCACCGTTGGGCCCGATCACGGTGACGATCTCACCCTCGGCCACGGAGAGCGAGACGTCACGCAGCACCTTGGCCCTTCCGTACGAGAAGCTGACCCCTTTCACCGAGAGCGCGGCGGTCATCGCTTCACCCCTTCATCAGTCATGTGGTCCTCATGCCCGGCGTGCCCCGACTGCGGGTCGTGCGCCACGCCGAGGTAGGCGTCGATGACGTCCTGGTCAGTCTGGACCTCTTCCGGGGTACCAACCCGAAGAGTTGAACCGAAGTTGAGCACGTGAACACGATCAGCCGCCGCCATGACGAACTCCATGTCGTGTTCGATGACCAGGACGGCCATGCCCTCGCGACCCAGGGACCGCAGCAACCTCATGAGCGAGGCCTTCTCTGCCTTGTTGAGCCCTGCGCACGGTTCATCCAGGAGCAGGACGCGGGGAGAGGCGACAAGGGCTCGTGCGATCTCGACCTGTTTCTGCTGGCCGAGCGAGAGGCTCTTGGCGTCACGGTCTGCCAGGCGTGAGAGCCCGAGCCGATTCAAGGCTGTGGCCGCTTCCGTCGCGAGGGTCTCCTCCTCCTTGAGCGATCCGAAGGTGGGTACGGACGAACGGAGCATCCCGACGGACCCTCGTAGGTGTGCCCCAACGGCCACGGTTCCCGCAACATCCATTCCCTCGAAGAGGCAGGGGGTCTGGAAGGTGCGGCTCAGCTTGTGGGCCGCAACTTGGTGCGCCTTCATCGCGGTCGTGTCGACGCCGTCGATGTGCACGGAGCCGGCATTCGGGACCAGATTGCCCGAAAGCAGGTTGACCAAAGTGGACTTGCCCGCGCCGTTCGGGCCGATCACGGCGAGAACCTCCCCGGCTCGGATGTTCAAGCTGACTCCGTCGACAGCCGTTACGCCTCCAAAATGCTTGGCCAGCCCCTCGGCCGAGAGAACCACCTCGCCAAGCCGAGGGATCCCGACAAGGTCTTGAGCGCGCCGCTGGGAGGCCATGTCTGAAGGTGCGTCATCGCCGGGCGGGGCGTTCGATTCAGCATCGGCCTCGAGCCCCGGCTCGCGCGTGTACCGGCGACCCAAGCGGGCCGCGGCGCTGATGGCTCCGATGATGCCATCCGGCCGAAGCACCAGGATGACCACCAGGAGGAGACCCATCACAAGCTCTTGGCCAGCACCGACGGCCGCGTTTCCGAGGATGCTCGGCAGCGTGGCGTCAATGAGCTGGTGCAGCAGCTCGAGCACGATCGCACCGACGATGGCGCCCCAGGGACTTCGCATGCCACCTAGCACCGCGATCATCAGGACCTCGATCGCGGTGATGAGGCCGAAAGGCGGCGGGTTCACATACAGGACTTGGTGCGCGTAGAGCGAGCCGGCGATTGAGCTGATCACTGCAGAGGCGGTGAAGACTCGGGCCTTCGACGACGCGATGTTGATACCCGCCGCGGCCGCCGCGGCCTCATGCCCCCGAATGGCGAGCAGGGCGCGGCCCTCTCGACCCCTTCGGAGCATCAACATGCCCCAGAGCACAATCCCAACGACAACCCAGTTGAGAATCATGTGCGATTGGCTCGAGAGGAACGTGAAGCCGAACAGTTCCAGGGGTCGGATGCCGCCGAGCCCGGTGGACCCCCCAGTGAACTCAGCGTTGTTCACGAGGAGGTAGAAGACCTCGGTGAGGGCCAAGGTAGCCATAGCGAGGAAGTGGCCGCGCAGCCGGAAGAGCGGGCGCGCGAGTGCGAAGCCGAGGATCCCCGCGACTATGGCCGAGACCGCCATGGCTGCTAGCCCAGCCCAGCCGTAGTTGACCGTCAGCAGGGTCGATCCGTACGCGCCAATTCCGTAAACCGCACCCACCGCGAGGGAGAACTGGCCGGCATAGCCAGTGACGAGAACCATGCCTAGACCCAGAAGCGCAAGGAGCCCCACCGATGCGCCGAGACCGGCGTAGTACTCGTTGGTCGAGAAGGCAAAAGCGGCGACGACGGCGATCCAGACGAGCGCGCCGACCAGATGGCGCCATCCGATGGCCGAGCTGGACTGCCTGGGCGTATCAGACACGGTCAGCCACCACCTGTCGGGTGAGCCCCTGCGGGCGAAGGATGAGCAGAACAATCAGCAGGACGAACACAACGGTGGAAGCCTGAGCGGCTGAGACGTAGCGCGCCACGACGACTTCTGCGAGGGCCACGAGGAATCCGCCGATAAGGGTGAGCCCGAGTTTGTCGAATCCGCCCATGATTGCCGCTATGAAACCTTTGAGACCCAACGCGAGCCCGGCCCCGGCCGCGATGAACGACGTGGGGACCTGTGCGGCGAGCACGCCACCGGCGATGGCGCCAGAGAGAGCGAACGCGATGGTGGCCATCGTGGTGAGGCTGATCCCGACGATTCCCGCGGCGTAAGCGTTGACGGAGAAGGCGCTCAAGGCCTTGCCTGAGAGCGTGCGGTCGAAGAAGTAGGCCAGCCCAAGGTAGCCGAGCAGGGTGATGCCGATCAGCCAGAGGGACTGCTGGGGGATGCGGCCCCCCAGGATGTCCACCGAGGGGCCCGAGGTGATCGCTGGGAACTGTCGGGGGCCGCTGCCGAAGTAGAGCTGGATGAGTGAGCGAATGGCGATGCCCACACCCAGGGTCACGATGGTCTGCACCATGAGGCTCTGGTTTCGGAGCGGATGGATCGCCAGGTGGTACATGACCACGCTGACCACCGCTCCGACGACTGCACCAACGAGAATCGCCCCGAGGGGCGGTAGGACCGCCGAAGCGACCACGGCTCCGAAGCCCCCAGCCACTGCGATGTCGCCCATCGCGAAGTTCACCATGCCGGTGAGCCGGTGGACGATCACGAACCCGATCCCGATCGCGCCGTAGAGCGCCCCCAAGGCCAGCGCCGTGAGTAGCAGCTGCATTACCACTTCCAACTGGAGCTCCTCGATCCGGACGGGCCTCTTCCGAGACGCCGAAGTTCCTTGACATACGAGCGCACGTTCGCTTGAATCAAGATAGATGGCGGTCCTGCTCGCGTCAATGCCCAAGGGGCTCCGTGCAACGGGGAGGCCATTCTGGATTTCAATGACGAGCTCCAACCAGAGAGGCACCCCAGTGAAGAACCAAGTGCGAAGGTCCGTGGTCCCGCGCCGGGCCATCATCACAGCAGCAGCAGCGGCTGCGCTGACATTCGGCGTCGCTGGCTGCGGCGCCGATTCAGAGGGCCCGGGCACAGGGGCCACCGGGGGCGGCAACTCTGAGCCCTACCGCGTCGGCGTCCTCGTCGGCCTCACCGGCAGTTACGCCGCACTCGGCGAGCCGGAGCGTCAGGCCGTAGAGCTGTACTTCAAGGAAGTCAACGCAAAGGGCGGGCTCAACGGCCGTCCCATCGAGCTCGTCGTTGTCGACAGCGGCAGCAACGAGGGCACGGCCGTCAACCAGTACCGCAAGCTGGCGATCGAGGAGAACGTCCACGCCATCATCGGGCCCAGCTCCAGCGGGGAGTCCATTGCGCTGCGGACCTTCAGCAATCAGCTCAAGGTGCCGACCATCGCCTTGGCTTCGTCCTCGAGCATCGTGACCCCGGCTGAAGAGGCCGGTTACATCTTCAAGCAGTACACGGGTACCAATGAGTCGCTGAAGGCGCAGATCCAGTTCGCCAAGGAGCAGGGTTGGACCAAGGTCGGCCTCCTTCACACGAACGATGGGTACGGTCAGGACCCCGCCAAGCGGATCGACGCCGTCGCTTCGGAGTTCGGCATCCAGGTCACCGGCAAGGAGGCGTTCGACGCTACGACGACCGACGTCACCGCTCAGCTGGGCAAGCTGGCTGGCGGCTCGCCCGACGTGGTACTCGTCTGGGCGGTGAACCCGGCCAACGCCGTTGTGGCCAAGAGCGCCGAGTCAATCGGCTTCAAGCCGGTCCTGTTCAACTCCCCAGGAGCCGGGTCACCCGCATACATCGAGAACAGCGGGGCCGCGGCCGACGGCACATACCTCCAGGGCTCGGTCGTTCTCGCGCCCACGTCACTGAAGCAGGACAACCCCCAGTATGAGGCCACCAACCGGATCGTCGAGGCCTTCAAGGCGGCCAATGCTGGCGCGCCCGGCCAGTTCGCTGCGAACGGTTGGGACGGCTCAATCCTCCTGGAGAACGCGATCACCAAGGCCTCGTCGCACGACCCTCAAGACGTGCAGGCGACCCGGGACGCCCTCCGCGCATCGCTGGAGGCAAACACCAAGGACGTCGTCGGCGTCAACTCGATCTACACCTTCACGCCGGAATTCCACGGTTCGCTCTCACTCGGTGGGTTGGCTGTGCTGAAGGTGGAGAGCGGCGCGTTCAAGGTCGAGCAGAGCTACTGATCGGCACCCAAGCGCACGGCCGGCATCGGGGATGATCCACCCGGTGCCGGCCGTGCGCTTGCTTGGCAAACCAGACCGGGACCGAAAGGAAGTGGAAAGGCACCATGTCACTGCCACCTTCACCGACCGTCGCGCTGGCTGTCTCCGACCTCAAAGCGCGATACTTCCAGTACCTCGACAACAAGCAGTGGGACCGACTGCGCGAGCTGTACACCCCGGACGCGACTTTCGAGGGCTACGCCTTTGACGATGCCGCCTCTGCCGAAGAGTTCATAGGCACGGTCTCCGCCTTTCTCAAGGACGTCCGGAGTCAGCACCAGGGCTTCATGCCGCGCTTCACATCGATCGGCGATCATGTCCGGGGCATCTGGAGCATGCACGACTACCTGACGTGGGAGCCCGGTAGTCGCATCTACAAAGGGATTGAACTGCCCGGGATGTACGGGCTGCGCGGCTACGGGTATTACGAGGACGAGTACGCCCCGACCGATGAGGGATGGCGCATCTGCTTCTCCAGACTCGTGCGCACGCGCATCGACCCCTTGGTCGGCGTGCCGCCCCAGGCGCCCAACTATCAGATGCTGGATCCGGACCCGGGTTGGCTCGAGGCCTGAGCCGACGATGACGCAGGTACTCCGGTCCCAGGAGTCACTCGTGGGCGCGACACACCAAGCGCCACGCCACCTAGAACGACCAACGCCCCCAGCAGTTGGTTCAGAGTGAGCGGTTCGCCCAGCACCGAGATGCCGAGCCCCACCCCCACCAGTGTCGTCACGTAGGTGACCATTGATGCCGGTGCCGCGCCCCAGGAGTCGATGACCCTGAAGTTCCACACGTAGGCGAACCCGGTGCCCAGGACGCTGAGGAGGAGGATCGACAGGGTGATGGGCAGGTCGAGCGTCACCGGTGTGAGCGCAGTGAACGGAGCGATGAGAATCATGAGTGCCGCCGCTACGAGCATCTGGCCGAAGGCAATGCCGACGGGGTCCAACCGCAAGGGACTGAGCGACTTCTTCGTATAGGCGAAGGCGAACCCCAAGCCGATCACGGCACCTACACACGCCACCTGCCCGGCCAGGTCAAAGGACTCGGCACCCAGACGCCAGGGCGCCAAGACGATGAGGATACCCAGCGCCCCAAGCACTACACCCGCCACACTCCGTCCGCGGATCGTCTCCTGGCGCATCGCAACTACCGTGAGAACGGTGGTCGAGACCGGAACGGAGGCGTTGTAGATGCTCGACAGACCACTAGGGATGCGCTGGCCGGCCCATGCGTACAGCAAGAACGGCACGGCGCAGCCGACGACCCCCAGCACGAGAATCCGTCGCCAAGCCAAGGCGCCGGAAGGCCATCGGCGCTTGGTCAGCACCATCACCACTGCGAGCACCAACGTGGCAAGAGTCGTTCGAGCCAGCACGAGCTGCACCGGCGAGACGCCTTGCACCGCAACCTTGATGAAGAGGAAGCTGGCACCCCAAGAAAGCCCCACGCCGA
This sequence comes from Intrasporangium calvum, assembly GCF_028446585.1. GTDB lineage: Bacteria > Actinomycetota > Actinomycetes > Actinomycetales > Dermatophilaceae > Intrasporangium > Intrasporangium calvum_A. The sequence continues at coordinate 28,881 of NZ_JAPFQL010000012.1, forward strand.
GGAAGAGCAGGGCCACCAAAGAGGTCGGCGACCGCTTCACGGGCGGTCAAACAGCTGGAAGTAGCTCGTCGCCCCTCCGTCGATGACCAGGTTCGCACCGTTGATGTTGCAGGCTTCGTCGCTGATCAGGAATGCGGCCAGGGCGCCGATCTCGGCTGGATCGATGATCTCCTCGGTCGGCACCTTGCGCGGAATCTGCTCTCGGACCGCGTCAATGACCATCGGAGTGTCAACGACGCCGGGGCAGATCGAGTTCACTGTCACGCCCGTACCCCATAGGTCGATGACGAGCGACCTTGTCAGGTTGGACAGCCCGGCCTTTGAGGCGGCGTAGCTGGGGTAGGCGTACCCCGTCACGCCGGCGATGGATGAGATGTTGATGATGCGTCCCCAGCCGCGGGAGATCATCCCTGGCGAGAAGGCCTGGATCATGCGAAACGGTCCGACGAGGTTCACAGCGATAGTGCGCTCAAATGACGAGTCGTCGTGATCGACGAGAAACTTCCGGTCCAAGATCCCAGCCGCGTTCACGAGGACATCGACATCGACCGCTGCTCGGGCGACCTCTTCACGGAGCGCCCTGACACTCGAGCTATCCCCAACATCGACGGTGAACGCGTCCGCACGGCCCCCTGCATCCCTGACGGCTTGTGCCGCCCGTTCCGATCCCTCACCCGAGACGTCCGCGCACAACACTCGGTGGCCCGCAGCGGCGAGCCGAGCGTTGATACCGGCCGCCATCCCACCTCCTGCCCCAGTGACGAGAACCGTCCGCGGGCTGCTGGAAGACATCGTCATTGTGGTTCCTCTCACGGTTGTCTCAAGGGCGGAATCGACGTTTCACACGGATGCGTGGCTCAGTAAGAACGGGGCAGCTTGAAGTGGTGCTCGGCGATGAAGTTGTGGATCATCTCGTCCGTGAGCGGCGCGAAGGTGTAGAGGCGCGCATCCCGGAAGAACCGTTGCATTGAGTACTCTCGGCTGAGGCCAGACCCACCCATGGCGCGCATGCCGTGATCCGTGATCATTGTCGCGGCCTCGGAGGCCGCCAGCTTGGCCATGGCCGAGAGCGTTTCTGCCGCGCCGCCGTGGTCGGCCGCACGGGCGGCACGCTGGAGAAGTGAGCGGGCCCCTTCGAGCCTCACTACGCCGTCGACGAGTCGGTGCTGCAGGATCTGGAAGGAGCCGATCGTCCTGCCGAATGCCTCGCGGCTACGGACGTACTCGAGCGCCGCATCCTGGGCACCACGAGCGATACCGAGAGCCACCGCAGCGGCGTTGAGCCGCTCCCCGTTCAGCGTGGCCAGGACCTGCCGGAACCCCCAGTTCACCTCTCCCAACACAGCGTCGTGCGGCACGCGAACGTCGGAGAGGCCGACCTCGCACGTGGAGAGGCTGTGAATCGCCATCGTGTCCATTTCGTTCACGGTGACGCCACTGGCGCTTCTTGGAACGATGAACATCGTGATGCCCGAGATTGCAGACCGCTCGATCGGTGCCGTTCGGGCAAGTACCAGTAGGAAAGTTGCATCACTCGCGCCGGAGATCCACATCTTGCTGCCACTGAGCTTCCAGGTGCCATCAGATTCCTGTGTTGCCCGGGTCCGCATCACGCGCGCGACATCAGTCCCCCCACCGGGTTCGGTCAAAGCGAAAGCCACCCGTGATCGGCCGGAGAGCAGCGGGACCAGGTACTGCTTGCGCTGCTCTGCTGTGCCGTGTTGGGCCAGAAGTGTGACACCCATGTACTGAACCACCAGGGACACCGCCATGGACGTCGCTGTGGCGCCCAGCTCTTCCAACACAATGGTCTGGCTCATATGGCTTGGGGGGTTGCCCTCCGTATCGGCCTCAAGCTGAATCAAGCCGGCATCGGCAAGAGTTCGATACAGGTCCTCATCGAACTTCTCGTTTTCATCGAACTCCCGGATCCGATCGGGAGTTGCCTTGTCCCTGAGAACGTCCCGAATCAACGCGCGAAGGTCGGCTTCATCCTGCGTCTCGTCGATCTTGAGGTGGACGAAGGGGGCGGCCCCCTGAGGTCTCGGCAGCAGTGGTTCGTCCGGGCTGTGAGTCATGTCAGACCCCATCAGCCACGTAGGAGGCAAGCAGAGTGCCCGCTGGGGTCGAATCGCCCAGCGACACATGGACTGCCTCGATACGGCCGTCGTGCGTGGCCTTGATCGGATTCTCCATCTTCATCGCTTCGAGCACGAAGAGCAGCGCACCGGCCGTCACATCGTCACCTGCCTCCACGTTCACCTTGACGATCGTCCCCTGCATGGGTGCCTTGACCGTGCCATCGCTCGCGCGGCTACGACGCCGGCGGGTCCCCGAGCGTCCACCGGCCCGGGCCGACCCTGCTTCCGCATCAGCGGTGGGTGCGGCCGCTCCGGCCGGGGCAGCCATCACGCCATCTTCGGGAAAGGTCGGAATTCGGTAATAGCGACCTGCGACCTCGACGTCGAAACGCGCGTCTTCGTCGCCCTGATCCTCGGAGAAGTCAGGTAGGACAACGGAATCCTCGAGCCAGGTGGTGCCAATGTCCACTGACTTGAAGGCGTCCAGCGCCAAGATGTGCTGGGCGGCGGGGATGGTCGTTCGAATCCCCTCGATCTGCACTTGGGCCATCGCTGATTGCAGCCGTTGGATCGCCGCATCCCTGGTAGGGCCCCAGGCGATGAGCTTGCCGACGAGACTGTCGTACAGAGGAAGGACCTCGTCCCCGGATTGGTACCCCGCGTCCCACCGGAGGCCCTCGGCTTCGGGTACCTCGAGTGTGGCAATCAGCCCTGGCGATGGGACGAACATTCCCTCCGACGGGTCCTCTGCGTTGACACGGACCTCTATCGCTGCGCCTTCTGGTCGGACAGACTCCTGCGTGATCCCGAGCGGTTGCCCCGCGGCGACCCGCAATTGCAGCGCAACCAAGTCCAGTCCGGTTACTGCCTCGGTGACAGGATGTTCGACCTGAATTCGCGTGTTCATCTCGAGGAAGTAGAACTTGCCCTCTTCATACAGGAACTCAACCGTCCCCGCTCCCACGTAGTGGACCTGGCGTGCCAGGCGAACGGCAGCCTCGCCCATGCTGCGCCTGACCTCATCGCTGAGCCCTGGCGCCGGCGCTTCCTCGATGAGTTTCTGATGGCGCCGTTGCACGGAGCAGTCACGGTCACCGAGGTAGACGACGTCGCCGTGGGAGTCCCCAAAGACCTGGACCTCCACATGGCGTGCGTTGACGAGGTAGCGCTCGCAGTAGACCTCGCCATTGCCGAACGCAGCCGTCGCCTCTCGAACAGCCGCACCGAATGCCTCGACCGCCTCTGACGCGGAGCCCACCAAACGCATACCGCGGCCGCCTCCCCCGTAGGAAGCCTTCACGAGTGCCGGGTACCCATGTTCGTCCCCGAACTCGATGATGGCCGACGGATCGGCAATGGAGCCCTCTGATCCGGGGGCCAAGGGAACGGAGGCCGCGAGCGCGACGGCGCGAGATGCAACCTTCTCCCCCATGGTGGCGATGGCGTGCGCCGACGGCCCGATGAAGACCAGACCCGCGTCCGTCACGGCGCCGGCGAACTCGGCGCTCTCCGCCAGGAAACCGTACCCGGGATGCACCGCTTGGCACCCCGTGCGCTTGGCGGCGCGAATGATTGCCGCGGTGTTGAGGTACGTCGAACTGGCTGGCCCATCGCCAAGATCGACGCTCTCATCGGCCGTGCGCACATGCAATGAGTGGGCGTCTGCGGCCGAGTGGACGGCCACGGTCTTGATGCCGAGCTCTCTACAGGTCCTCATGATCCGCACCGCGATCTCACCGCGATTGGCGATCAGGATCTTCTCAAACATTTCGCACATCCTCTTGTCGCTCGAGCCGGTGGGTAGCGGGCATCATCTCCAGCCCAGCCTGTCCTTGAGACGCGCCTTGACGAGCTTGCCCGCGCCGGAGCGGGGGAGCTCTCCGGCATCCATGAAGACGAACTCCTTCGGGATCTTGTAGCCGGCCAGGCTCTGACGCAGGAATTCTTGGAGTTCGTTGGCGGAGGCCCTCATCTCGGGGCGAAGTGAGACGACGGCCCGAACTTCTTCGCCCCATTCATCATTCGAGACACCGACAACGGCCGCCTCGAGCACGGCCGGGTGAAGATAGAGGACCTGCTCAATCTCGGCGCAGTAGACGTTCTCGCCACCGGACTTGATCATCTCCTTGAGTCGGTCCTTGAAGAAGTAGAACCCACGCTCATCCCGTGTCGCGAGGTCGCCAGTGTGGAGCCATCCGTCGACGATCGTCTCGGCCGTCGCCAGCGGCCGTCGGAAGTAGCCGCTCATGAGACTTGGCCCCTTGACGCAGATCTCGCCCAGCTCGCCCGGCTCCACTTCCCGACCGTCTCCATCCACGCTCAGCAGCGTTGCCTCGACGAGGTGGTATTCCTGGCCGATGGACCCATCGACGGTCGGGTCGAGCATGTCTTCGTGCAGGAGGCGCGTGACCATCGGCCCAGCCTCCGAGAGACCGTAGCGGTAGAACAGCTTGGCCTGCGGGAGTGTCTCCACGAACTCGACCTTGTTCGGCATACGGAGCAAGCCCGCTCCGGTGTGGAGAGCACGGAAGGACTCCTGGACCTCCGGAGCCTGAAAAGCGCCGGCCTGCAGCAGTCGTCGCATCATGTTCGGAATCATGAAGCTATTGGTGGCTCGCTCCCGACCAACCCACTCTACGAACTGCCCTTCATCGAACTTGTCGACGAGCACGGTGGTCTTGCCGGCAACGAAATGCGTGACCAGCCACGTGAGCAGTCCTGCCGAGTGGAACAGTGGTGTGACCATAAGACCCCGTTCCTCCGGCAACGCGCCGATGCCCACGTCGATGTACTCGTTCAGGGCGTTGGCGGTGGCGGCACGATGGGACAGGACCACCGCCTTCGACGTGCCAGTGCTTCCACCGGTGTAGATGAGGCACAGCGAGTCCTCAGCACCAACGACATCGGGAAAGGTCCCCTCGCCTGTTCGGAAGTGGTCGAGTTCGCCTTGGCTGATCACTCGCGGAAGGGCCGTTGTCGTGTCGTCACTCGCCACGATTGACAGAGCCGTCGACAGCAAGTCGGAGAACCGATCCTCCACCACGAGGATGCGTGGCTGGCTCTCGCGTATGCCCTCTGCGAGTTCCATTGCGGACCAACGCCAGTTGTAGGCCGTATAGATGCCTCCCGAGACTGCGACGCCCAGAAACACCTCGGCGTTGAACACTGTGTTTCCGCCCAGGACGCCGACTGGGTCACCCCTGCTGACGCCCAGGCCCGTGAGACCACGGGCGAGAGCCCAAGCACGCTCGGCCGCCTCGCCGAAGGTGACGCGCCCATCGATGCCGACAAAAGCCTCGCGCGCCGGGTTCCTGCGTGCGTTCAGGCGAGTCCACTCTCCGATGGTGCGCATCTATACTCCAAGGATAAAAACGTACGACCGTTCGTAGTTATTGAGTGTAGTACATTCACTGCCCCGCGCAAGGGGTCTCAGCCCGCCGCAGTCAGGTAGCGGTCAACACGCCTCTCGGCGTCGGCGATTCCGAGGCTGCGCATGATGATCTTCGTGTAGGTCTCGATGATCTCTTCCAGCGCATACCCGCCGTCCGGTCGATACCAGCTGGCTACGTGAGTGCCGATGGCGACGATGCTGAACGCATGGAGTTGGGCGTTTAGGACATGTGCCTGCCCTGCCTCGCCGCATGCCGTGATCAGGCCCTCGAGCTGCATCCGGTATGCGCGTCGCTTTGCGGTGATCTCGTGGCGAGCGCTCTCCTGGAGCGAGCGGAGCTCGCTGTTACCGATGAACACCTCCTGCGCACGTTCGGCATGGAAGCGTATGTGACACTCGATGAAGGCAATCAACCGATCGACGGGGTCCGTCCGCCCGTCCAGCGCCTTCCCCATCAGCTCATTGAGGTCGTCCATGGTGCCCCCCATGATCGACTGGAGAAGGTCCTCCTTGCTCTTGATGTGGTTGTAGAGGCTGCCTACCTTGATGCCGACCGCTGAGGCGACCTGCCGCAGACTCGTCGCCTCGTAGCCATGCGCGAAGAAGCTGGCCGCAGCCTCACGCCTGATCGCCGCCGCCGTCTGCTGCCCGCTGGTTGTGATACCCGTCATCGTCTCTTTCCGTTCCGTAAGCCTGGCCCGCAGATCTCACCGGGCTCGGTGAGGCCCTCTCGGCCGCCTCTCAACGTGATCCATGTACCGGAGGCAGTGGTCGCCTCACGGAATGCTTCCCTGGAATCGTGCCATGCGGTACTGCACGGGCCACTCAAGGAATCCGCCGAGCTCTGCGGCCGCTCGCAACGCGAAGGATGGCTCCCTCAGGAACTGTCGTGCCGCGAAGATGACGTCTGCGGCCTCATCCACCAGGGCTGTCTCCGCCTGTTGCGGCGAGGTGATCAGCCCGGCAGCGCCTACTGGCAGTGACGTTGCCCTGCGGATCTCTCGTGCGAGGGGCAGCTGATACCCGGGCCCCACGGCTATCTCCTGGCGGTGGTCGTTACCTGCCGAGGACACGGAGATGAAGTCAATCCCCCTCTGCTCAAGTTCCCCTGCGAGGCGGACCGTATCGGCCAGGGACCATCCTCCCTCGACCCAGTCGGTGGCCGAAACCCTGATCAAGAGGGGCATCGCGGCGGGGATGACGGCGCGGACGGCGTCCACGATCTCGCAGGTCAGTCTGATCCGGTTCTCGAACGATCCGCCGTAGTGATCGGTCCGTTCATTGGACAGCGGCGACATGAACTGGTGCTGGAGGTACCCGTGGGCAGCGTGGATCTCGACAGCGTCGAAGCCGGCAGCAGTCGCCCGGGCAGCGGCCGCCGCAAAGTCCGCCACTACGATGCCGATCTCGGCAGTGGTCAGCTCGCGTGGCGCGGGGAGGCGACCATAAGGGATGGGCGAGGGCCCAACGGTTGGCCACCCGCCCTCTTCGAACGGCAGCGCGCCACGACCTTCACTCGGCGTGCGCGTCGACGCCTTGCGTCCGGCGTGTGCAAGCTGCACTGCCATTGGGACTCCCTGACCATGGGAGAAGTCGACGATGGATGCCCACTCGTCGGCTTGCTGATCCGTCCAGATCCCAGTGTCACCGCTGCTGATGCGGCCGACCGGCGAGACGGCCGTGGCCTCAGTGATCACCAAGCCAGCGCGTCCGATGGCGAAGGAGCCCAGATGGACGTGGTGCCATGGCGCCGGCACGCCCTCAGAAGCCGAGTACTGGCACATGGCCGCCACCCAGAGACGATGCGGGACCCGTAGCCCGCGGAGGTCAATGGGTTGGAAGAGGCGGGGATCAGCCGTGGTCTTTGACACTGGAGAACTCCTTGAAGAAGTCAGGATTGGCACCGCGGGGCTAGACGATCCAGGCACCAGCGGTGTTACTTGCACGCCCTCTCGTGGTCCGCTGGTTCCAAGCCCTTCGCTCTAGCTGAAATGCTCAATGGCCCACTCGACGATCTCCCTCGTCGACGCACCAGGTGTAAAGACGCGCGCGACACCCATGCGCTCGAGTTCCCGCACGTCCTCATCCGGAATGATCCCTCCGCCGAAGACGACGACGTCCTCCGCAGTCTGGGCCTTGAGCAGCTCGAGAACACGAGGGAAGAGAGTCATGTGCGCTCCCGACAGAACCGAGAGCCCGATGCCTTGAGCGTCTTCCTGGAGTGCCGCGGTGACGATCTCCTCAGGCGTCTGATGCAGACCTGTGTAGATGACCTCAAAACCCGCGTCGCGTAGGGCTCGCGAAACGACTTTGGCTCCGCGGTCATGACCGTCCAAGCCAGGCTTGGCCACGATCACCCTCACCGGCGCCCTTGTGCCCAGTGCCATCAGCGAAGCCTCTCGAGAATCATTGCCATGCCTTGTCCGCCTCCGACACACATGGTCACCAGGCCCAGCTCGCGATCCAAGGTCCGCAGTCCATTGAGCATGGTGGTGATCAGACGCGCACCCGTCATTCCGAACGGGTGGCCGACGGCTATGGAGCCGCCGAAGACATTGAGACGCTCGAGCGGAACGCCCAGATCGCGTGCGCTGGGAATCACCTGAGCGGCGAAAGCCTCATTGATCTCCACCAGGTCGATGTCTTGCATGGTCATCGACGCGTTGGCCAGGGCGCGTCGGGAGGCCCCGACCGGCCCGAGGCCCATGATCTCCGGTGAAAGCGCCGACACGCCTGTGGCCACAATGCGAGCAAGTGGCGTTATGCCTAGTTCCCTGGCTCGGACGTCGGAGACGATTATGAGTGCGGCCGCACCGTCGTTGAGTGGGCAGGCATTCCCTGCCGTAACCGTTCCATCGGGGCGGAAGACAGGCTCCAACGCAGCCAGCTTCTCAAGGCTCGTTCCGGCCCGGATCCCATCATCGGCAACACAACGTGTCCCGTCCGGGAGCGTGATCGGCGTGATCTCGCGGTCCCAGAAGCCCTCATCGCGTGCACGTTCCGCGGCGTTCTGGCTCCTGCACGCGAACTCGTCCTGCTCTTCTCGACTGATACCTCGCAGTTCCGCCACGTTCTCGGCCGTCTCGCCCATGGAGATGTAGACATCGGGCACTCGGCCCTGACTGCGGGGATCCGACCAGGGACGATAATCGCCCGCACTACGGTCCTGCGTGCGTTGTCGAGCTTCGGCGAAGTGAGGATTGCGCCACTGTTCGACGGCCTGCTGCATCTGTGGCAGGTCGGCCAAACCGGCCGGCGGCCGGTCGCTGGTGCCGAGTTGGTAGGAGCTGACACTCTCCACCCCAGCGGAAATGAAGGCGTGGCCCTCACCCGCCCGTATCGCGTGCATCGCCATGCGCGCGGTCTGCACGGATGAGGCGCAGTACCTGTTCACGGTCGTCCCGCCGACGTCATCGAGGCCGGCCAGCACGGCCACCCGACGCGCCATGTTGAAACCCTGCTGGCCGCCGGGGAGCCCGCAGCCCAGCATCAGGTCGTCCATCTGCGCGGCATCGAGCATGGGCACTTGGCCCAATGCTGCTTGGACCACCTGAGTCGCCAGATCGTCGGGGCGGACGTCCCTGAGCGACCCCTTCACGGCGCGCCCGATGGGCGACCGGACTGCTGCTGCAATGACGGCTTCTGGCATGGCTGTCCTTTGGCTGGGTAGGTCGGCGTATCAGTCGATCGGCATGCGAAGAAGGGCCGTGGACATCGCCTTGCCGGTCTGGTCGAACCGCACGGTCCGGGTGGCACCTCCCCCAAGCGCCTGTCGGCAAAGCACGTTGAAGCCATGGATGTTCGGCATGGGATACACCGTCACCTCACCCTTGACCCAGTCCCCAAAGTGCCGCTTGACCCGTTCGGGGGTGAGCAGCTCAAGCAGTTCGCGGTAGCTGCCCTCGTCCTTTGCCAGGACGCCTATGTTCGACACGTCCCCCTTGTCGCCAGAACGGGCGTAGGCAATGTCAGCGAGAATTCGTCCCATCGTGTGGCTCCTAGACCGTGAGGATCTCGACGTCGACCTGAACTTCCGAACGCGGGATGAGCGTGGGCCAGAGGCCGATGACCGGCCGCGGCCGCCCAGGGGGAAGGATCGCCGATCCAACGCCTCCCAACGTCCAAAGATGGAGGGCCTCGCGGCGCACGATGTCCGCTTCTTCCCGGGTGGCGCAACGCGCCGCTATCCGTAGCCCCACCTCGTTGGGCTCGCACTGCAGAGCCGGCGCGACGGGGCCGTGGAGCGTGTTCATCCCGAGGTACTCGAACGCGATGTCGAGCGGCTTCACGCCCAGACTGTCGAGTCGTCTCCGGACGATCTCGGCGCCCTTCTCAGCCTTCTCGCGGGCGTCCGGCCAAGAGAACATGGCGATCGCTTCGCCGATCCAACCGTCCATGTACCCGATGCAGACCTTCAGCGTCTCAGGCCGTTCGATCCCTGTCATACCGGTCGCGCGCACCTTGTCCGGACCCACCTGCTCGAAGTGCGGCTTGGTGAAGTCCGCGATTCCGTCGGGCATCAGGTAGCGCGCGGGGTCGGAGATCTCGTAGACCAGCTGCTCCTTCAGGGTCATCTCCGTGACCAATCCGCCAGTCCCCTCGAGCTTGGAGAAGACTGCGGTTCCGTCCTCGGACACGTCGGCAAAGGGAAACCCGATGTTCCACGTTTCGCCGGCCTCTGACCAGAAGTTCGACAGGGAGCCAGTCATCAGGGCTGCACACTCCAGAAGGTGGCCGATGGTGACCGCCGCCCCGATCAGCTCGGGTTTGTCGAAGCCCCACTTGAACTCGTGCATCAGCGGGGCCACATACATGGCGTTGTCGCTCACGCGCCCAGCCACCACGACCTCAGCACCGGCGTCCAGGGCCTCCACCATTCCCTCAGCGCCGATGTAGGCGTTCGCGGCCACGATCTTGTCCTTGATGATGGCAAAATCAGTGTCCCCGTTGTCCAGGTTCTCGAAGATGTGCCCTTCCGCATGCAGACGGAGCACCTGTTCCAGGACGTCGTCACCCGTGACGACCCCGACCTTCATTCCGTCGAAGCCATTGCGCTTCGCGATCTCAACTACCTTCTTGGCTCCCGCGAGGGGATTCGCCCCGCCGGCGTCGGTCAGCATCCGAACCCCATTCTGACGGGCAATGGGGAGGATCGCCTCAGTCCAGGGAATGATGTCTGCGATATAGCCGCTGTCGGGATCCTTGGCCCGCTGCCGCTGAAGGATTGCCAGGGTCAGTTCGGCCAAGTGGTCGAAGGCGATGTAGTCGAGCTTGCCATCACGGGCGAGATCGATTGCGGGCTCGAGGACATCGCCCCAGTAGGCGGATCCTGAGCCGATGCGGACTGTTCTGCTCATGGGATGAACTGACTTTCTCGAGTAGTTGTTGGGCTTGGCCGGTCAGGCGCCGACCCGGACGACGACGCCCTCGGCCTCTCCAATTCCTCCGCAGATGCCGACCACGCCGTAGTAGGGCCGCGAGGGGTCAGCTGCATATCGGCGACGCAGTTCGTACATGGCAGTCATGACGAGCCGGGCGGCCGTGGCGCCAGTGGGGTGACCGATGGCGATCGCTCCGCCGTTGACGTTGATCCGCTCTCGGAGCTTCTCCGCCGCAGCCTCATCGTGACCGGCAAGAATGTGCGAGCTGACCAATGGGACTGCGGCAAATGCTTCATTGATCTCGATGACGTCCATGTCGTCGAGAGTCAGACCAGTCTTCTTCAGCGCCATACGGATCGCTTCAGCGGGAATCGACGCGATCCGATCGGGGTGACCAGACGCCATGGACCACCCGTGCAACGTAGCCAGGGGCGTCATTCCGTGGGCCTCAGCGGTTCGGACCTTGGTCAGGAGCATGGCCGTTGCGCCAGTGCTCAGACCCGGTGCGTTGCCGGCAGTGACAGTCGGATTGCCGTAGATGGGCTTGAGCTTGGCGAGCTTCTCCACGGTGGTGTCCGGCCGCACGGCCTCGTCCTCTGCGAACGAGACCATGCCCTGGCGGCCCGCGTCGACGTCAATGGCAACGATCTCCTCGGCGAACTTGCCGGCATCCCGAGCCTCGATGTACCGGTGATGGCTCCGAGCAGCCCACACGTCCTGTTGCTCCCTGGTGATGCCGTACTCGACGGCCTCCTCGCCGGCTTGGACGGCTCGCGGGCGGCCAGTCATGGGGCACGCGATGACCAGCTGGTCCTTGAGGGTGATGTCGCCCAGCGAGTGGCCCCAGCGCTGCTGGGTGAGGAAGTACGGCGTGCGGCTCATGTTCTCGGCACCGCCCGCAATTGCGACGTCCGCGTCACCGACCCGTAGTGACCGGCTGGCCAGCGTAATGGCCGCCAACGAGGAACAGCAGGCGCGGTCGACCGTATAGGCCACCTTCTCGGGAGGAATGCCCGAGTCAACGAGGATCTGGCGGGCGATGGACCGGTCCGCACCCGGAAGGTTCACCCCGAAAGCGACCTCGTCGACGCTACTCGGGTCGGCCCCGGCTCTGTCGAGCACATGCCTGACCACATGCGCCCCCAGCTGGGGATGCGTAAGGTCTCGCAGGGTCCCCCCGAACTTGCCGAACGGCGTGCGGGCCGCAGCGATGACTGCAATGTCTTCTTGTTCCATAGTCAATCCTTGGGTGGCGTGGTGCTAGACGGCGCGCATGCTGCGCAGGTGCTCAATCTCGGTCGCGGCGAGGCCGAGCTCCGAGAGAATCTCGTCGGTGTGCTCCCCCAGCAGCGGCGCCGGCTCGACCCTGGGAGGGAGCGCGTCGGCGGACTTGACGACCGGACCAACGAGTCTCGCGGAGCCGATCACGGGGTCTGGGACGTCGATGAAGAGCTGGCGATCTGCCAGGTGCTCGCAGTTCAGAACCTCTTGGGCATCCTGGACTGGCCCGACGGGGAGTCCGCGCGACAGCAGTGCTTCGGTCACCTCCGCCGTCGTTCTGGCCTCCATCCACCCGCGGACCTGCGCACCGAGCTCACCCGACATGTTGGCCGCGCGTGCCGGCCCGGATGAGGTCTGGTCCGTTCCCACGAGGTCGGGCCGACCCATCGCGTCGCAGAACTTCGCCCAGTCGCGATCAGTCGCCACGACGAGCGCAATCCAGCCGTCGCTCGTCCGGAAGGGGCCCCAAGGAGCCATGTATGGCTCAACCCCCCGCTGCAGGACATGGCCGGTCAGGGAATAGGCAGTAACTGACCTCTCCGCGAGGGCGACCATGGAGTCGTACATCGAGATGTCCAGGAAGGTGCCCCGCCCCGTTCGCTCGCGCTGGAAGAGTGCGACGGCGATCGCGTGCGCTGCATTCATCCCAGACACGACATCTCCGAGGGCAACGCCGAGCCACGTAGGTGGCCCTCCTGCTTGGCCACAGGTGTTCATCAGACCGCCCATCGCTTGCGCGACGATGTCGTACGCGGGTCGCTTGCTGTACTTGCCCGCGTATTCGGGGAGGCTCCCGAACCCGGAGATTGCGGCGTAGATCAGCCGTGGGTTGGCCGCCGACAGGACGTCATACCCAAGTCCCATCTCCTGTAGCAACCCAGGACGATAGTTCTCAACGAGAACATCTGCCTCGGACGCCAGGCGGCGGAAAATCTCACGGCCCTCCTCGGACTTCAAGTCCAAGGTGAGGCTGCGCTTGTTCCGGTTGAACCGCAAGAAGTAGCCACTTTGCTTCTCGCCGGCGTCGTTGGTGACCATCGGCGCCCCCCCACGCGCAGTGTCACCGCCGTCGGGGCGCTCGACCTTGATCACCTCGGCGCCTTGGTCAGCCAGCATCATCGTGCAGTACGGGCCCGCGACCTGGAGTTCGAAACTCAGGACCTTGATGCCGTCAAAGGGGCGTGGTTGGGCGGTCACACTGGATCACTTCCTCTATTGACAAAGGCCCAGGCGCCCGGGAGGAGGCCTGCGGCCATCAGGATCTTCACGAAGTCGCCGATCAGGAAGGGCACTGCACCCATAAGAAGGGCGTCCACCCAAGAGGCCCCCGTAGCGAGAGCCAAGACAGGGACGCCAACGGCGTAGATGACCAGGCTGCCGACGATCATCAGCCCACACGCGGACCAGAAGCCCCGCCCGCCCCCCCGCGCCGACAACTGGCCCACGAACGCTGCGGCCAGGATGAAGCCGATGAGGTAGCCGAAGGTCGGGAGATGCAGACCGCTCGAGTTGTGCGCGAACCATGGGACACCCGCCGCCCCCAAGGCGACGTAGAGGCCCATCGAGAGGACCGCACGTCTGGTGCCCAAGGTCGCTCCGGCGAGGATCACCCCAAGCGTCTGCAAGGTGAAAGGCACCGGAGTCCCGGGGACCGGCAGTGCGACCTGGGCCAGCAGGCCCGTCAACGCCGCTCCCGCCACCACGAGTCCCGCTGTGCGCGAGCGTCCATGGGCCCATCGGTCGGACAGGACTCCGACAGCTTCGATGCTTGACATGGTGCTTCCTTTCCGCCTCGCTGCGACCTACTATAACCATACGAACAATCGCACGCTAGCCTGATGAGGGGTCCAGATGAACGAACTACTGCATGTACCGGACGGGGCGTTCTTCGACCTGGCGCTCAACGGCGCAGTCCTGGAGCTCTCCTTCAACCAACCGGAGCGGCGCAATCCCTTGGGCTACCGGACCGTCACGGGGCTGGTCGACACACTCCGCCGTGCGGACCTGTCGGACGAGGTGCGCTGCGTGCTCATCTACGGGCAAGGTGGAGCGTTCACCGCCGGGGCCGATCTCGCGGAGTTCAGCAGCCAGCTGGATGGGAGTGCCTACGAGTTTCATGCCACTGGCGACGCCTGGGCGTCACTGCTCACCTTGATCCCGCGACTGAGCAAACCGGTCGTGGTGGCGGCGCACGGTTACGCCATGGCGGGTGGTGTGGGGATTCTCGCCGTTGCGGATGTCGCTCTCGCTGCTGAGAAGACGACCTTCGCGAGCAGTGAGGTTCGCATTGGCCTCTTCCCGCTCATGATCCTTCCAGCCCTGAGCCAAGCAGTCGGTCCCCGAAGGGCGCGAGAGCTGGCACTGACAGGGCGCCGTTTCTCTGCTGACGAAGCCCTGCGAATCGGCCTCGTCCACGAGACAGTGGACGACGAAGTCCTCCTGGAGGCGGCACGGTCGCGTGCCACCGACCTGGCCGCGCTGGGGAAAGTCACGCTGGCGCTCGGAAAGGCATTCCTCCACGACATCGACGGCTTGCCCCGTGAGTCCGCCACACAGCTCGGCCGGGCGGTGCGCGGGGCCTTCATGACGAGCCCAGATTTTCAGGCGGGCGTCTCAGCCTTCCTGTCGAAGAGCACCGCCCCGGCAGTTGACCACGTCGAGAAGTGAGGAGCGTCCCAGATGACTGAGCGGACCACTCGATCCGGATTGCCCCTGCAGGTCTACTACGACGCGTCCTCATCACCTGTGGGCGAAAACGTGCTTCGCCCCCCCGGCGAGGCACCCTTCGTCCGGGGAATCACTCCCGACGGCTATCGCTCGCAACCTTGGGTGATGGGTCAGTACGGTGGCTTCGGCACGCCGGAAGAGAGCAACGAGCGTCTCAAGCAGATCATCGCGGCCGGCCAGACGGGGTTCAGCGTCGCGCTGGACCTACCTACCCAGATGGGCCTCGACTCGGACCACCCCTTGTCCCACGGGGAGGTCGGCAAAGTAGGCGTACCCATCGACAGCCTTCGAGACATCGAGATCTTGTTTGATGGCGTCGACCTCACGTCCCTCAGGCAGATCCGCACCACGGCGAACGCCATTGGACACATCTGGTTGGCACTCATCGTCGCCCTGTGCGAGAAGAACGGCACGGACCCCAACGACATTGGGGTGCTCATCCAGAATGACGTCCTGAAGGAGTACTTCGCCAGGGGCACCTACATCCACCCTCCTGAGGAGGGAATGCGCATCGTGGCAGACGTTATCGAGTACTGCGCGCACAACCTGCCCAACTGGACGCCCGTAACCCTGAGCGGCTATCACATCCGAGAGGCCGGGGCGGACGCCGTACAGGAAGTCGCATTCAGTATCGCCAATGGGATTGCCTACCTCGAAGCGGCCATTGACAAGGGCCTCAGCGTCGACTCAGTCGCGCCATCACTGTTCACCTTCCTCTCGACCAACATTGACTTCTTGGAGGAGGTAGCCAAGTTCCGCGCGGCCCGCCTCACCTGGGCTCGCGTGATATCAGAGCGCTTTGCGGCGCAGGATCCCCGGAGCGGAGCGCTACGGATCTTTGCCTTCACGGCGGGTTCCTCGCTGACTGCACAGCAACCCCTCAACAATGCTGTGCGCACCGCGCTGGAATCACTCGCAGCGGTACTCGGCGGGGTTCAGACGCTTCACGTCTCGGGCTACGACGAGGCTCTCGGGGTGCCGACGAAGGAAGCCGCGATGCTGGGGCTTCGAACGCAGCAAGTCATTCTCGAGGAGAGCGGCGTAGCAGGCGTGGCCGACGCCCTTGGAGGGAGCTGGGCCATCGAGTCCCTGACAACGCAGCTGGCCGAGCGGATCTGGGCGGAACTGGAAAAGATCGATGCCATGGGCGGAGCGCTCACGTGCATTCACAATGGCTACTTCGCCGGCGAACTATCTGAAGGAGCTTACCGGTTCCAGCTCGATGTCGAGTCTGGACGAACTCCGATCGTGGGCGTGAACGTCCATCGCGAGGACTCATCAGAGCCCGTTCGTCCCTTCAGCGTTGACAGGTCAGGAGAGGACTCGAAGGTCGCCGGGCTCGCCACGCTTCGCACTGAACGTGACGCGGACGTCGTTGCCGAGGCCATCGCCCGCCTGCAGTCGGATGCGCGGAGCGGGGCCAACCTCATCCCCGCCACGATTCAGGCAGTCAAGGCTTACGCCACCGTGGGGGAGATTACTGAAGCACTCACAGCGGTCTTCGGCCGCCACCAACCAACCTGATCGTCAGCTGCCAGGCGAGAGCCGGGGGAAGTGTCCTCAGGCGAATGGCACCGCGTCGCTCACCATCACTTGTCGCAGCTGCTCCGCTATGCCTGGGCGCCGCCCACGGATCGACGACCCACATCATGAATGCCGGGAACGTCCCACCACGGCGGCTCTGCTGACGGCACCCGTCTTCGCGTAGATGTGCTCGAGGTGCTTCTTCACCGTGCTCGGCGCGATCCAGAGGACCGCGGCGATCTGTGCGTTGGTCTTGCCCTCCGCGAGGAGCTCGGCGATCTGGCTCTCCCTCGGCGTCAGGACCGAGTAGGCATCGAGGCTGGCCTCGTTGTCGAGTTCCTGCAGCGCCTCGGCGAGTCGCCTGCGCAGGGCGGCGTGCGCTTCGAGCCGATAGAGGTGCGGCCGAAGGGCTTCGAGGACAACGCGGTCGCGCTCTGAGAAGTCCCTGGCACCGAGTCGCCGGAACAGGACGAAGGAGCGGAGCTGCGGTCGGGCCGAGGGCAGCCCGAGGTCCAGCACGTGCTCGAGCCCGGCCGGCTTGAAGTAGTCGCGGAACACCGGCAGCTCGACGAAGCTGCGTCGACCGATCAGGTCGGAGGTCCTCACCGCCTCGAGGTCTCCCGTCCGCTCTCGATAGGCGAGGGTCGGGCAGGGGCCGTGGCGCCAGTAGCCGTCGGGATCGTCATCCTCGTCGGCACCGAACCCGATTTCCACGGTGAAGATCTGGGCTCTGGGGTCGAGTTCCTGGTACGTGATGGCGTCGCAGGGCACGACGTCCATCAGCCTCCTGACGAGCTCCAGTGGGTACGGCTCGTCGAAGTCCAGCTCACCGACGTCGCCCACGAAGTCGAGGAGGGACTCGAGATCGCTCCGTGCCAGGTAGGTCATCGCTTCCCCTCCTGACAAAACATACGCCGAACGGCGAATACCCGCGGCAGTTCGGACTTTCTACGCTCGAAGTGGTGCCGCGCTTGCGACCCTCTTGATCCCAGAGAAAGGGAGCGCCATGCGAAGGTTTCTCGTCTCACTGGCTGTTGGCGCCAGTCTCGTCCTGGTCGGCGCGTCGCCCGCCCTTGCGGACGCTCCGCTCTATCAGATGCTCCCCGACGCGGCGTGCAACGACGGCACGGCGGCCGCGCGGATCATCTCCGGCAACCCGATTGTCCCCATGTACATGCGCCGGACCCCTGTCGGGTGCATGACCATGCCTGGCCTGCATCCCTGACGGGAGCGCGGCGACCGCGGGTGGGCGCGGTCCCAGCCCAGCGGCATACGGCATCGTCCGTATGCCGCTGGGCTGGCTTCCAGAGTCCCCTGCGGTCAGCGACGGGTGACCTGACCGGCTTCGACGTGCCAGCGCTGGTCGAGGTGGACGTTCTCGAGGAGGCGCCGGTCGTGGGAGACGAGCAAGAGGGTGCCGTCGTAGGAGTCGAGGGCCTGCTCGAGCTGCTCGATGGCGGGCAGGTCGAGGTGGTTGGTCGGCTCGTCGAGGACGAGGAGGTTGACCCCGCGCGCCTGGAGCAGCGCCATGGCGGCCCGGGTGCGCTCGCCCGGTGAGAGGCGCGACACGAGGCTCTTCACCTGGTCGGCGCGCAGGCCGAACTTCGCCAGCAGCGTGCGGCGGTCCGCGGGCGCCAGGTCGGGCACGGCCTCCCCGAACGCGTCACCCAGGGTCAGGTCCTCCCGCAGACCCGTCCGCGCCTGGTCGATCTCGCCGACGGCGACGCTCGCCCCGAGTGCAGCGGACCCGGCGTCCGGAGACAAGCGCCCGAGCAGGAGCCGCAACAGCGTCGTCTTGCCGGCCCCGTTCGGACCGGTGATCCCGATCCGGGAGCGCGCCTCGACCTGCAGCGACACGGGCCCCAGCTCAAACCCCCCGAGCCGCACGCTCGCCTCGTTGAGCGTCGCGACGACGGAGCTCGACCGCGGCGCGGCCCCGATGGAGAACTGCAGCACCCACTCCTTGCGCGGCTCCTCGACGACGTCCAGCCGGGCGATCCGTGACTCCATCTGGCGCACCTTGCGGGCCTGCTTCTCGGCGGAGTCCGTGGCGGCGGCGCGGCGGATCTTGTCGTTGTCGGGGCTCTTGCGCATCGCGTTGCGCACGCCCTTGCTGCTCCACTCGCGCTGGGTGCGGGCCCGGGACTCGAGGTCGGCCTTGGTGTCGGCGTACTGCTCGTAGGCCTCCCGGGCATGCCGCCGCGCCACCGCCCGCTCCTGCAGGTAGGACTCGTAGCCGCCGTCGTGGACCATGACGGAGTTCTGCGCGAGGTCGAGCTCGACGATGCGCGTGACGCACCGGCTGAGGAACTCACGGTCGTGCGAGACGAGCACCGCTCCGCCCCGCAACCCGCGGACGAACGACTCGAGTCGCTCGAGCCCGGCGAGGTCGAGGTCATTGGTCGGCTCGTCGAGCAGCACGTTGTCGAACCGGCTGAGCAGCAGCGCCGCGAGCGCCGCGCGGGCGGCCTGACCACCCGAGAGTGCCGTCATCAGGGCATCGGGGCCGACGTCGAGCCCGAGCTCCCCCAGCATCGGCGGGATCCGGTCCTCGAGGTCGGGAGCCCCACTGGCAAGCCAGTGCTCCAGCGCCACCGCATAGGTCTCGTCGGCCGCAGGACTGCCGCTGCCGAGACCAGCAGCCGCCGCCTCCATCGTCGCCGTCGCGGCAGCCGCTCCGGTCCGTCGACTGATGTAGCCCGCCACCGTCTCCCCCGGCACCCGCTCGTGCTCCTGCGGCAGCCACCCGACGAACGCATCGGACGGCGCCGTCATCACCGCCCCGGCCAGCGGAGCGGCCACGCCGGCCAAGATACGGAGCAGGGTCGTCTTGCCCGCACCGTTGGCGCCCACCACCCCGACGACATCACCGGGGGCGACCGTCAGGTCGAGGTGCTCGAAGAGGGTGCGATGGGCATGCCCTCCGGAGAGGTCCTTGGCCACAAGAGTCGCACTCACGAGGCGCCAGCCTAGGCGACTCGCCCGACCCGGAAGGCTCACTCCTACGAGCAGCGTCGGGTCCGGACGAGTCCCTCGGCACAAACCGAAGCATTTTGGCCCGGATGTCGTCCTCGCCTGATATGTGTTGCTCCGACGTCGGACGCGAAAGGGCAACAACGTGGCACAGGGGACAGCCGAACCTGCAGGTGTAATCGTGAAGGCGGGGGACCGGCTGCAGAAGCTCGTCATGACAGCCGTCACCGACGGCGTGGGCCCCGTGACCGGGTCCGTCGCTTACGCCATCAGCAGGCTACCCAAGACCGCGACGACGCACTCTTTCGCCAGCGGAGACAGCGGCGCGCCTCCCACGATCTTCTCCGGCGCTGGAGGGCCAGACGCAGAGGCCGCCATCCGCCGCATCATCCGCGAGTCACAGCTGACCGCCGGATCCAACGGATTCCTCACAGGTCTGGGCGGATTCATCACGATGCCAGTCTCGATCCCCGCGAACGTGGCGGGAAACCTGGTCATCAACGCACGCATGGTGGGGGCGATCGCCTACCTGCGCGGGTACTCGCTGGAGGACCCGTTCGTGCGCTCGATGCTCCCTCTGGTGGTGGCGGGAAGCAGCGCCCAGTCCGCCGCCGCGGCCCTCGGGCTCAAGGTCGGTGAGCAACTCAGCAGAAGGGCCATCGCCAAGGTATCGGTCGAGACGATCCGGTCCATCAACAAGAAGGTCGGCTTCTACCTCGTCGCCAAGTACGGCACTCAGCGCGCCGCCTTCACCCTCACCAAGGTGGTACCTGGTGTCAGCGCCCTCGTGGGAGGCGCCATCGATGCGACGCTCACGACCTCGATCGGCAAAGTGGCCAAGCGGGTCTTCCCCATTTCCTGAGCACAAACCCTCAATCAAGGAGTCGGAGTGGCATCTTCACGTCTGCGCGGAGTGGCGCGCGTCATCGGTGGGGCGCTGGTGGGCGCGCTGGCCCTGATCGGAATCGCAGGGGCCATGGGCTGGCTGCCGTTCCAGACCCGCACCACGGACCACAGCCAGCCCGTCCTCCTGCAGTCCATCCAGAACCTGAGCCAGTACCACGCCGCGGTGGGGACCTTCGAGGTCGTCGTCGACGTCGAGGACGACGTCAACTGGGTGCCGGACTTCATCGCGGGAGAGCGGTCACTCTTCGTCGCACACGGCACCGTCAACGCCTACGTCGACTTCTCCGACCTCGCCGGCGACGACCTCACCCTGTCGGAGGACGGCAAAGCGGTGACCGTCCGGATCCCGGAGCCGCAGCTCGACAAGCCGAATCTCGACATGGAGCGGACGCGGCTCTTCTCGCAGGACCGCGGCATCTACAACCGCCTCAAGGACGCGATCTCACCCAAGGACCAGCAGAAGGTCTATCTCCTCGCGGAGCAGAAGATCGCCGCCGCGGCCGCGGAGTCCGAGCTGCGCGCCCAGGCTGCGGTCAACACGAAGCAGAGCCTCACGGAGCTCTTCAACTCACTGGGGCTGACCGCCACCATCGAGCAGGGCTGAGCGCTCAGTCCAGCAGCAGGCTGAGTCCCGCGCCCACGAGCCAGACGTCCTTGGCCAGCGCCGTGCCCGCTTGGGTAGGTTTGATGCTGCCCTCCTCGCGCATCCCCGGCGTCTGCATGTAGACGCTGAGCAGCCCGCCACCGAACGCCGTGAGCGCCGCCCCCGCCAACCGTGACGGCACGAACGGCGCGAGCAGCGCGACCCCGAGGGCCACCTCGGCGCTCGACAGCAGCTTGGCGAACTCGGTAGCGTCCATCTGCTTCATGGAGCCGGGGAGCGTCACGGAGGCCATCCCGTGCAGCCCCTCGGCGGCCTCACCTTGGAGGCCACGCTTCCCGAGACCGGAGTTGAGGATGAACGCGCCCGTCGCGAGGCGCAGGGGCAGGTGGCTCAGTTTCATATGCCCCTAGTTACCCGCTCGACGACCCGCTACACACCAGACGCTGCTGTATGCCGCTGAGCTCGCTTCGGCACCTAGGCACGGTTTCAGCGGGGCGAGCTTGGCGAGGTCTTGGCTCCTATCCGGAATCCGCTGCCGCCAGAGCGCAGGCGCCAGGCCAGTACTGCGGCGTGCAGCGTGGTCCGAGACATCGGATCGAGCAGGTCGAGGTCGATCAGCTCCGCGAGACGCGCGAGACGGGAGTAGAGGGTCTGCCGCTGTACGCCCAGCGCCGCGGCCGCGCCTCGCTTGTTACCGCCCGCTGCGAGATACGCCTCGAGCGTGGGCAGCAGTGGCGCGCTCCGGCGCGCGTCATGCTCCAGCACACGTCTCAGGGTCCGGTCCACCAGCTGGTCGATTGCCCCCGTGGGCAGTCCCCGTGCAAGGAGGATGGCCAACGCAAGGTCGGTGGTGGACAGGACGGGACAGCCCTCTCCGGCCGCGTGCGGCCATGCCGGGCTCACCCCCAGCCCCTCCCGCACTTCCCCGACAGCGCCGTGCAGCATGCCGAGGTCGGCCACTGCTGGACCGATCACGATCGCGCGCACGCGTCCACCAGAAGTGTGGATGGCGGCGTCACACGTGTCCACGAGCAGCGCTCGGCCGGCCTGAGGGGAGCCACCGGGCACCGCCGCCAGGACCAGCACCCCCTGGTCGAGCTCACTCGCGATGGCCGACCCCAGGTTGCGACGCAGAGCCGCCTCGACCGAGGCAGCGGCTAGCGACGGTTCGACATGAGCCACGTCGAGTCCGGCGACGGCGACCTGCTGCCCGGCACGCAGGGTCATGCCGGCCCGACGCGCCAGTTCCTCCAGCGCCCCCGAATGCGGCGTGACCGAGCCACTGATGGCGTGGATGAAGGACCGACGGGCCAGCCCGCGCGTCGTCGTCGCGGCGTCGGTCCGCAGGAGCATGACCGCCACGAGCGAGGCAGCCCGGTGCAACAGGGCCGGCGCGTCCCGCCCAGCCCGCGCGTCGCCGACCAGGCGCCCCCAGACTCGTCCCCCGACGACGACGTCGGCCTCCAGCGACGAGCCGGCTGGAGAGGGCCCGGCCGGCAGCTCAGCGATCGGGCGCAAACCTGGCACGGACGGCGACTCCGCAATGAGCCCGCCTCGACTGTCGAGCAGGCGCAGGGCGCATCCGACGTGCACCGAGGCCGAGCGCAACAGCGCCTCGACCGTCGTCCCGCCGAGGATCTGCGCCAGCAGGTCGTCGGCGAGCAGGTCAACGGCTCGGGCCCGACGAAGACGCGACGATACGAGCAGCTCATGAACGGCCTCGGTGACCTCGACGAAGGGCACCACCGAGTGCATCGCGACGAGGGCCAGGCCGCGGTCCCGGGCCTGCTGCACAAGAGGTGGCGGCATGCGTTCGAACGGGCGCCCCAGCTCGAGGCACAAGCCGGCCGCGCCGCGGTCGGCGAGCGAGTCGACATAGTTCCGCAGCCGCTCAGGGCTGGCACCCACCAGACCGAGCCCGGTCGTGAGCAGCAGTTCGTCGCCTCTGAGGAGCGGACCGATCTCGTAGATCTCGGAGGTGTGCACCCATCTGACGCGCCGTTGCGCCGTCTCCACCGGGGTGACCAGCTCAGGGCGGGCGGCCACGACGACGTCCAGGTCCAAGATCTCCGCCACTGTCAGGGCGTCCGGCCGCATGAGCATGGACCACTCTCACCGACTATGGACATCATGTCCAGATCTGGTCCGGTTCGGTGCACCCGGCGGGTGGTTGTCCCCATCCAGCCGAGACGATGGAATGGCCACCACCGTCCCCGGCTCACGGAGGAAACCATGGCTGCGCATGTCAACCCCTCTCGTCGCATCTTCATCGGCGCGGGCCTCGGCGGCGCCCTCTTGGCCCTCACCGGCTGCGGCGGCCGCACGGGCGATGTCCCTGCAGGGACAGCCCCAGCCCAGGGAAGCACCGGGGGCGGCGCCGGCAGCAAGCTGAAGGTCTTCGGCGCTTACGCGACGCCCATCGAGGAGCCGTGGGATGGCGTCATCCACCAGGCCCTGCAGAAGGTGGCTGACGAGGGGCTGATCACCTACACCCACTCGGACAACATCGGCTACGACGGCGGCATGGAGCGGATCCTGCGCGACGTGTGCAACACGGACAAGCCGGCCATCATCTTCGGCGACGCCTTCGGCAACGAGGATCCCACCCGTGCGGTTGCCAAGGACTTCCCCGACGTCGCGTTCGCGTTCGGCTCGGGTGAGGAAGAGGTTGCGCCCAACTACTCGGTGTTCGACAACTGGATCCACGATCCCGCTTACCTCGCCGGCATGCTGTGCGGGGGCATGACCAAGAGCAACGTCCTCGGCGTCGTCGGCGGCCTGCCCGTCCCCGAGGTGAACCGGATCGTCAACGCGTTCATCAAGGGAGCGCAGGAGGTCAACCCCAAAGTCTCGGTCAAGGTCACCTTCATCAACAGCTGGTTCGACCCGGCCAAGGCGAAGCAAGCCGCGCTGGCCCAGGTGGCCGCAGGGGCAGACGTGCTGTTCGCCGAACGCGCCGGCGTCATCGAGGCCGCGAAGGAGAAGGGCCTGCTCTCCATCGGCTGCATGGGCGACCAGAAAGAGCAAGCACCCGAATCCGTCATGGCATCCGTGACCTGGAACATGGAGCCCACGGTCCGCGCAGTCATCGAGGCGGTGCAGTCAGGCACGTTCAGTGCCTCCAACCTCAAGGACCACAGCTTCATGAAGAACGGCGGCTCAGACCTCACCGAGGTGAACACGGCCGTCGCCGGCGGCATCCCGCAGGACCTGGTTGGCAGGGTCGCGGCCCGCAAAGCCGAGATGAAGTCAGGCGCCTTCACCACACCAGTGATCGAGACCACCCCAGCCGGCTCGGTGGAGCTCTCTTGACAGAGGAGGCCGACTCCACTCCACCGTTGTTGTCCCTCAGCGGGATTCGCAAGACCTTCGGAGATCTGGTCGCCAACGACGGGATCGACCTCACGGTGCGCGCCGGCGAGGTCCACGCCGTCCTCGGCGAGAACGGCGCGGGCAAGACAACGCTCATGCGGATCATCTACGGCCTCACCGTCCCTGATGACGGGGTGATGCAGGTCGACGGCGTGCCGGTCATGGTCCGCAGCCCCAAGGATGCCCTGGCCTGCGGCATCGGCATGGTGACTCAGCACTTCGCCCTCGTCCGCCCCATGACTGTCCTCGAGAACATCCTGCTGTCCTCGCTGCCGCTCGGACCAGTCAGCACCGAAGAGCCCCGCCTGCGGATCGCCGAGCTGTCGGCCCAACTGGGGTCGCCCTTCGATCCCGATGCCGTGGTCGGGACCCTGTCGGTCGGGGAACAGCAGCGCGTCGAGATCGTCAAGGCGCTCTACCAAGGCGCACGGGCGCTGATCCTGGACGAGCCGACAGCCGTACTCGTCCCCCAAGAGTGCTCTGCACTCTTCAAGTCACTGCGGCGCCTGACCGACGACGGCATCGGGGTCCTGTTCGTCAGCCACAAGCTGCATGAGGTCAAGGCGATCAGCGACCGGGTGAGCGTGCTGCGCCACGGTCGTGTCGTGACCACGGTCCCGACGGAGACCGCCAGCACCGGGGAGCTCGCGGAACTGCTGGTCGGGCGGGCGGTCAGCGGGGTGAGCCGGGCCGTCCTTCGCCCTGATGACGAGGGCAGCGTCGGTGCAACGCTCATCGCCGCGGAGCGCGCCGACGACCGGTCCTCCCTCGCCGCTGCCCGCCCGAATGGTGAGGTGTTGCTGCGGATCTCCGCGCTCACCGTGCCCGGCTCGGGAGCAAAGCCACGCCTTGACGGCATCCACCTCGACGTCGGCGGTGGCGAGATCCTCGGGCTGGCAGGCGTGAGCGGCAACGGCCAGCGGGAGCTCGCCGACGTCCTCTCAGGGGTGCTCGAGCCCAGTTCGGGCAGCGTGACGCTTGGTGGCGTCGAGCTCGCAGGCGCCGGCCCCGCCCGCATCGTCCAGGCCGGCCTCGGGCGGCTGCCCGAGGACCGGCACGGTGTCGTGGTCGAGGACCTCTCCGTCGAGGACAACCTCATCCTCGAGAACGTCAACAGCTTCCGTCGCGGCCCCTTCCTCGACCGCGGCGCCATCCGCAGACACGCGGAGCGCCTGATCGAGCAGTTCTCGATCAAGGCAGCTCCGACCGACCCTGTCGGCGGCCTGTCGGGCGGCAACATGCAGAAGGTACTGCTCGCCCGGGTCTTTGAACGGGATCCGCAAGCCATCGTGGTGGCGCAGCCGACCCGTGGCCTGGATGTGGGGGCCAGCGAGTTCGTCCACAAGCAGCTGCTTCGCCGCCGATCGCTCGGCGCGGCGATCCTGCTGATCAGCGAAGACCTCGACGAAGTCCTCGCCCTGTCCGACCGGATCGCGGTCATCGTTGAGGGACGCATCATGGGCGTGGTGTCGGCGTCCGTCGTGAGCCGCGGACAGCTCGGCCTGCTCATGTCCGGGACCCCCCTCGCGGAGCTGAGCGCATGAGGTTGCTCCTGCGCGGACACGCCCCCCGATGGTTGACCCCGGCGCTGGTCGTCGCAGCCGCACTCGGCACCTTCATCCTGACGGCTGGCCCGATCCGGCTGGCCGGCGCCAACCCCGGGTCGGCCTACGACTTCTACCTGCTGCGCCCCCTGTCCTCGACGTACACCTTCCTCGAGGTTCTGCTCGCTGCCACGCCCCTGTTGTTCACCGGGCTCGCTGTTCTGCTGGCCTTCAGAGCCGGGTTCTACAACATCGGAGCCGAGGGCCAGTTCATCGCGGGAGCCATTGCGGCCGCGGTCGTCGCTACGGGTTTGCCGGATCTGCCACCCCCGCTTGCCCTCCCGCTCGGACTCGGTGTGGGCGTCGTCGCTGGGTCGCTGTGGGGGCTCGTGCCGGCGCTGCTACGGGTGCGCCTCGGGGTCGACGAGGTCGTGACGACCCTGTTGCTGAATCCCGTCGCGCTGCTGCTGTTGCAGGGCCTGCTCAACGGCCCCCTTCGCAACCCGACAACGCAGTTTCCCGAGTCGGCGCGGATCGGATCCGGCTACGAGCTGGCTCCCATCCTCACGGGCCACCGGCTGCACTGGGGCTTCGTCCTGGCCGTGCTCGTCGCGCTCGCCCTGTGGCTCGTGCTGAGCAGGACGGGCATCGGCCTGACCTTGCGGGCTGCTGGCCTCAACCCAAGGGCAGCGCAGTTCTCCGGCATCTCCGTGGGCCGCACTCTCTTGGGGGCCGCCTTGTCGTCGGCCGGCCTGGCCGGTCTCGGCGGAGCGGTTCAGGTCATGGGTCTGCAACGTCGCCTCACCGGTGAAGTCTCGACCGGCTTCGGCTACACCGGGATCGTCGTCGCTACCCTTGCAGCGCTCTCGGTCCCTGCGGCGATCGCTGTCGCCACGCTCCTCGCCGACATCGTCGTTGGCGCGGAGATGGCCAACCGGGTCCTGCAGCTCCCGCCCCAGATGGGCAGGGTCGTGACGGCGACGCTGCTGCTCAGCGCCGTCAGCCTGATGCTGTTGCGCAGGTATCGTGTCACCTTCCCCGCCCTGCGGCGCCGGCGCGCTCGTGCCCCTTCAAGCGCGGGAGACCCCTCATGAACGTCGTTGCCCTCATCGCCGCCACCTTGGTCACCGCGACCCCGCTGCTCTACGCGACGATCGGCGAGATCATCACGGAGCGGTCCGGCATCCTCAACCTCGGCATCGAGGGAACGATGTATGCCGGAGCCTTCGGCGGCTTCATCGTCACCGCCAACACCGGCTCCCCGTTGCTCGGGCTGCTGGCCGCGGTCGTCACCGGGATGCTCGCGGGCGGCCTCATGGGCCTGCTCACTGTCACGCTCGGGGTCAACCAGCATGTCGCCGGGATCGGCACCACTCTGCTGCTGATCGGTGCGAGCGAGTTCAGCAACCGGTTGCTCTTCGGTGGCGGCTCGCTCACCCAGACCGCGAAGTTCGCCCTCCTGTTCACGGGGGTACCCGTGCTGGAGATGTACCTGCTCACTATGCTCGGGCTCGCCGTGGTGGCCCCGCTGGCATGGTGGCTTCTCCGATCGACCGGGCTAGGGCTGCGCCTGCGGGCCGTGGGGGAGAATCCCGAGGCAGCCGACGCCGCCGGCATCAGTGTCGAGCGGACGCGTTATGTCGCCTTGGTCATAGGCGGCGCGCTAATGGCCGTCGGTGGCGCCTTCCTCACGCTCGCGGTCCTCGGCACCTTCACCCTCAACATCACCAACGGTCGCGGTTGGGTCGCGATCGCTTTGGTCATCTTCGCCCGGTGGCGGATCTGGCCCGCGGTCGCGAGCGCCCTCCTGTTTGCCGTCGTCGACGCTGCGCAGCTCCAGCTGGCCATCACCCCGACGTTCGCCCATGTCCCGCGCGAACTGATGATCGCGTTGCCCTACCTGGCGGTGATCATCGCCCTCGCGGTTGCGGGTCGGGGCCTCCGCTACCCGGGCGCCTACCTCAAGCCCTACCGCCGCACGTGACCCCTCGAAGGAGCGCCATGAACGACGAACATTTTCTCCAGCTAGCCCTCGAGCAGGCGCGGTCCGGACTCGCGGAGGGCGGGATCCCGATCGGCGCAGTTCTCGTCGCCGATGATGGGACGGTCCTCGGGGCGGGTCGTAACCGCCGCCTCCAGGACGGGAGCGCCATCCGGCACGGTGAGACGGACGCCCTGGAGGCCGCCGGCCGGCTCCGGGCGAGCGTCTACGCGCGCTCGACCATGTACACCACGCTCTCGCCGTGCCACATGTGCACTGGAGCGGTCCTGCTCTACAAGATCCCCCGGCTCGTGTTGGGCGAGAACCGCAACTTCCTCGGCGCCGAGGACCTGCTGCGCGATCACGGCGTGGAAGTGGTCAACCTCGACTCCGAGGAGTGCGCCGCGATGATGCGCGCCTTCATCGACCAGAATCCCGCCGTGTGGAACGAGGACATCGGCGAGCTGGACGCCCGCAGCTCGTGAAGGCCAGGCCGTAGAGGCCGTATGCCGCTGAGCTGGCTCCGAGCGTCAAGGCCAGGTCCCGACGGGGCGGGCTCCCAGCGGTGACCCAACGCACGGACAGCCGTACCCCCCTGCGACCAGCGGCTACGCCAAGGCGTACGCCCGGCTGTGGTCGCGCGGGACCTGGGAGGTGCGGATCGTGCGGGTCGGCACCACGTTGCAGGCGACTTGCTACAGCACCGTCCGCGGATCTCGATCACCTGATCCCTGCCGCGCCACGGCCCCGATAGCGCCCTAAGCCAGCAAGACGATCCGCAGCGCCTTGCGCAGCACCTTCACGGTCCGAGCAGCGTGCGCCCGCTCTCCCTCACAGGCCTCGGCCTCGTCGTACTCGTGCGTCGCCATGGCCTCGTCGCGGGCCTGCCGCCACGAGATCTCCTGCTCCTCGTTCCACCGGATCAGCTCGAGGATGAGGTCGGGGTCGTGGTCGCAGAGCCGCGCCGCGTCCTTGGGCCGCACCGACCCCGGCCGCTCGGCGTCGAGCTGGATCAGCCGCAGCATCACCGGGTGGATCGCGTCGTCGTCCGACTCGTCCGACTCGTCCTCGCACTCGTCATCTTCATCGTCATCGTCGGCGTCATCAGACCCGAGGAAGGTCCGCCCGCTGACCCGGCGCGCCGCGAGCGCGTCGTTGGCTGCCACCACCTCGATCATCCGGGCCACGAGCGCGCGCAGGTGGTCGCCGACGAACGGCATCGCGAGCAGGTCGACGCTCGCGACGATCCGGTCGTCATGGAGGGAGAACTTCACCCCGAAGATCTCGCGGTTGAGGACCTCGATCTCCCGGACCGCGGCATCGAGGTCGCGGATCTCCACGACCATCTCCGCGAAGACCCGGACCACCGGCGACGCAGGGCTGGTGCTCACGAAGACCACCGCCGTCCCCGACGGGAACGGGATGTCCCCGTCGGAGTCGCGCGCCGGCGTGTGCCCGATCATCCGGGCGAGCGCCGCGTCGACGAGGTGGTCGAGGTGCGCTCGGTTGACCGGCTGCACGGGCCCCTCCGTCTCGGGGCCGGGTGCGGCCGGCTCGGGCCGCGGGCCGTGCTCCCAGCTGAAGCCGTCACTGGCGAGGAACGCCGGATGCACCACGTCGAAGACGTCACGCAGCACCGCCACCGCCACTGCGGCGGCCTCGTCCACATGGCTGAGCGGATAGGTGGCGCGGTAAGTCGGGTCGGTCCGCGACCCTCGACGCAGGCCGAGCCCCCGGAGCAGGCGCTGCCCAGCCGCCGACAGCCGACGGTCGGCCGGCAGCACCCGGTTGCCCGGCGCCTCCAGGACGATGGACGCTCCCTCGCGACCCAGCTCCACCCCCGGCAGGGCCCGGTCGACCACTTCGAGCGCCTCGCCCGGGTCGAGCGCGACGGACAGCCACTCGCCGTCCCCCAGCCCGTCCACCGCATCCGCCAACGCCCTCCGGAACCCCCGCCACGCGCTGTCGATCGTCATCTCCAGATCCACCGTCAGCCCCTCTCACCCCATGTCCCGACACCATCAAGGTTAGGGGCGAGGTCTGACAGTGCTCCGGGCCCGATTCGTCGGTGCGCCAGCCGCTTTGGCACCCAACGCAGCGTCCGGGCTGGGAGCGAGCCCAGCGGCATACGACCTCTTCCGTATGCCGCTGGGCTCGCTTCCGCGCGCGCCTGACCGCCTGCTACGAGGAGCGCCCCACCGGCTGGAGCCGGTAGACGACGCTGCCCCGGTCACCGGTCACGTAGAGGGTCCCGGAGGCCGAGACCGCGACACTGCTGAGGGCCAGCGACGGTGGGAACACGGCGGAGCCCTGGACGAACGTCTCCAGCCCGGTGGCCACGACGCTCGTCCCGCCGATGGTCGGGTCGACGCGGGTCAGCTGACCCTGGTCCGGGCCGACCGCCTCGACGACGAGGAGCGTGCCGTCGACGTCGACGGCCATCCCCTCGGGGAACTGCAGGCCGCCCGCGACGAGCTGCAGCGGGTCGAGCACCACCCCGTCGGCGACGGCCTGCCACACCAGGCCCGTGGCCCAGTCGGCGACCCAGAGGTCGTCGTCGGTGGCGGCCAGACCGCTCGGGTAGGCCAGGCCCTGCGCGATGGGTGTCGTCGCGCCGGATGCGGTCCGGCGAACGACGGACCCCGTGCCGACCTGAGCGACGACGAGGTCGCCCTGGAAGCGGATCGCGTTGACGGGCCACGCGAAGTCGTGGTGGATCGCGACCTCCGAGCTCGCGGCGGGATCCCAGACCTGCACCGAGTTGGTGAACCACGAGGTGAGGATCAGGTGATCGCCGTCCGGTGCGACGGTGAAGGGGTTGCTCAGACCGAGGCCCCTGATGTCACCGGCGCTGACGCCCCGAACGCTCCCCGAGCGGGCATCCAGCTCATAGAGCCGCCACCCGTCGGCGACGAACAGCGACTCTGAAGCCAGCCCGTTGCGCACCACCGCGACGCCGCCCGGCAGGATCAGCCCTCCCGGGCTGAACGTCTGAACCCCGCCGCCACGGGCCAGCCGATAGACGGCGCCGTTGTGCGAGTCGGAGACGAGCAGCGCACCCCGCGCGTCGAAGGTCATGTTGTCGAACATGGCGCCGTCGATCTCGGCAACCGTCCGGAACCCGCCCGAGGCGAGGTCGATCCTGACGACGGTGCCGGTCAGCAGCGACGCATACAGGTCTCCGTCAGCGTCGAACTCGACCGACGACGGAGGCGCCGGCAGGGCCTCGGCGACGACGGTGATCGCGCCGGTCTCCGGATCGACTCGGACCACGCGGCTGAGCATCGGCTGCGGCGCGTACAGATAACCGTCCGGGCCGAAGTCGAAGCCGTTGAGCTGGTTCGGACCGCCCGTGGGATCAGTGTCGGGGATGAGGACCCTCGGCGGGTCGACGAGCAGCGGGTCGAGCTCGTAGAGGCCGTTGCCCAAGAACCCCTGCCCCACGAAGACGCGCCCGTCATCGCGAACGGTCACCGGGTTGACCCCGACCCCGATGAACTGTTTGGTCACCGAGCCGTCCGGCGCCCTGCGCCCGACCTGGCCGAGCCCGAGATCGGTCCAGTACATCGACCCGTCCGGCGCCACCGCGACGTCGTCGGGCGCGTCCACCCCGACCCCGTGTCCGAGCCGGTCGACGATCTGTCCCGTTCGTCCGTCCAGCACCACGATCTCGCCGCCGAACAGACTGGCGACGAGCACTCTCCCGGCGGAGTCGGCGGCGAGTCCGTTCGCCCCGTGGATCGGGGCACCCTGCACCAGGACCTTCACCTGATAGCCGCCCTCGACAGCCGGCCCGCCCTTCGCCGCCGCGGCTGCTGCAGGCACGGCCGACGCCACGGCCAGCGCGCCCACGGCCAGCCCAATCATCCATCGCCTCTGCATGACGATCTCCCCTTTCGTGCACGACGTCGACGGCCCCTGGCACCGTCACGCCTCCACCCTGCGCCGACGCCCGGCCGGCGCCAGAGGCAAAGGTCCCTCTCCCCGCGTGACCCATACCGCGTCCCTCCCCCGTCCGGGACCGGCAGCCCGGCCGATAGGCTCGAGCAGGAGAGGAGCGGCGCCATGTCCGACTACGACGTCCGCATGATCGTCCTTTCGACGGACGACCTGGACGACTCGATCGCGTTCTACCGCGACACCCTGGGTTTCGAGCTGAAGTTCCGCGATGGGACGCACTTCGCTGCGCTGGACGGGGGGTCGGTGACGCTCGCCCTCGCGACCGCGCTCGACCACCCGATCCCCGGCAAGGTGGCTGTGGGGATCAAGACCGACGACGTCGACGCGGCCGCCAAGGCCGTCGAGGACAACGGCGGCGCGATCCTCAAGGCGCCCTACGACGACGCCTACGAGCGCCGGGCCGTGGTCTACGACCACATGGGCAACGGCCTCGTCTTCTACAGCCCGCTCCCGCGCTCCTGAACCCTCCCTGACGAGCCGGCCCAGCGGCATACGAGCTGCTGCCGCCCCGGGCCCGGGACGGATGACGGACGTTCGTGGACGGGGCGCTGACGGCTCAGCACGGAGATGCCAGTCCGACGCGCGAAGGTGCGTCATCTGTCCCCACCCGGTCCGCGCGATCATCCACAAACCGGACATACCCTTGAGTAAGTTACTGGCGGTCACTAGCGTCCGGTCCGGGCACGGTCGCCCCTCCCCTCTGCGACCGTGCACCGGAGAGGAGATCCACAATGACGTGGTCCACCTGGCGCGCACGATGCGCGCTCGTCCTGGCGACAGCCCTCACGGTCGCCCCGATCACCGCACTGGCCGGTCCCGCCCAGGCAGCCGACCCGGCTGCCCCGACCAGTGACACCTACGCGAGCGACCTCGACTGGGTGTCGGCAACCAACGGCTGGGGCCCGGTCGAGCGAGACCGGTCCAACGGCGAGGACCGGGCCGGCGACGGCACGGCCATCCGGATCGACGGCACCACGTACGCCAAAGGCCTTGGCGTCCATGCCAGCTCGGCGATCCGCTACGACGTCGGGAAGAACTGCGAGACCTTCGTTTCCGACGTCGGCGTCGACGACGAGGTGTGGCTCGGCGGCTCGGTGATCTTCACGGTCGTGGCCGACGGCGTCGTGGCGGCGCAGACCCCGGTCCTCAAGGGCAGCTCCAAGGGCGCAAGGATCGAGGCCAACATCGACGGCGCCCGCTACGTCGACCTGATCGTCAGCGACGGCGGCGACGGGATCGGCCAGGACCACGCGAGCTGGGGCGGCGCGAAGTTCGAATGCTCCGGCGATCGCCACGCCGAGCCACTCGGGGACCTCGTCGCCCCGACCGCCTCGGCCTATGCCAGCGACCTGCCCTGGGTCTCCGCGAGCAACGGCTGGGGACCGGTCGAGAAGGACCGCTCCAACGGTGAGGACGCAGCCGGAGACGGCGGCCCGCTCCGCGTCAACGTCTACACGTTCGCCAAAGGCCTTGGCACGCACGCCAGCTCGCGGATCCGCTACTACACCGGCGGCAACTGCACGACCTTGACCGCGAAGGTCGGCATCGACGAGGAGGTCGGTGGCGGCGGGTCGGTGAACTTCCGGGTCATCGCCGACGGCTACCAGGTCTACGAGACCGGACGACTCACCGGCTTCTCACTGACCCACTCGCTCAAGGCCGACATCGCCGGTGCCGACTTCGTCGAGCTCGTCGTCGACGACTCGGGTGACGGCATCGGCCAGGACCACGCCGACTGGGGCGACGCGAAGCTCACCTGCTCCCCCGGCCCGGGCCTCAGCTTCTACAGCACGCCCTCGAGCCTGCCGTCGGGCAACGGCGCGATCATCCGCAGCGAGCCGTCCGAGTTCTGGATCTCGCCGCTCAAGCTCGTCAAGGTCGACGCCACGGTCACCCGGATGATGTACCGCACGACGGACCGCTCCGGCACCCCCATCGCCGTGACCGGGCAGCTGCTCGTGCCCAACACGTCGTGGACGGGCTCGGGCCCCCGTCCCGTCGTCGCCTTCGCCGTCGGCACCCAGGGCGTCGGCGACCAGTGCGCGCCGTCCGTGCAGACCACGGTCGGCACGGAGTACGAGGCCCCCTTCATCACCGGGCTCGTCGACCGTGGCTACGCCGTCGTCATCACCGACTACGAGGGCCTCGGCACCCAGGGCATGCACACCTACATGATCCGCGAGTCGCAGGGCCATGCCGTGCTCGACGGCGTCCGGGCCGCCTTCCGCCTGGCCAACACCGGCCTGTCGGCGTCGGCCCCCGTGGCGATCACCGGCTACTCCCAGGGTGGGGGCGCCGCGGCCTCCGCCCTCGAGCTCGAGGCGACCTATGCCCCCGAGCTCAACGTCGTGGCCGGCGCGGCCGGTGGCATCCCCGGGGACCTCACCCTCGTCGCCGACCAGATCGACGGCAACTTCGCCGTCGGCTTCCTCGGCTACGCCCTGCACGGCATCACCGCGACCTACGAGACGAACGTCGCCACCCTGCTGAACGACCAGGGCCGGGCGTGGCTGGACCGGATCTCCACGCAGTGCACCGTCGAGACCCTGCTGACGACGGCCTTCACGCAGACGAACACGCTGACCACCACCGGCCAGTACGTCAAGGAGGTCATCCGCGAGCCCGAGTGGGCCGGCATCATCGGTGAGCAGCTGCTCGGCGACGCCCGCCGCCCGGCCGTGCCGACCCTGGTGTCGCACAGCCAGCTCGACGACATCGTCGCCTACCAGGCCGGTCTCGGCACGGCACAGCGCTGGTGCGCCCAGGGCGCCCCGGTGCAGTTCAAGCCGAACCTCGCCCCCGGACACGTCGGCGGGGCTCTCGCCAGCTACGTCGACGCGCAGGCGTTCCTCGCCGACCGGTTCGCCGGCAAGGCCGCCACGTCCAACTGCGGCACCTTCTGAGCCGCCCGCCCCGCGCCCGAGTGACCTTGGGCGCGGGGCCGGCTCAGCGGCATACGGGAGATCCCGCATGCGGCTTTCGCCTGCGTCCACTACGGTGAGCGCCGAGTGACGACAGGGGTGACCATGGAACTGCACGATGAGGTGCGCGACGGGCTGCGCGTCTTCAGTGTCTCGGCGCCGCGCGAGACGATGCGGGCCACGCTGTTCTTCCGAGTCGGGCAGGCCGACGAGACGCTGGCGACGAGCGGGTGGACCCACCTGCTGGAGCACTCCGCGCTGCACGGGTGGAGCGACCCGCGGCTGTCGTTCAACGCGGCCGTCGGGCTCTATGAGACCCGGTTCGACTTCGACGGCGAGCGCGAGGCGGTGTTCGAGCACCTGCTCAAGCTGACGCGGTGGCTCGCCGAGCCCGACCTCTCCGGTATCGAGCACGAGGCCAAGGTCCTGCGCGCCGAGTCCGAGCAGCGCCCCATCGGCACCGGAGCGAGCAACCTCGAGTGGCGTTACGGCGCCCAGGGGCCGGGGCTGACCGCTTATCGGGAGCTGGGCCTGTCACGGGTCTCCGCCGAGGGGCTGAGGGCTTGGGCAGCCCGGATGTTCGTGGCACACAACGCCGTCCTGGCCACCGACCAGCGCCTGCCCGACGACTTCGCACCCGGGCTGGGGGCCGGCGAGTGGCACCGGCCCGTGCTGCCGGAGGCGGTGGCGTCGACGCTGCCGGGCCTGCACTGGGTCCACTCGGGCCTGGTGGCCTCGGGAGCCGTCACCCGCGGGTTCGGCGCCGGCCTGGCCCCAGAGGTCATCCGGC
This sequence comes from Intrasporangium calvum, assembly GCF_028446585.1. Lineage (GTDB taxonomy): Bacteria > Actinomycetota > Actinomycetes > Actinomycetales > Dermatophilaceae > Intrasporangium > Intrasporangium calvum_A. Next base: position 64,317 of record NZ_JAPFQL010000012.1, read on the forward strand.
GGACCCTCAACGAGTCGCTCCGGCAAGGACACGGGGTCGCCTACGGGCCGTGGGCCGACCTCGAGCGGGTCACGCGCGACACGGCGATCCTGCTGTGCGGCAGCGACATCAGCTCCGAAGGACGTGAGACGTGCGGGCCGGAGTTCATCGCCGCCCTCTCCCGGCTGGCGGAGGAAGGCCCACCGCAGTCGATGCTCGACGACCTGCGGATCACCCGAGAGAGGCAGCTGCGCGACCCGGCCATCGCCCCGGGAATCGCCTGGTCCGCCGCTGCTTCACTGATGACCGAGTCGGAGTTCTACACCTTCGAGGAGTCCCATGAGCTGTCCTCTGCGGTCACGCCGCAGGAGATTGCCGCCGTGATGGCAGAGGTGCAGAGCTCGCTGGTGCTCGGGCTGCCGCAGGGAGCCGAGGCCGTGCCGGGGATCGAGCTGCTGCGGAACCGCACCTCTTTCGTGGCCGAGGGCGCCACCCGCTACCCGCATCACACCGCCCAGGCCTCGCTGCTGCTCAGCGAGGATGCGCTCCAGCACTCGGCTGAGGGCCAGCTGACGACCGTGTGGTTCAACGGCGTGGCAGGGCTGCTCGAGTACCCGGACGGAGCTCGGCTCGTCATCTCGCGCGACGGTTGGTCCATCGCCGTCGAGCCGAACGCCTACCGCAAGGGCGCCGCCGTCGTGGCGGCCATCGACGCGCGGGTGCCCGCCGAGCTGAAGCTCCCCCAACCTGAACGCGACCCCGCGCACATCACGCAACCGATCGGAGCCCTGGGCCGGCTCGGGCACCGGTTGCGGCTCTCCGGCCGGGCTGCCGTGCAATGGTTCCGAGGCCTGAGTGGGGGCCAGCAGTTCGTGGCTGCTGTGACCGTCCCGATCGCCGTCCTGTCGGTGCTCAACGGCCGGTTCCTCTTCATCATCGTGCTCATCGCCGCGGTCCTGATCGGCAGGCACCGGAACTCAACACCCTGAAGGCGCCCCTGACCCTGGCGGGCGCGCTCGCGCTCAGCGGGCTCGACCGGCAGCCCGAGTGAGCGCGCGCAACCGGTCCGCGTGGCCCCCGGTCAGGGCACCAGGCTCCATCCGCCAGGACCAGCCGCCCTCGACGCCCGGGGTGTTCATCCGAGCCTCGGAGCCGAGGCCGAGCACGTCCTGGGCCTGCATCATCGTCAGCTGGCACGGCATGGACAGCGCCAGCTCGATCATCGCCCACGACGGCTCGTGGTCGACGTTGGCGCGCACGTCCCTCTCCCAGAGGAGGCCGCGCGCCATGTCGCGGGCGTCCTCCGAGAGGCCGGCCCACCACCCGACGACCGTGTCGTTGTCATGAGTGCCGGTGTAGACGACCTGGTCGTGGCGCAGGCGGGCGGGGTGGTGGATGTTGTGCGGGTCCCACGGCGTGAACCCGAACTGGAGGACCGCCATCCCCGGCAGCACCAGCTCGTGGCGCAGCTCGACCACGGGGGCGTCGATGTCGCCGAGGTCCTCCGCGAGCATCGGCAGGTCGCCCAGCTCGGCGCGGGCGGCGTCGAAGAGGGGACGCCCGGGACCCGGCTCCCAGTGGCCGCTCATCGCGGTCTCGGCGTCCGCGGGGATGGCCCAGAAGCCGGCGAACCCGCGGAAGTGGTCGAGACGGACGTAGTCGAAGAGGTCGAAGGTGCGGCGGAGTCGCTCGACCCACCAGCGGAAGTCCTCGGCCGCCATGACGTCCCAGCGGTAGAGCGGGTTGCCCCAGAGCTGACCGGTGGCCGCGTAGGCGTCCGGGGGGCAGCCGGCCACGGCGTCGTTGCGGAAGAGGTGCGGCCACGCCCGGGTGTCCGCCCCGTCCGGCGCGACGTAGATGGGCACGTCGCCCATGATCCTGACGCCACGCTCCGCGGCGTAGGCCCTCAGCTCGGCCCACTCGCGAGCGAAGCGGACCTGGTCGGCGAGGTCTCCACCGAAGGCCGTCCACGAGTCCACCCAGTAGGACTCACGGTCGGCGAACTGCGCGAGCTCCGCGTCGCTGACCGGAGCGTCCGGGTGCTCGAGAAGGGCGGGCGATGCGGCGAACGCCGAGGGCGACTTGTAGGGCGATCCGTGCTCGTCGGGCACCGACACGGGCAGCACCTGCCACACGGACTGGCCCGCAGCGGCCAGCCAGTCGACGAAGGCGCGGGCCGAGGACCCGAGCCGGCCGTCCGGCAGTGACGTGACGTGCAGCTGGACGCCGCTGGCTCGCTCGTTGATCACGCGCACAGACTCTCACGCTGGCAGGTCGTCTTGCGTGCCTTCGCCCGCCGTGCGTGTCCGGTCCGAAAGGATCCGCGGGCAGCCGGACAGATGGAAGTGTGGAAACCATGTCCGACACCGACGCGACGGCGCGGTTCACGGTGCTGGCCCGCGAGGTCGCCCTCCCCCTCCGCCGCTACGTCGCCCGCCGCGTCGATCCCGCCTCGGTGGACGACGTCGTCTCCGACGTCTTCCTCGTCCTGTGGCGCCGGCTGTCCGACGTCCCCGCCGAGGACCCGCTCCCCTGGACGTATGCCGTCGCCCGCGGCTGCCTCGCCAACCGGCGCCGGTCGGCGGCTCGACACCTGCGTCTCGTCGACCGGCTCGCCAGGTCGCGGACCAAGAGCCCGTCCCCGGGCGAAGGGCCGGGAGAGCATGCGGACGTCCACGCGGCGCTGGCCGGGTTGCGCGAGCTGGACCGAGAGATCGTGATGCTGTGGGCGTGGGAGGGCCTGCCCCCCAAGGAGATCGCCGCGGTCACCGGCCTCACTGCGAACGCGGTCAGCATTCGTCTGCACCGGGCCAAGAAGGAGCTCGCCCGCCGGATCGGAAAGACCGGACCTATCGGCGGACAGATACCCGACGAAGAGAGGAGGCCACGGTGAACGACGACGAGCTCCTGGCTCGGCTCCGCGCAGCGGACCCAGCCGCCGGCACCGACGCGCCCGATCCGTGGGTTGACGAGATGGCGGAGGCCACCATGCGCGAGAACGACCAGCTGACCACCCCCCTGACGACCATCGAGTCCGGGAGGCGCCGGGCCCGGTGGCCCCTGGCGGCCGCTGCGGCTGCCGTCGTGGCACTCGGAGCGACCGGTGTGCTCCTGAGCGGGGCGGGTGACGAACCGGCGCCGCCGTCGGCGCGGCCGGCTCAGGTCATGACGCTGGGGCTGCCGGCGAGCGACGCGATGGGCTCGTGCCTCGCCTTCTCCGTGGACGTCCTGCGGCCGATGGAGGTCGCCTTCTCGGGCACCGCGACCGTCGTCGAGTCGAAGGCCGTCACCTTGCGGGTGGACCGCTGGTACAAGGGCGGCGACGGCTCCCAGCTCGTGAAGCTCGCCACGCTCGACGGGGCGGTCGCCCTCGAAGGGGGCGTGGAGTTCGGGGAGGGCAGGCGCTACCTCATCACCGCGACCGGAGGCACGGTCAACAGCTGCGGCTACTCCTCCGAGTGGACGCCCGAGATGGAGTCGGCCTTCGACGAGGCCTTCGGGAAATAGTTCATCAGGCCGTATGCCGCTGGGCTGGCCACCGCGGCACCGCGGGCTGGGTGCCGGGCCGGGTGCCGGGCAGGTCAACTCGCAGGTCAGCGGGCAGGTCAGCGGGCGCGGCCCATCTCGCGTACCACGTGCTCGGCGATGGCCAAGCTGGAGGTCGCGGCCGGCGAGGGTGCGTTGCGGACGCTCGTGACGCCGTCGCCGTGCGTGATGCGGAAGTCGTCGACCAGGGTGCCGTCGCGCTCGACCGCCTGCGCCCGCACCCCCATCCCGTTGCGGACGACGTCGGCCGGCCCGATCTCAGGGACGTAGCGCGAGGCCACCCGCAGGTAGGCGCGGGTGGACAGCGATCCGACGACCTCCTTGGCTCCCGTGCGCCAGTGCCGCTGCGCCAGGTGCCAGAAGCCGGGCCAGGTGACGGTGTCGCGCACGTCGGCGAGGCTCACGTCGGATCGGCGGTAGCCCTCGCGCTTGAGGCTGAGGACGGCGTTCGGCCCGACATCGAGCGCTCCCGTGACGCGGCGGGTGAAGTGCACGCCGAGGAACGGGTAACGCGGGTCGGGCACCGGATAGACCATGCCGCGCACCAGGTCGCGCTTCGGGGCGGTGACGCTGAGGTACTCACCGCGGAACGGGACGATCCTCGGCCCGCCCCGGTCTCCCGCCAGCCCGGCGACCCGGTCCGCCTGCAGGCCCGCGCAGAGCACGACGTGGTCGACGCGATGCCGCTCGGGGCCGCAGGTGACGTCGACACCGCCCGGGCGGCGCTCCACTCCGGTGACCTCGCTGCCGAGGCGGACCTCGCCACCGCCCCCGCGGATCTCCCGAGCCATGGCCTCGGCGACGGCCACGAAGTCGGTGATCGCCGTATGCGGGGAGTGCAGGGCCGCGAGACCGGCGGCGTGCGGCTCGATCTCACGGATCCCCACCGCGTCGAGGCGGGTCAGCCCGGGCACGGCGTTGGCCCGTGCCGTCTCCTCGAGCGCGTCGAGGCGGCCGATCTCCGCCGGATCCACCGCAACGACGAGCTTGCCGCACTCGTCGTAGACGATGCCCTGCTCCGCGCAGTAGTCCCTCAGCAGATGCCGGCCCCGGGTGCACAGCTCGGCCTTGAGGCTGCCCGGACGGTAGTAGATCCCGGCATGCACCACGCCCGAGTTGTGGCCCGTCTGGTGGCCGGCGACACGGTCCTCCTTCTCGAGCACGACCACGCGCACGCCCGGACGCTGCCGCATGATCTCTCGGCCGATGGCCAGCCCGACGATCCCGCCACCGACGATCCCGACCGTGTCAGACGCCATGCGTCGATCTTGGCCCTGGTCGTCGGCTGACGCGACCCATGCTCAGTCGAGCAGCCCCTGCATGGTGCTGATCTCGGCCTCCTGACCGCTCACGACGGCCTCGGCCAGGGTCTTGACCTCCGGGTCCTTCGTGGTCTTCAGGACGTCCTTGGCCATCTCGACGGCGCCCTCGTGGTGCTCGATCATCATCGTCAGCCACTGCTTGTCGAACTCCGCGCCCTCGGCGGCCTGCAGCGCCTGCATGTCGTCATCGGACATCATGCCGGCACCGGCGTCGTGGCCACCGCCGTGGTCCATGCCGTTGGAGGCCGACGCCGGGGCCTTCCACTCGGTGAGCCACTCGGACATCGTCTTGATCTCGGGATCCTGGGCCGCCTTGATGTCCGTCGCCAGGTCCTTGACCTCGGCGGACACGCCGTCCTTCTCCAGGGCGAGGTCGGCCATCTCAACGGCCTGCTCGTGGTGCGGGATCATCATCTGCGCAAACATGACGTCGCCGTCGCGGCCCTCAGCGTCGCTCGAGCTGCAGGCAGTCAGGACGAGGGCGACAGTGACGGCGGCGACGGGGCGCAGGGCACGGCGCAGGGGAAACATGAGACTCCTCGGGGCAAGCAGGTTGAGGTGTCAGCGTGCCTCATGCCTGCCGCCCAAAACGTCAGCCTTCGATGAAGATCTCGTGTAGATCGACCGGTCGCATAACGATTTCGCTGCACGGCCGCGACTGGAGTGCCGGCTCCGTAGACTGCGCTCGCGAAATCGCCCGGACCGGGCGAACCGGACACCACCACACGAGAGCAGGGGTCACGTTGGCGCAGCTGGTCATGGTCGAGGGTCTGCCCGGATCGGGCAAGAGCACGACCGCCGAGTTCCTCAGCGGCTGGCTCACCGAGCGAGGTCAGGCGGTGTCCTTCCATCCGGAGGGCCGCACCGACCATCCCGTGGACTTCGAGCAGGTCGCCGTGCTCTCGACCGAGTCGCTGGTGGGCGTGGTGGCCGCGTTCCCCGCGCAGGGTGAGGAGCTGATGCGGTCGGTCGAGTCCCTGGAGGGCTCGTGGCTGGTGCGCTACGGCCAGCACCCGACGTGGCCCGCCGACCTGCGCGCCCGCCTCGCCGAGCACGACGCCTACGACGGAGCCATCACCCCCGAGGCCCACCGGCGGGTCCTTGGCGCGAGCTGGGAGGCCTTCGGCAACCAGGCCGACCAGGACGAGACGGTCTACGTCTTCGAGTGCGTACTCGTCCAGAACCCCCTGTGCGCGCTCATGGCGCGCTTCGACCAGCCCGCGGAGGTCATCGAGTCGCACGTGAGCCGCCTCGCGACCGCCGTGGCGCGACTCAACCCAGTCGTCGTCTACCTCGACGCGGGCGAGCCGACCCCCGCACTCGAACGCGCCGCCGCAGAGCGCCCGAGGGAGTGGCTCGACAGCGTCATCGAGTACCACTGCGGCCAGGGCCACGGCCTGGCCAACGGTCTGACCGGCTTCGACGGCTACGTGGAGTTCATGCGGCGCCGCCGCGCGGTCGAGCTCGACCTCCTGCCGCGACTCGGCATCCCCACGCTGACCGTCGAGGTGGGCGCGGGCGACTGGGCCGAGCACCGTGCGAGGATCACCGCCTTCCTCGACCAGCACCTGGCTCCCGGCGAGGGCCTGCCTCTCGGCGCCTGAGCGGCAGGCAGGCCGGCTCGACTCAGTCGCCCTCGACTCAGTCGCCGTGGCCTGACCTGGTCCGCACCATGAGGCCGATGTCGCCCGACTGGACGACGACGCCGTCCTGGTTGGTCAGGGTGAAGCGGCGGGACAGGATGCCCGCGTCTCCGGCGCTGGTACGGCGGACCCCGGTGATCTCGACGGTCACGGCGACGGTGTCCCCGATGAGGATCGGCGCGTGGAACCGCCAGTCGTCGACGCCGAGCAGGGCGATCGAGCTGTCCTCGAAGATACCGAGGCGCGAGGCGAGGCCCATCGCGACCGAGAGCCCGAGCATGCCGTGCGCGATCCGCCCGCCGAAGCGGCTGTCCTTCATCGACTCGGCGTCGGTGTGGGGCGGGTTGGTGTCCCAGCTCCAGCCGGCGAAGAGGACGACGTCGGTCTCGGTGATCGTCCTGCCCTGGCTCGTGTAGGTCTGGCCGACGGCGAAGTCCTCGAAGAACATGTCAGCCCCGCGTGCCGATCGCCTCGTCGGCGCGGTCTGCAACAGCGACGGACGGCCGCTCGCTGCGCCGCTCGTGCAGCGCCAGACCGACGACCGCCGTGAGGACGATGGCGAAGCCGACCCACTGCGAGGGGGCCAGCGTCCGGCCGAGCACGGTCACGCCGACGACGGCCGCGGTGATGGGGAAGGCCAGCTCCGCGAGGGTGGCCCGCGAGGCCGGCGTGTTGCGCAGCCCGCGGTAGTAGAGGAGCAGCGCCAGCAGGCCCGGCACGAGGGCGAGGACGACGATGTTGCCCGCCGAGGCAGCCTCGACGCGCAGAGAGGTCCCCGTCACGAGCGAGATGACGGCGAGCGCCACCAGACCCACGCCGAAGCGCAGGGTCGTGAGCTGACGGAAGGTGAGCTCAGCGCTGGCGGCCCGTCCGAGGACGGTGCCGGCCGCCCAGAGCGCCGCTGCCCCGAGAGCGAGCCCAGCGGCATACAGGCTGCTGACGGAGACGGCGAAGGGGTCCTTGAAGCTGAGCAGCCACGCGCCCGCGATCGCCGGGACGGCGAACCAGGCGAAGGACGCGCGCAACCGCTCGCCGAGGATGGCGGCGGCGAGGAGGAGCGCGATGAGCGGCTGGAGCTTCTGGAGCACCTGCGGCGTGATCGGGTCGCCGAGCCGGAACGCCGACGTGAAGAGCGTCGTCGCGAGCGCCGACGACCCGGCACCGATGACGAGCACGCTCACCTGGGTGCGGCGGCTCGCCCGGGCGACCGCGCGGACCGCGTCGACGAGCCACGGCGACACGAGGAGCACGAGGACCAGGTGCTCCCAGAAGACGATCGCCACGGACGGGTACTGCTTCGCGAGGGGGTCGCGCCAGATCGCGGAGAGGCCCCAGAGGCTGGCGGCCAGGGCGACGAGCCACGTGCGGTCTGCGCGGAGGGAGGATGCGGCCATGCCGGTCAGCCTACGAGGGGTCGCGGGCGACAGCGCCCCGCGTCTCACCCGACCCAGGGCGCCGCCCTCTTGAGCTCCTGGCGCGCGATGGTGCGCCGGTGCACCGCATCGGGGCCGTCGACGATCCGCAGCACCCGCGCCCACGAGTAGAAGTACGCGAGCGGCGTGTCCTGTGAGACGCCGGCTGCGCCGAAGACCTCGATCGCCCGGTCGATCACCCTGGTCGCCATCGCGGGCGCCGCCACCTTGATCGCGGCGATCTCCGTGCGGGCGCCCTTGGCGCCGTACTTGTCGATGAGCCATGCCGTCTTGTAGACGTAGAGCCGCGCCTGGTCGATCTCCATCCGCGACTGCGCGATGAGCTCCTGGACGACCCCCATGTGTGAGAGGTGCTCGCCGAACGCCACCCGCGACTTGGCCCGGTCCACCATGAGCGCGAGAGCCCGCTCCGCCATCCCGATGGCGCGCATCGCGTGGTGGATCCGCCCGGGGCCCAAGCGAGCCTGGGCGATCATGAACCCATCACCCTCTCCGGCAAGGAGATTCGTGACCGGCACGCGGACGTCCCGGAAGACGATCTCGGCGTGCCCGTGCTGGTCGTGGTAGCCGAAGATCGACAGGTCCCGCTCGACTGTCAGGCCCGGGGTGTCGCGCGGCACGAGGATCATCGACTGCTGCCGGTGCGTGTCCGCGGTCGGGTCGGTCTTGCCCATGACGATGAAGACCTGGCAGCGCTCGTCCATCGCGCCGCTGGACCACCACTTGCGACCGTTGATGACGTACTCGTCGCCCTCGCGGCGGATCACCGTCTGGATGTTCGTCGCGTCGGAGGACGCGACGTCGGGCTCGGTCATCGAGAACGCCGAGCGGATCTCCCCGGCGAGCAGCGGCTCGAGCCAGCGCTCCTTCTGCTCCGGGGTGCCGAACATGTGCAGCACCTCCATGTTGCCGGTGTCCGGCGCCTGGCAGTTGATCGCCTCGGGGGCGATGACCGGCGACCAGCCGGAGATCTCCGCGATCGCCGCGTAGTCGACGTTGGACAGCCCCGACTCGGCGGGCAGGAAGAGGTTCCACAGGCCGCGGCGCCGCGCCGACTCCTTGAGCCGCTCCACGACCGGCGGGTGGTCGTACTGACCGTGCTCGGCCAGGTGCCGGTAGTAGGGCTCCTCCGCCGCGAAGACCTCCTCCCGCATGAAGGCCCACATGGCCTGGGACAGCTCCTCGGCGCGCGGTGACAGTGCGAAGTCCATCTAGTCCTCCTTGACGGCGGCGAGGCCGGCGGCGACGAGCGGCTCGACGGCCGCTCCGATCCCGGCGAACCCCTCGCCGACGGTCTGGCCCTGGGTGTAGCGGTAGTGGATGCCCTCGAGGATCACCGCGAGCTTGAAGTACGCGAGACCCAGGTGGAACGAGAGGTTGCCCAGATCGCGACCCGACCCAGCGGCATACCGCTGGAGGATCTCCTCGGGCGTGAGCCAACCGGGCGCGAGCGCGACGTCGGAGACCCCGTCGCCGCCGCCGAGCCGGGCGAGCGCCTGGTAGACCTGCAGCAGCCCGACGTCGGTGAGCGGGTCACCGAGCGTGGCCATCTCCCAGTCGAGCACGGCGGTGACCCGGTCGCGCTCGTCGGTCGTGTCCACGAGCAGGTTGTCGAGGCGGAAGTCGCCGTGCACGATCGCGGGCGGGGACTCCGGCGGGACGTTGCCGGTCAGCCACGCACGCAGCTCGTCGATGCCGGCGACGTCGCGGGAGCGGGAGGCGTCGAGCTGCTGTCCCCACCGGCGCACCTGCCGTTGCAGGAAGCCGTCCGGGCGGCCGAAGTCGCTGAGGCCCACGGCAGCCGGGTCGACCGCATGGAGCGCGACGAGCGTGTCGACCATCCGCTCGCTGATGGCGCGGGTCCGCTCGGGGCCGAGCGGCTCCAGCTCCGAGGCCAGCCGGAAGGGCGTGCCCGGGGCGAGCTCCATGACGTAGAACGGCGCGCCGATGACGCTGTCGTCCGGGCACACGGCGTAGGTCTCGGGCACCGGGACGGGCGTGTCCCGCAGCGCGGTGATCACCCGGTGCTCGCGCACCATGTCGTGCGCGGTCGCGAGGACGTGCCCGAGCGGCGGCCGGCGCACGATGACGCTGCGCTCGCCGTCGCCGACGGCGTAGGTGAGGTTGGACTTGCCGCCGGCGATGAGCCGCGCGGTCAGCGGCGGGCTGAGCAGTCCGGGCGCCTCCCGCGCCAGGAAGTCGGCGAGCGGGCGGAGCGGCAGGCCGGGCGGGTGGGTCGACTCACTGCTGCCGTATGCCGCTGGGCTCGCTCCCCCGGTCGGCTCTCCTGGCGCGGGTGGCTGGGTCGGGGGTGTGGTCAAGGCACGTACACCCAGACGACGTCGGCCACGCAGGCCGGCTTGGCGGCACCCTCGATCTCCACGGTCACCCGCACGACGGCCTGGGAGCCGATCGCGATCGGCGTCAGCTCGACCAGCTGCGCGCTGGCCCGGACCTTGCTGCCGACCGGGACGGGCGTCGGGAAGCGCACCTTGTTGGTCCCGTAGTTCAGGCCCATCTTCACGCCGTCGACGCGGTAGATCTCGGCGACGAGGACCGGGAGCAGGGACAGGGTCAGGTAGCCGTGCGCGATGGTCTGCCCGAACGGACCGGCTGCCGCTCGCTCCGGGTCGACGTGGATCCACTGGTGGTCGCCCGTCGCCTCGGCGAAGAGGTTGACCTGCTCCTGGGTGATCTCGTGCCAGTCGCTGGCGCCGAGCTCCTCGCCCACCGCGGCAGTCAGCTCGCCGAGTCCGTTGAACGTGCGCATGTCAGGCCTTCGGCCCGCCGGCGACGTAGATGACCTGCCCCGACACGAAGCCGGCATCCTCACGCACCAGGAAGGCGGCCGTCGCGGCGATGTCCTCCGGCAGGCCGACCCGGCCGACCGGGATCTCCTTCGCGGCGCCCTCGAGGAACTGCTCGAAGGTGATGCCCATCCGCTCGGCCGTCGCCTTGGTCATGTCGGTGGCGATGAAGCCGGGCGCGATGGCGTTGGCCGTGACACCGAAGCGGCCGAGCTCGATCGCGAGCGTCTTGGTGAAGCCCTGCAGGCCGGCCTTGGCCGCCGAGTAGTTCGCCTGACCCCGGTTGCCGAGGGCCGAGGTGGAGGACAGGTTGACGATCCGGCCCCACTTCGCGTCGACCATGTGCTTCTGGCACGCGCGGGCCATGAGGAACGAGCCGCGCAGGTGCACGCCCATCACGGCGTCCCAGTCGTCGACCGTCATCTTGAAGAGCATGTTGTCCCGGATGATGCCGGCGTTGTTGATCAGCACGGTCGGGGCGCCGAGCTCGGCCGCGACCCGCTCGACCGCTGCCTGCACACCGGCCTCGTCGGAGACGTCGACACCGACAGCGAGCGCCTTGCCGCCGGCCTGCTCGATCTCCGAGACCACTGCAGCGCACGCACTCTCGTCGAGATCGAGGACGGCCACCTGCAGGCCGTCCGCGGCGAGGCGCTTGGCCACCGCCGCCCCAATACCACGGGCGGCTCCGGTGACGATCGCCGTGCGGTGCTCGGCCTGCGTCTGGCCGGTCTGGGTCTGGTCGGTCTGGGTCTGGTCGCTCACTGCTGGTGCCTCTCGAGTCGTTGCTGGATCTTGTTCATGCCGCCGAGCCAGGCGTCCGGATCGGCTGCCCGGCCGGCGTAGTAGTCGCGCACCGAGGGGTGCGGGAGGACGTGGATGGCGTCGCCCTGCAGGCCCTGCCACACCGACTCGGCCACGTCCTCGGGCGCGAGGGTGCCGTCACGGGTGAGGAGGTCCTTGAGCGGGCCGGCCTCCTCGAGGATCCGGGTGTCCACACCGAGCGGACAGACCGCCTGGACGACGATGCCGCGGTGCCGGTAGGTCGCGGCCAGCCACTCCGCCAGGGCGACCGAGCCGTGCTTGGTCACCGAGTAGGGCAGGTCGCCCAGCATGGTGAGCAGCCCGGCCGCCGAGGCGGTGAGGACGAGCCGGCCGTGCCCGGCCTCCAGCCAGTGGGGGACGAGCCGGCGGGCGGCCCGGACCTGGGAGAGCACGTTGACCTCGAGCAGGCGGGCCCAGTCGTCGTCGGTGGCGTCCAGGCCGGCGCCAGAGGTGATGCCGGCGTTGGCCACGAAGAGGTCGATGGTGCCGAGGTGCGCCAGTGCCTGGCTGACCAGGGCGTCCACCCCGGCCGTGCTGGCCGCGTCGCCCGGCATGGCGTCGGCTCCGATCGCGGCCGCCGTGGTGGCGAGCTCGTCAGCGTCGACGTCGTTGACGACGACGTGCAGGCCCTCGTCCACGAGACGCTGGGCAATCGCCCGGCCGATGCCGCGGGCCGCTCCGGTGACGACGGCCGTGCGCAGCGGCGCGGTCTCGCGGTCTGGCATGGCACTCCTGACAGGCGGGTGGACGCGCAACTAAGCGCTTGCTTACCTTGGCCCGCGGGTCGCCCCTCCGTCAAGTGCCTCACCCTGTGATCCCCACCCGTCCTGGCCCCACCACCCCGTGGTTCGAGGTATCTGGCGACCACCAGGAGTTGGTCGACACCTCGAACGGGAGTTCAACGTCGGGGTCCTGGTGGAGGATCGACCCATGCCACTCCCGCTCTCCGAGGTCGTCGCCACCTCCCGCGCCGTCGCGGCCACCTCGTCCCGCACGGCCAAGGTCGAGGCCCTCGCCGCCTGCCTGACCCGAGCGGCGACCGAGGGGCCGGAGACCGTCGAGGTCGTGGCCGCGCACCTGGCAGGCGTGCTGCCCCAGCGGCGGCTCGGCGTCAGCTGGCGCGGGCTGCGGTCCCTGCCTGAACCAGCCGCAGCCTCGACCCTCACGGTCCTCGAGGTCGATGCCCTGGCCACCGAGCTGGCCGCGGTGAGCGGGCCCGGCTCCGCGGGACGCCGGTCCGAGCTCGTCCGGTCCCTGTTCGAGCGAGCCACCCATGACGAGCAGCAGTGGCTGCGCGGGCTCATCACCGGCGAGACCCGTCAGGGCGCGGGCGACGGCGTCATGCTGCAGGCCATCGCCAAGGCCGCGGAGGTCCCGGATGCGGCCGTCCGGCGCGCGGTCATGCTGGCCGGTCACGCGGGACCGGTCGCCCGGGCAGCCCTCGACGGCGGTGCGGAGGCGCTCGAGGCGCTCACGCTCGAGGTGGGCCGCCCGCTCCGGCCGATGCTCGCCGGCTCCGCGCCCGATGTCCCCTCGGCTCTCGACGGCATCGGGGCCGAGGCCCTCGTCGAGACGAAGCTCGACGGCATCCGCCTGCAAGCCCATGTCGACCGGCGCGGCAGCGCGCCGGAGGTGCGGCTCTTCACCCGCACCCTCGAGGACGTGACCGACCGGATGCCCGAGATCGTCGAGTCGCTCGCCGGCCTCGACGTCGCGGCGGCCGTGCTCGACGGCGAGGTGATCGCGCTCCGGGAGGACGGTCGTCCGGAGCCGTTCCAGGTGACCGGTGCTCGCACGGCGAGCACCGCCGACCCCGAGCGCCTACGCACCGAGGTGCCGCTCACGCCGTACTTCTTCGACCTGCTCCATGTCGATGGTGACGACCTGCTCGACCTGCCGGCCACCGACCGTTGGACCCGGCTCTCCGAGACCGTGCCCGGCGCGTGGCTGCCCCCGCGCCTGCTGACCGGCGAACCGGAGGAGGCGCAGGCCTTCTTCGACGACGTCATCCGCTCCGGGCACGAGGGCGTGGTCGTCAAGGACCCGTCCCTGCCCTACGCCGCCGGCCGCCGCGGACCGGGCTGGATCAAGGTCAAGCCACGCCACACCCTCGACCTCGTGGTCCTGGCCGTCGAGTGGGGCAGCGGGAGGCGCCGCGGCTGGCTCTCCAACATCCACCTCGCGGCCCGCGACGCAGAAACGGGACACCTCGTCATGCTCGGCAAGACCTTCAAGGGGATGACCGACGAGATGCTGCGGTGGCAGACGGAGCGGTTCCGCGAGCTGGCGCTGGACGACCCGGACTCCGGTGAGTGGGTCGTGCGCGTCCGGCCCGAGCAGGTCGTCGAGGTGGCCTTCGACGGCGTGCAGCGCTCGAGCCGCTACGAGGGCGGCATGGCACTGCGGTTCGCGCGAGTGCTGCGCTACCGCGACGACAAGCCCGTCACCGAGATCGACACGGTGCAGACCGTCCGCCGCCTCGCCGGCTGGTAGCCACCCCCTCCCCCAAACTCGAGTGGCCCCGCCGTCCCCAGGAAGCCTGTGGACGGTGGGGCCACTCGAGTTTGCGTGGGCACCTGGCGAGCCCAGCGGCATACGAACGTGTGTGGACAGTGGGGCCACTCGAGTGGAGGGGTGCGTTCGTGTGGAGAGTGGGGCCACTCGAGTGGAGGGGCGGGTCAGGACTTCGAGCGGACCCGCTCCTCGAGCGCCTTGGTCACGGTGGTGCCGATGTCCATGTCGTAGAGCCGCTCGATGCTCTGCATTCCGCCCGGGCTCTCGGCGTTGATCTCGACGATCTTGTCGCCGATGACGTCGATCCCCACGAAGAACATCCCGTCGGCCCGGAGCTTGTCCCGCATCGCCTCGACGACGGTGAGCTCGACGGCGTCCGGCTCGATGGGCACCGAACGGCCGCCGACGCTGATGTTGGCCCGTGGGTCGTTGCCCGTCGGGACCCGGCGGAACGCAGCGAGCTTGCCGTCCTGCTGCAGGACCTCACCGTTGAGCACGAAGATCCGGACATCGCCGTTCTCTCCACCGTCGATGAACTCCTGGACGATGGCGTAGCCGTCCTCCAGCACGGCCTCGGTCATCTGGGCGAGGTTCGTCTCGTTCTCGTCCTCGATCATGAAGACGTTGCGGCCCTTGCCCCCGTAGAGCGGCTTGACGACCGAGTGGCCGACCCGTTCCACGAAGGCCTTGATCGCCTCCGGGTCCCGCGTCACGAGCGACCGGGGCCGGATCTTCTCGGGGAACTCCTCGAGATAGAGCTTGCTCGTCGCGCGGATGATCGACATCGGGTCGTTGACGACGGTGACACCCCGGGCCTTGAGCATCTGCCCGAAGACGGGGCCCATCGGGCTCGCCCAGGGCCGTTCCTGCAGGTCGTCGATCGACTCGTTGCGCAGGAAGAAGGCGTCGAGGTCGTCCAGGACGATCCGCTCCGGCTCGCTCTCCTTGATCCGCTCCATGTAGCTCGCGAGCGTGTCGTCCGCGCCGAAGTCGGCGCGACGTGCACGGCCCCACAGGCGGCCGTCGGTGTCGCCGAGCTCGACGTCGCCGACGCCGATGTACCAGGCCTCGTGGCCGGCTTGGCTGGCTGCCCTGGCGAGGCGGGTCGTGGCGTACTCGTCGATCTCGGTCGCAACATCCTTGACAAAGAACGCGATCCTCATGCGGCTTCCTCTCCTTCGTACAGGTCGATGACGGTCGCCCCCGCGCGCAGCCCCTGCAGGCGCTCCTGGGCTCCGGGCACGTCCAGCCAGCGGGGACGCACCCACGCGGGCTGGAGCACTTCACGGTCGAGCAGCTCCTGGATGAGCGGGATGTGGTCGAGGGCGAGCTTGCCGACGAAGAGCGGCTCGAGGCTGCCGCCCTCGGCGAGCATCTCGAGGATCCGCGAGATCCCACGGAGGTAGATCGCGTCCTTGACGTTGCCGCCGCCGACGACGACGCGGGTGGCGATGTTCCAGGCCGTGCGGGTCGGGATGCGGTGGTCGGTCCGCAGCGACTCGAAGATGTCGAGGAACTCGGCGCCGTCGAGCAGCTTGCCGACCGCGACGACGCGGCCCGCCAGGACCCGGAGCCGGCGCGGGTCCAGCCCACCGGTGAGGTACTCGGCCAGCACGGCCAGACCCTCCTGGGTCTCGT
Organism: Intrasporangium calvum; assembly: GCF_028446585.1. Taxonomy (GTDB): domain Bacteria; phylum Actinomycetota; class Actinomycetes; order Actinomycetales; family Dermatophilaceae; genus Intrasporangium; species Intrasporangium calvum_A. The sequence goes on from NZ_JAPFQL010000012.1 coordinate 80,024, forward strand.
CGTAGCCCGGCAGCCCGATGGTCAGCAGCTGCAGCGGCTGCTTGGCGCCGTTCTGGTAGGTGACGACATGGGTGCCGATCTCGTGGTGCAGGAGCGGCTCGACGCGGTCCGACCGGAAAGCCGCCGACTCGGGGATGAGCAGCTTGCCGAACGACACCATCAGCTCGCCGACGTCGTCGCGGACCTCCATCGCCGTCGGGAAGTCCGCGTGGACCTCCCGATACCGGGCAAACTCCTCCTGCGCCGCCTCCGCGAACGTGCCCGCAGTCACGCTCTGGGAGCTCGGCGCCAACGGCGGGATGGCCTCCAGCAGCTGCTCGGCGGCACGGGCCAGGCTCGGTGCCACGCCGCCATAGAGCTGCAGCGACCCGTAGAGGAAGCGGGTCGTGTCCCGGTCCTCCAGGGCCGTGACCATGCGGGCGATCTCGTCGCGCTTGGCCCGCAGGAGTGCATGCAGCGCTGGGTCCTCCACCCCCTCGATCTCGAGGTTGTAGAGGTCGCGTCGCACGAGGTCGGGCTCGAACTCCAGCGGCCGGAGCCGCAAGGTCGGAGCCGTCCCGAAGTCACTCCGCTCGAAGTCCGTCCACGCCTCGGCCGCGTTGACCGGCGTGAGGTTCAGCAGCAGGTTCAGCTCGCGCTCGATCTCCGTCAGCCGGGCGTCGACCTCGAGGGCCGGGGCAAGCTGCTCGGTTGGGGAAGTCACGCGAAGGACGTACCCATCCGCACCATGAGGACACACCGTTGCGCCACCCCACGCGAGCGGGAGCAAGCGCAACCGCGACGACCCGACTCAGCGGCATACGGCTATAGGGTCGAACCAACTCGACCGCAGCGCCCCCGAGGAGGCCCGGTGACCCAGCCCCGCGCAACTGGTATCGGCTCGATGCCCCTCGACGGCCGCACGGCCTTCCGCGTCTGGGCTCCCCACGCGGAGGCCGTGGCGGTAGCCGGCAACTTCAACGACTGGTCCGCCGACCGGCACCTGCTCGAGCGGGAGGACGGCGGGCACTGGTACGGCGAGGTCGAGGGCGCCGCCCCGGGAGACGAGTACAAGTACGTCATCACGACCGACGGCGAGCAGCTCCACCGGGTCGACCCCCGCGCCCGCGCCGTCACCAACTCCGTCGGCAACGGCATCATCTACGACCGGGATGCCTTTGACTGGCAGGGCGACTCGTTCACGACCCCGAACCACAACGAGCTCGTCATCTACGAGACGCACATCGGGTCGTTCGTGGCGGAGGAGGGCGACCCCGGCGACATCGCCACCCTGGCGAGCCGGCTCGGCTACCTCAAGGACCTCGGTATCAACGCGATCGAGCTGATGCCGGTCGCCGAGTTCGCCGGCGACTACTCGTGGGGCTACAACCCGGCGCACCCGTTCGCCGTCGAGGCCTCCTACGGTGGGCCCGACCGGCTCAAGGCGTTCGTCCGCGCCGCGCACCAGCACGGGATCGCGGTCATCGTCGACGTCGTGCTCAACCACTTCGGCCCGAGCGACCTGTCGCTGTGGCAGTTCGACGGCGCCTCCGACAACGGCAAGGGCGGCATCTACTTCTACCAGGACGACCGGTCGCACACCCCGTGGGGCGACACCCGACCGGACTACGGCCGCGAGGAGGTCCGGCAGTACTGCCGCGACAACGCCCTGATGTGGATCGAGGAGTTCCACATGGACGGGCTCCGCTTCGACGCCACCCTCTACATCCGCACGGTCAGCGGGATCGGCACCGACATCCCCGAGGGCTGGGCGCTGATGCGCGACATCAACCTCAGCATCCGGCAGGAGCTGCCGAGCAAGATCCTCATCGCCGAGGACCTCCAGAACGACCCCGCGCTCACCTCGCTCGACGGCGCGGCCTTCAACGCGCAGTGGGACGCGGGCTTCGTCCACACCCTGCGGGCTCTCGTCACCACGCCGGACGACGCAGCCCGATCGATGCATGACCTCGCGGGAGTCATCACGGGACAGGGCGATCCGTGGGACCGCATCATCTACTCCGAGAGCCACGACGAAGTGGCCAACGGCAAGCTGCGCGTCCCGCACGAGATCGACGCCGACAACCCGACGGGCTGGCCGGCCCAGAAACGCGCCACCCTCGCCACGGCGATCGCCCTCACCAGCGCGGGCATCCCGATGCTCTTCCAGGGACAGGAGTTCCTCGAGGACGAGTGGTTCCGTGACACCGTGCCCCTCGACTGGGAGCGCGCCGAGGCGTTCCGCGACATCGTCCGGCTCGTGCGTGACCTCGTGGCCCTGCGGCGCAACCTGACCGGCGCAACGGCCGGCCTCACCGGCCCGCACACTCACGTGACGCACCTCGACGACGAGGCCAACACGATCGCCTGGATCCGGGCGACCGACACCGAGGCGGCCTGCGTCGTCGTCAACGCGAGCGCCGATGCGCGGGACGTCACGGTGGGGCTGCCTCACGCGGGCCGTTGGGCGGTCCGCTTCAACTCGGACGCGGCCACCTACAGCGCGCTCTTCGGCGGGCACCCGACGCTCGATGTCGACGCCGCCGAGAGCCCGGCGGGCGAGCAGCCCGCGAGCGCCACCGTCTCCGTCGGGCCCTACACGCTCGTCGTGCTCAGCCCCGCCTGACGGCGGCCCGCTCCGCCCAGCCCCGTCCGCCCAGCCCGGTCCGCCCAGCCCCGTCCGCC
>NZ_JAPFQL010000120.1 GCF_028446585.1 Intrasporangium calvum
CTCGAGGCCGTAGTCGCGCCGGTTGATCCGGCGCGTGCCCTCGAAGCCGGCGCGCAGGGCGCCGAACGCGTCGGTCTGCACGCCGAGGAGCTCGATCGGGATCGTCACGGGCTTGGTGACGTCGCGGATCGTCAGGTGCCCGGAGACGACGTAGGCGCCGTCGCCGACCTCCTCGATCTGCGTGCTCTCGAAGGTGATGTCCGGGAACTTCTCCACATCGAAGAAGTCGGCACTGCGCAGGTGGTTGTCGCGGTCGTTGTTGCGCGTGTCGATGCTCGCGGCCTTGAGGGTGACGCGGGCGCTCGACTTGCTCATGTCGTCCAGGTCGGCGTGGAAATACCCCTGGACATCGTTGAACGAGCCACGCACCGTGGTGACCATGGCGTGGCGTGCGGAGAAGCCGACGCGCGTGTGAGTGGGGTCGAACTCCCAGTCACCACTCAGCGGGGATCCGGTCTCGGACATGCGCTGTCTCCTGTGTGTCGTGTGCCGTGCTGGCCTCTGGGTCTGCTGTGGGCTTGCCTCTGACGGTTCGGTCGAGAAGCAAACGAACTTGAACGTTTCATGACGAGGCAAGTGCTCGCAAGTTGGCCTCGAACTGTGGTACTCGTACCCACCCTGCCCGGGAACCATCAGTCGGCCAGTCGGCGATCTGGTGCGGGTGAGGACCGCCGCGGGACAGCCGCGGGACAGGCGCGGGACAGCCGCGGGACCGGCGCTCGCCGAGGCGCATCACGAGGGGCCGGGCTGGTGACCAAGTTGTGCCCTCGAGTCGCCCCACAGACCGGTGTGCGCGTCTTAGCATTCGGACACCATCATCAGCGCGCTTCCGGAGGCACATCACTCATGCGCTCGAACCGCTCCATCGCCGTGGCGGCTGCGGCCACCCTGGCACTCTCCCTCGGGATGGCTGCAACGTCGGCTGCCCAGCCCACTGCTTCTGATCAGGGCCAGTCGGCACCCGCGGTCGACGACTCCTACGCACTCGTCCGGCTCGCCGGCGAGCCCCTCGCGACGAACCCCCGCACCGCCCCCGACAAGGGCAAGAAGATCGGCTTCGCCAACCGGGCCGTCAAGGCCGAGCGGGACCGGATCCGGGCCGAGCAGGCCGCCTTCAAGGACTGGCTACGGACCAACGCGCCGCGGGCCCGCGTCACCAAGCAGTTCGACGTCGCCGTCAACGCGGTCGGCGTCCAGCTCAACGGCACCCCGCTGAGCACCCTCCGGTCGGCGCCCGGCGTCACCCACGCCGAGCTGCAGGGCGTCTTCACCCCCCTCGCTCACGAGGACCCGGACCTCGCGCTCGTCGACGTCCCCGAGGCGTGGGCCGCGGTCGGCGGGGCCTCCGAGGCCGGCCGTGGCGTGAAGGTCGCGATCATCGACAGCGGCATCGACGTGACGCACCCGTGCTTCAGCGACGCCGGCTATCCGGCGGTCCGGCAGCTCGGTGACACGAAGTACACCAACAACAAGGTCATCGTCTCGCGCGTCTACGGCAACAAGATCGCGAAGAACGGCTTCGACGGCGAGGACCTCAACGGGCACGGCACGCACGTCGCCGGCACCGTGGCGTGCAACGTGCACACTGACGCGGTCGCGGACGGGACCGAGATCCCCTACGACCCGTCCGGTGTGGCGCCCGCCGCGACGCTCGGCTCCTACAACGTCTTCCCCGGCACGGCCGGCTCCGCCCGCTCCGAGGACATCCTCGAGGCGATGCAGGACGCGTACGTCGACGGGTTCGACGTCGCCAACATGTCGCTCGGCGGCGCCCGCAACGACGGCGGCGGCGCCTTCCTCCTCGACAACGCGGTCGACAACCTCGACAGGGCCAACATGGTCGTCGCGGTGGCTGCCGGCAACGAGGGCCCCGGCTACTGGACCGTGCACTACCCGGGTGCGGCGCCGCGCGCGCTCACCGCTGGGGCGAGCACGGTCGGGCACGCGCTGGTCAACACCGTGAGCGTGGCCGGCACGGACTACGACGTCGTCGTCGGCGAGTTCGGCAAGCTGTCCGCGGACATCACGGCCCCGCTCGCCGTCGTCAAGGACGCCAGCTCGCCGCACCCGCTCGGCCTCTCGCTCGCCTGCAACTCCTCGGCGGCGCTGCCCGACCTGACCGGCAAGATCGCCGTCATCGGCCGCATGTCCTGCACCTTCCAGGAGAAGATCAACAACGTCACGAAGGCGGGCGCCGTCGCCGCCATCGTCGTCAACCACCTTGACGGGCTCCTCACCATGGCTGGTGACCAGACCGGCGCAGTCGCCGTCCTGGTCACCAAGACCGACGGCGCCGCCATCATGGCGCACGACGGGACGAGCGCGACGATCAACGCGAACAAGGTCTACCAGTCGATCCCCGAGGCGACGAACCGGATGGCCTCCTTCTCCAGCCAGGGCCCGACGCACGGTGACCTGCTGATCAAGCCGGACGTCGTCGCCCCCGGCGCCGACGTGCTGAGCGCCCAGCCCGCCTGGGCCTGCGAGACCGCACCGTGCTGGGCGATCTTCGGTGGCACGTCGATGGCCACACCACACCTGGCGGGCATCGCCGCGGTGGTGCGGGGCGCGCACCCGTCGTGGAGTGCGGCGGAGGTCCGCAGCGCGGTCGTCAACACGGCCCAGCAGAGCGTTCTCCGCGACTCGGCGACGAACGAGGTGACCAACGACGCCCTCAAGGTCGGTGCTGGTTTGGCTGACACGGACGCGGCCGTTGCGAGCAAGGTGGCGCTCGACCCGGTCAGCCTGTCCTTCGGGGCCATCTCGGGCGGTTCGGGCCGCAGCGTGACCAAGTCTCTCGTCGTGACGAACACGAGCGGCGCCTCGGTCTCGGTGTCAGTTGCTGTGGCCAACAACCCGGCGTCTGGCGTGACCTACTCGGTGTCGGGTGGCCAGGTCACCTTGGCGGCGGGCGCGAGCACCACGATGACGGTGACCGCGACCTCGACGAAGGGCGCAGCCGATGGCTTCTACCAGGCCCAGCTCGACGTCTCGGTCGGCGGCTCGGTGGCCTCGCACGCGATGCTGTTCACCGTCGTGGGCAGCGGCGTCGCGGCACCCGGACAGCACCAGACCCCGCCCGGCCTGAGCTGATCCTCGCCAAGGCCTGGGGCCTGGGGCCTGGGGCCTGACGGCCTGGCGAAACGAATGGTGGCCGGCTCACCCCTCGGGGTGGTCCGGCCACCGTCCTTTGGTCGCGGGTTCGTCCGGCAAGGGCGGTGGCCGTGGAACTGCGGGCTGACGGCGTCCGACGCCGCTCCGATCCGTGATGACCACACCCATCCCGTATGCCGCTGGGCTCGCTCCCACAGATCGGCGTGCCCGGCGGCTGGCCCGGTTTTCGGCGAGTGCTCGGGGTGACCGGCCGGGTTGTCGCCTCGTGTATAGTGGGCGTCGCCCGGAGCGATCCGGGTATCTGTTTGCGCTGAGGCGCAGACCCGGCCAGGTAGCTCAGTTGGTACGAGCGTCCGACTGAAAATCGGAAGGTCGGCGGTTCGACCCCGCCCCTGGCCACCACCCAAAACCGCAGGTCACGAGCCGTTGACCTGCGGCTTTGTTACTTAAGACCCGGGTTCCACGGACAACCTCCGGCAGGGCGCCGGACTCTGCGCAGCATCGACGGCGCGCCGACGTGCCCGCTGGCGCCGCGGCCAAGGCCGACGAGCACGAACTTGTTGGCCCTCTTCGTGGGAATGGTCGCTACAGGCCATCTCACCCGCACCACTGGTGGACAACCTCTTGACCGGACTTCCGAGATTTTCCTCTAATAGAGCGTCCGCTACAGGGATCGATCATAAGGTCCCACGCAGGCAACGCGAGGTTCCCTCGTTCGGCCGACATCGTCAGCTGTGGCAGCCCAGATCAAAGGAGATCACCGATGTGTACATGCACCTCAGGACCACACGTTTCCTCCGCCCTTGAGGCGCGGCACGAGGAGAGCACAGAGCCGAGGCGCGGCCCGTCCCGGCGCAGCTTGCTCGGCGGCGGCATCGGCGCAGCATCCTTGCTGGGCCTGGTTCTGGCCCAGAGCGGCACCGCGCAGGCCAGCTCGACGTCACCGGTCCACCGCCGGAGCGGTGCACGGACCAAGGCCGTCCTGGTCGGCACCGCCGGCGGCCCCATCTGGCGGCAGGCCGGGGGCCGGCGCGGCATCAGCACGGTGGTCGAGGTTGAGGGGGCCCGCTACCTCGTCGACGCGGGCCACGGCTCGGCCGCAGGTCTTTTCGACGCCGGCCTGATCGGGTCCGCGGACGGCAAGAACGACCTCACTGCCTTCCGGGCCGGATTCATCACCCACCTGCACTCGGACCACGTCACGGACCTCGCGACGCTTCTCGTGCAGGGCTTCATCGCGGGCGGCCTGGGCTCGGCGAGCGCGCCGTTCCGGGTCTACGGACCGGGAGATCGGGGCCAGCTGCCCCACGTCTTCCCGCCCAACCGCCCGGAGCCCGCCCCCTTCAACCCGGAGGAGCCCACTCCCGGCACTGCCTCGATGGTCCGACAGCTCCTCGCGGCGTTCGCGACCGATGTGAACGACCGCATGTTCGACGCGACCTCACCGCGTATCGACACGGTCATCGAGGGCTCGGACATCACGCTCCCGGCCGGTGTCACCCCGAACTTCACCGGGCCGCCTCAGCCGATGCGTCCGTTCGTCGTCTATGGGGACGACCGCGTCGAGGTGTCGGCCACCCTGGTCGACCACGGCCAGATGGTGCCGTCCTTCGCCTACCGCTTCACCTCTGACACCGGCAGCATTGTCGTTTCAGGCGACACGACGCTGACGCCGAACCTGCTCGAGATGGCTGATGGCTGCGACGTACTGCTGCACGAGGTCATCGACTACGACACCATCAATGCCAGCATCAACGGCCTGCCGGTCCCCGACGCGGTGAAGGAAGCCTTCCGCAACCACATGTTCGGGGCCCACACGACCGAGGCCCAGCTCGCCGAGCTGCTGCGGGAGATCCAGGTGGGCACTCTCGTGCTCCACCACATGGTGCCGGGCGACATCGCGAACGGCGGCTGGGCGCGCGTGGCCGAGCGGTTGGGGACCGGGGCTCGGCGCGAGGTGATTGCCGGGACCGACGGGCTCGTCGTCGGCGCACGCTGACGTAGCGGGCGAGGGGTGGGTCGTCCACGGCAACAGAGGACGGCCACGCCCTCCCTGCGCGTCGGGCCTCAGGCCGAGGACTGGGTGATGCCGGCGATGGCTCCAGCGAGCAGGTCGACGTACTCCTCGGCGTTCCAGTCCGGATAGATCTGCGAGCCGACGATCATTCCGTCGGACATGGCGACGACCAGACTCGCGAGGTCCTCGGCAGTGTCCGGGCCCAGCGCTCCCGGAAGGATCTGCGTCATCCACGCCGTGATCATCCGATGGACCTGCTGGCGGACGTCCAGGTAGGCCTCTCGGGTCTTGACCTGATCCTCACTGGTGTCGAGCAGCACCTGCATGCCGATACGCAGGAAGGCGGGCATGTCCGCGAACGTTCGCGTGGACTGCCCGAGAACCCCTCGCAGCCCCTCGGCGACCGTCGTCCCCGGCTCGACGTCCCAACGGGGGACGGACACGAGCCACCGGGCGAAGCTGGTGCGGATCACCTCGGCGAAGAGGTGGTCCTTGTCCTTGAAGTGCCAGTAAACCGAGCTGACCGGCAGGCCGGATCGTTGGCAGACGCGGGCGATCGTCGTGCCGGCGATGCCGCGCTCCTTGGCCAGGTCCGAAGCCGCGGCCATGATGCGGTCCCTGGAGCGCTCGGGCGCAACCGACCGCTTCTTCGGTGTCGCCGCGGTGGGCCCACTCACAGGAGCTTTCACGACGCCACCCCCACCGCGGTCAGGTGACGTCCCAGCCCCTGCGACATGAGTGAGACGAGTCGCTTGATGTCTCTGGGGGTGGACGAGTGAACCTGGAGGAACAGCCCGTCCATCAGCATCATGTGGAAGCGGGCCAGTCTCGTCGTGAGTTCGGGATCAGCCTCGCAGGCGGCCGGCGACAGGACGGTCGCCCACCAGTCGCGGATGGCGATCTCGGTGTCGTGCCGAACTTCCGCATAGAGCTTCCTCGCCGCCGGCTCCTTGACCCGCTGCTGAAGCGTGAGCAGCAGACCGAGCGACCAGAACTGCGGCGAGCTCGTCAACGCCTGGGCCGCTCGCTGGAAGCGCCGCTCGATCCGGTCGGTCATGTCGTCCGGCTCACTCGCTGTCACCCAGGTCGGCGCCGTGCCACGCCACGACCGGTAGGAGTGCTCGAGCGTCGCGGCGAGCAGCTGGTCCTTGCTGCCGAAGTGCCAGTAGATGGAGCTTGCGGGGAGTCCCGTGGCCTCCTGCACCAGCGCGACCGTCGTCCCGTCGTAGCCCCGGTCAGCCGCGATCGCGAGGGTCGCCTCGAGGATCGCCAGGCGGGACTCGTCACCCTGCCGATGCCGCCGCTCCGTCTTACGCGCCATCTACGTCGCTCCTCCGCTGAAACGCCCATCACCGGGCCGACCACGCGACGTGGCCTCTTCCCTGTAGTGCCACATTAGTCAGTAACAACGCCGTCCCGGCCCCGTCACGCTCCGATGTCTCACAAACAACGTAGAGATCTTGCCGATCTGCTGCACCATGCCATACCGTCGCTGTAGTGAATGCTACAGGGTTGTAGCAGAAAGGTGAAGTGACACCGTGAGCGAGCTGACATCCACTCCAGCGCTGCCCGCCATTGACCCCGCCCAGTACCGCGAGGTCATGGGCCATTATCCGACGGGCGTCACCGTCGTCACCGGCACCTCGCCCAACGGCGACCCGATCGGGATGGTGGTCGGGACCTTCACCGCGGTCTCCCTCGACCCCCCGCTCGTCGCCTTCATGCCGACCACGACGTCAGGGACGTATGGGCTGATGAGGGACTCAGCGGCATACTGCATCAACGTCCTCGCGCACGACCAGGTCGACCTCTGCCGCCTGATGGCGGTCCCCCGCCCGGGCAAGTTCGACGGCGTGGCCTGGAGCCCATCCGAACACGGCGCCCCCGTGCTGCACGACGCGGTCGCACACATCCACTGCAAGCCCTACGACGTCGTCACGGCCGGCGACCACTACATCGTCCTCTGCGAGGTGCAGGCGATGGCGGTCAACCGCCCGGCGACCCCGCTCTTGTTCTTCCAGGGCGGCTATGGGGGCTTCAACACGCGCGGCATGACCGCCAAGGGCGACGCCGGGCTCATCGAGGCCGTCCGCCTCGCCGAGGTGGCCAGACCCCAGGCGCAACGCGTGGCCAAGGTGCTCGGCTGTGAGACAGCCGTCCTGGTCGCCGCCAACGACCACGAGCTCACCGTTGCGGTCACCGCCTACGGGGGGAGCGCAGAGGTCCTCGAGCCGCTCGGCGTCCGCGTGCCGCTCATGCCGCCGCTCGGCGAGGCCTACGTCGCCTGGACCGACGACGAAACGGTCGCGGCATGGCTCGGCCGGGCCTCCAGTCAGGAGTCCGAGGTGGTCGACAAGTACCGCCGACGCCTCGAGGCGGTGCGCAGCCGCGGCTTCGCCCTCTCCCGGCAGCGCGAGGACGACTACCCGCGCTACTCCGACCTCAAGGACGCGATGCGCGAATACGCTGCGGGGGATCTGACCCCGGCCCGGGAGCGCGCCGTGCGCAACGTCATCGCGGCGTCGTCCCCGTTCTTCGAGACGATCGACATCGAGGACGGCGAGACCTATGACCTCGGCGCGATCGTCGTGCCGGTGCTCGGACCGGACGGCCGGGTTGCCTTGTGTCTCAGGGCGAGCCAGCTCCCCCAAGGCGCTTCTGGCTCACTCGTGCGCGACTGGGTCGACGCCATCAAGCAGGCTGCCGAGGACGTCAAGGAGAAGCTCGACGACGGGAATCGCGGCGCCTACACCAGCTACCTCCAGGCGATGCCCGGCGACTTCATGATGTGACCACGAGGAAGGAGGACGGCCACCCGCAACCGCGGGTGGCCGTTCCCCTTCCACAAGCGCCCTC
>NZ_JAPFQL010000121.1 GCF_028446585.1 Intrasporangium calvum
GGCCCCTTCTGTCTGTTCAGGCGGAGGCGGGCCCGGGCCCCGTCGACTCCCGCACGACGAGGATGGAGGGCAGCACGACGAGCGGCTCCGGCCGGCGCCGCCCCGTGACGAGGCCGATGAGGCCGCTGACGCCGGTGGCACCGAGGGAGTCGAGGGGCGCAGCGACCGTGGTGATGCCGGGGGTGACGAGGTCCGCGACGAGCGTGTTGTCGAAGCCGATGACGCTGACGTCCTCGGGGACGTGCGCGCCGAGCAGCCGGAGTCCCCGGATGAGGCCGATGGCGAGCTGGTCGTTGTAGCAGAGCACGGCCGAGGCGTGCTGGCCCGTGACGGCCTGTGCGGCGTAGGCACCGGCGTCCACGGTGGGGGCGAAGGGGCCGACCCGGCGCACCCGCACACCGAGCTCCCGGCACGCCTCCTGCGCCGCGGTCCAGCGCTCCCGGTCGGCCCAGGACGCCTCGGGGCCGGCGACGTAGGTCACCGAGGTGTGCCCGAGGTCGACGACGTGCTCGACCGCGAGGCGCACTCCGGACCGGTTGTCGGTGACGACGCTGGGCACGCCGTCGACGGCCCGGTTGAGCACGACCACCGGGGTCTGGCGCGAGACGTCGAGCAGGTCCGAGTCGTCCATCCGGGTGCTCGTCAGCAGGAGCCCCGCCACCACCGCGCTGGTCCGCTCGAGGGCGTCGCGCTCGAGGCGGCGGGACTCCTGGGTGTCCGAGAGGACGAGCGTGTAACCGGCCTCCGACGCGGCCCGCTCGGCACCCCGGATGATCTCGAAGTAGAACGGGTTGGTGATGTCCGGGATGATCAGCGCGATCATCCGCCCGACGGGCGCTGCTCGACGCTCTCGGCCCGTGCCGGGCGACGCGCCGTCCTCCGCAGCGGGGAGAGGACGTCCTCCGGGTCGCTGGTAGCCGAGCGCCGCTCCGACGCGCAGGATCCGCTCCGCCGTCGCGGCGTTGATCCGCCCCGGACGGGAGAAGGCCCGGGACACCGTCGACGGTGCGACGCCCGCGGCCTTGGCCACGTCGTAGATGGTCACCGCCTTGTCCATGCGTGCCAAAGTAGGCACGGGCCGGCCCACGGCACACGGGTTGCCATGTGTTGCCGCCCTTGGCGCGCCACCGTGGACGTCGTTGCCGCGGTCTGTCCGTCCCCCTAGATTGACCGCATGGATCGCCGACCGACGATCTACGACGTGGCCCAGGCCGCAGGCGTTGCCGCCTCGACCGTGTCGCGCGCCTTCGCGCGGCCGGGGCGCGTCAAGGCGGAGACGGCCCGGCGGATCTTCGACGCCGCCGAGCAGCTGGGCTACCGCACGACCACGCTGCCGGGGCTCGTCTCGAGTCGGACCCGGACCCTGGCCCTCGTGGTCACGGACATCACCAACCCGTTCTACGCCGACATCATCCGTGGCGCCCACGAGGCCGCCCACGAGCTGGGCTACACCCTGCTCCTCTCGCACACGCAGGAGGACGCGCAGCTCGAGCGGGAGTGGACCGAGCGTGAGCTCGGGGCGGTCGAGGGGGTCCTCCTCGCGAGCTCCCGGATGTCGGACAGCGCGATCCGGATGATGGCCAAGCAGAAGCCCGTCGTCGTCCTCAACCGGCGCCTTCCCGAGGTGCCCTCGATCCTTGTCGACAACGCGCGGGGCATCCGTCGGGCCGTCGAGCACCTCACCGAGCTGGGACACGAGACGGTGACCTACGTCGCCGGGCCGGAGGCGAGCTGGACCGACGGGGCGCGCTGGCTGGGGCTGCGCGAGGCGGCCATCGAGCTCGACCTCCGGGTCCGGCGGATCGGTCCGTGCAACACGCCGACGGTCCACGCCGGGTTCGGGCGCGCCCGTGAGGTCGTCGCGGCCGGGTCGACCGCCGTCATCGCCTACAACGACGCGGTCGCCATCGGGGTGCTCAAGGGGCTCAACCGGCTCGGCGTGCCGGTGCCCGAGGCCGTGAGCGTGATCGGCTTCGACAACACCCTCCTGTCGGAGATCATCGAGCCGGAGCTCACGACCGTCGCCGCACCACTGCAGGCCATGGGTGCCACCGCGGTCAAGAACCTCGTCGCGATGATCGGCGGTGCGGTGCCGAGCCGTGAGCCGATCGTCATGCCGGCCCGGCTCGTGGTGCGGCGCTCGACCGGTCAGCGCAGCCGGAAGAGCGTCTCCCCGGCGTTGGGCACGACGAAGGTGTCGGGGTCGGCCTCGGCTGCCGTGAGGTCGACGGAGTCCGGGTCCAGGTAGCCGAGGTTGGCAGCCCGGCAGACCTCCTCGGGGATACGGGTCGCCAGGGTCACCTTGACCCGCAGGCGTTCCTCGCCCGTCTCGGCGTCGTACGTGCCGGCTCCCCTGAGGTGGGTCGAGTGGGCGAGCGTGCCCCAGTGGAGGTGCTTGAAGCGGTCCCACTGCTTCACGAAGTAGTCGCGGCAGTGGTAGCCGATCTCGTTGATCTCCGGGTGGCTCGTCGAGATCTCGGTGATGTGCGGGGCGTAGAGGATGACCTCCCCGCCGTCGGCCACGGCCGGCTCGAGCTTGTAGAAGCCCTTGGCCCCGGTCCAGATGTCCTCGTACATCGTGGGGATGACGGAGATGACCCGCTGGACGGGCTCGTCGAGGTAGGTGACGTGGGTGGCCGCGCACACCTGGGCGGCGTTGGCCCACGCCGCGTCGGTGTCGCCGAACGAGATCGAGTGCAGGTCGAGGGAGCCGCTCTCGCCGACGATGCAGAACGCGAGCTTCTGCGCCGGCACCAGGGAGGCGCCCTCGTTGATCAGCGCCCGCACCGGCGTGATCGCCGTGGTGCCGATGATCTCCGCCGAGGTGATCAAGGCCCCGATCCAGTGGGAGACATCGATGATCTGCTGCCCGGCCACGCCGGGGAAGAAGTACTTGTTGCCACCGGAGATCCCGACGACCTCGTGCGGCAGCACCGGACCGACCACGAGGGCGACGTCGTGCTCGACGACGGCCCGGTTCAGCAGGACCGGCACGTCCATCGAGAGGCGACCCTCCGAGAGCTCCGCGAGCCGTGCCGCCGGGATCGTGCCGAGGTCGGCGAACGTCTCGGGCTCCCACCACTCGTGGTTGAGGACGGTCATCCCCGGATAGGTCTCCTCGAGCCGCCCGGCCGCGTAGCCGAGGTGCCGCGCGAGCGCCGCCTCGCTCATCGGCTGGTGCGTGCCCAGGGCGATCAGCGTGGTCATCCGCGAGACGCGGCCGTGCAGGGCCCGGTGCACGGCCCGGAGCAACAAGGGCATCGGGCACGTCCGGGTCGCGTCGGGGACCACGATGCACACGCTCTTGCCGTCGAGGTCGGTGCCGGCCAGCTGCTCGGCGATGAAGCGCTCGACGGCCTCGGACTCGAGGACCCCGTCCGGCCCGCCGAGCCGGGCGGCCCGTCGTGCGGCCTGCTCGGGGGATTCCTGCTCAGGGGACTCCTGGGCGGCGGGTGTCTGGGTCGTCATGGCCCCCACTGTTACGGGGCGCCCCGCCCCTGACAACCCCGGCTGGCAACTCGTGGCAACACGTGGTCCCCGGAGTCCGGCCGCCCCACGATGTTGACATGACCGCGACAGCCAGACCGCTCGTCCTCGACCCGGACCGTCTCTTCCCCGCCGACCCGGCGGTGCGGTCGGTGGCCCGCCGTCTCCACGAGGCTGTCCGCGACCTGCCGATCATCTCGCCGCACGGTCACGTGCCGCCGCAGTGGCTGGCAGACGATGTGCCCTTCGGGGACCCGACGTCCCTGCTCATCTCGCCGGACCACTACATCTACCGGTTGCTCCACGCGCAGGGTGTCGCCCTGGAGGAGCTCGGCGTCGGCGGGGGCACCCTCGACGAGACGCAGTCCCGCCGCGCCTTCCGCCTCCTCGCCGAGCACTGGCCGGCCTTCCGGGGCACCCCGAGCCGGTTCTGGCTCGAGAGCGAGCTCGGTGAGGTCTTCGGCATCGGGCAGCGCCTGCACGTCGACACGGCCGATGCGATCTACGACCAGATCGCCGAGCGGCTCGCCTCCCCGGACTTCCGGCCGCGGGCGCTGCTGGACCGGTTCGACATCGCGGTGCTCGCGACGACCGACGACCCGGCCGACGACCTGCGTCACCACGCCGCGCTCCGGGAGGACCCGGCCTTCACGCGCCGCGTCATCCCGACGTTCCGGCCCGACCGCTACCTGGAGCCCGCACGCGCCGACTTCGCCGAGCTGGCCACAGCCCTCGGTCGCGCCGCGGGCATCGACACCGGCAGCTACGCCGGCTACCTCGCCGCGCTCGAGGAGCGCCGCCGGACCTTCAAGGCGCTCGGCGCCGTCTCGTCGGACCACAGCCACGCGGATGTCGTGACGCTCTCGCTGGACGAGGCAGAGGCGGCCCGGATCTACGCCGCGGCACTGCGTGGCGAGGCGACCGAGGCCGAGGCGACCGCCTTCCGGCGGCACATGCTCGTCGAGATGGCGCGAATGGCGACCGAGGACGGGCTCGTGATGACCCTGCACCCGGCGGTGCACCGCAACCACCACACGGCGACGCTGGAGCGGTTCGGCCCGGACACCGGCCACGACATCCCCTACGCCACCGAGTTCACCCGGGGCCTGCAGCCGCTGCTCGACCGCTTCGGCACCGCGGACGGCTTCCACCTCGTCCTGTTCACCCTGGACGAGACGGTGTACTCGCGCGAGATCGCGCCGCTGGCGGGCTTCTACCCCAGCGTCTACGTCGGGGCGCCCTGGTGGTTCCTCGACGCGCCGGAGGCGATCCGCCGGTTCCGTGGCGCGGCGACCGAGACCGCCGGGTTCTACCGCACGTCGGGGTTCATCGACGACACGCGGGCCTTCATGTCCATCCCCGCTCGCCACGACATGTCGCGTCGCCTCGACAGCGCCTACCTGGCCCAGCTCGTCGCCGAACACCGGCTCGACGAGGAGGAGGCGCTCGAGACCGCGATCGACCTGGTCACGACGATCCCGCGGAAGACCTTCAAGCTGTGAGCACGTCGTATGCCGCTGGGCCCGGTCCCAGCGAGAGCGGGCGTGCGCGTCGGCTGAGTCGTCGCACGGACGGGCGCCCTGCCGCGCCCGTGCGGATCGTCCACCTCGGCGTCGGCAACTTCTTCCGCGCGCACGCGGCCTGGTACACCGAGCACGCCTCGGATGTCGCAGGCTGGGGGATCGCAGCCTTCACGGGCCGCTCGCCGGCCACGGCCGAGGCCCTGACGGCGCAGGACGGGCTCTACACGCTGCTCGTCCGCGGACCCGAGGGAGCGCGTCCCGAGGTCATCTCCAGCCTGAGCGCGGTCCACGCTGCCGATGACCTCGAGGCTCTGCGCCGCTACTTCGCCGACCCGCAGCTGGCCGTCGTCACGCTGACGGTGACCGAGGCCGGCTACCGACGGAACGCCACGGGCGGGCTCGACACGACCGCGGCCGACGTCGCCTCCGACATCTCCTCCCTGCGGGACGACCCGCTTGGTGCCCCCGTGGTCACGACGCCGGGCCGGCTCGTGGCCGGACTGCTCGCCCGGCGCGCCGCCGGCGCGGGTGCCCTGGCCGTCGTGCCCAACGACAACGTGCCGGACAACGGCGAGATGGTCTCCAGGGTCGTGCGCGACCTCGCGGCCGCGGTCGACCCCTCCCTCGACGCGTGGCTCGGCGCGCACGTCTCCTTCGTCACGACGATGGTCGACCGCATCACCCCGCGCACGACGGATGACGACCGCGCCGAGGTGGCCCGGCTGCTCGGTGTTGATGACCCGGAGACGGTGCCCACGGAGCCGTTCTCCGAGTGGGTCCTCGCCGGCGACTTCCCGGCCGGGCGCCCCGACTGGGCGGCCGCCGGCGCGCGCTTCGTCGACGACGTGCGCCCCTTCGAGCAGCGCAAGCTGTGGCTCCTCAACGGCTCGCACTCCCTCATGGCCTACGCCGCGTCCGTGCTCGGCCACGAGACCGTTGCCGACGCCATCGCCGACCCCGAGGTGCGCTCGTGGGTCGAGCAGTGGTGGGACGCCGCGTCGGGCCACCTGCCGCTGCCTGCGGAGGAGGTGCGGGACTACCGCGCCGCGCTGCTGGCTCGCTACGGCAACCCGTCGATCCGCCACCTGCTCGCCCAGATCGCGGCCGACGGCTCCCAGAAGATCCCGATCCGGGCCGTGCCCGTGGTCCGGGCCGGGCTCGCGGCGGGACGCGTGAACCCGGGTGCTCTCCGTCTCGTCGCCGCTTGGGTCGTGCACCTTCGCGGCGTCGGGGCGCCGGTCACGGACGCCCACGCGGACGAGGTCGTCGCACTCGCGGCCGGGACGCTCGAGCAGGCCGTGCGGCGCACCTTGGCGTGGCTCGACCTGGCCGGCGGCGACCACGCAGACGCGGTCCAGTCCGAGGTCCTCCGGCTCGCCGAGGACCTCGTGGCCCGACCCCGCTCATGACACGTCAGGTCGTCATCGGGATCGACGTCGGCACCACTGCCGCGAAGGTCGTCGGCTTCGAGGTCCTCGACCCGAGCCGGTCGGGGGACCCGGAGGCCGGCCTCAGCACACGGCACCTGCAGCGCTGGACGGCCCAACAGGAGTACCCGCTGGTTCGACCGCAGTCCGGGTGGCGCGTCCAGGACGTCGACGTCGTCCTCGACGCGATGCTCCGCTCCCTGGCTGACGTCGTCGCGCAGCTCGACGGCGCCGAGGTCCTCGCCCTGTCGGTGAGCTCGGCCATGCACGGCCTCGTGGCCCTCGACGACGCGGATCGACCACTCACCCCGATCGTCACCTGGGCCGACGCCCGGGCCCGTGAGGTGGCCCGCGAGCTGCGGGCCACCCCCCTCGCCGCATCCCTGCACCGGCGCAGTGGCACGCCCGTCCACTCGATGTCGCCGCTGACCAAGTTGCGCTGGTTCTCCCAGCACGAGCCCGAGCTCACCCGGTCGGCGCGCTCCTGGGTCGGGCTCAAGGACGTCGTCCTCCTCGCCCTCACCGGGCAGCTCGTCACCGAGCTCTCCTCAGCGAGCGGGACCGGTCTGCTGTCCATCGAGCACCGCGCGTGGGACGTCGAGGCGCTCGACCTCGCGGGCGTCCGCCCCGACCAGCTGCCTCCCATTCGCTCCACGACCGCCAGCCTTCCGCTCTCGCGTGGAACGGCTTCGCGCGTGGGTCTGCCCGCGGGCACACCGGTCGTCCTGGGTGCGGGAGACGGCCCCTTGGGCAACCTCGGCACCGGGGCGATCCGCCCGGGCATCGCCGGCCTCTCCCTCGGCACCAGCGGAGCGCTCCGGCTCGTCGTCGACGGCCCGCGCAGCGACCCCTCCGGCCGGCTCTTCTGCTACGCCCTGACCGACGACGCCTGGGTCGTCGGCACCGCCATCAGCAACGGCGGCGCCGTCGTCCGGTGGGCGGGCTCTGTCTTCGCCGCGGAGCGACCTGGTTCGACACCGGACCCCTCGCGGCTCCCGGTCGGCGACGCCGAGGTGCTCGCGCTCGCGGAGCAGGTCGAGCCCGGCAGCGAGGGCCTGGTCATGCTGCCCTTCCTCCTCGCCGAGCGCGGCCCCCTCTGGGACGCCGACCTGCGCGGCGCGTTCCTCGGCATCCGCCAGCACCACACCCGCGGGCACTTCGTCCGCGCCGCGGTCGAGGGAGTCGCCTTCCAGCTCGCCACCGTCCTCGACGGGCTCGACGACGTCACCCCCGTGAGCGCGATCCGCGCGACCGGCGGCGTGTTCCGCAGTGCTCTGTGGCGCGAGGTGCTCGCCGGTGCGCTGGCGCGACCCCTCGTCGTCACCGGGGGAGCGG
>NZ_JAPFQL010000122.1 GCF_028446585.1 Intrasporangium calvum
GTAGAAGGGGTTCCCTGCGGTCAGGTCGTGCAGCCTGCCCGGATCCAGGGGAAGGTTCGCGACGATCCTCGCCACCCCTGCCACGGACAGCGGCTGCAGGTGCAGCCGCCGGCTCTGCCCCGAGGCCCCCAGGTCCCCGAGCACCGAGCGAAGCGGTCCGGACGGAGCCTCGTCGCGGAAGGTGAGGATCACGAGCGACCGCGTGGAGCGGATGCGGCGACCGACGAAGCGCACCAGATCGAGCGTGCTGTCGTCCGCCCAGTGCAGGTCCTCGATCACCATGACCGAAGGAACCACCAACAGCCCGAGCACAGCCGAGAAGAGGTCATGGCGGTGCGTGTCGCCGTCGACGAGCGCCGTCGGCAGGTGGCCCGCGGCCGCCATGTCGCGCAACGGCCCCAGGGGGCGGGGGGTCAGGAGCGGGTCACAGGCACCCCAGATCACCGGCACGCGTGGTCCCAGGCCCCGACAGAACTCCGTGAGGAGGGAGGACTTGCCGAGGCCTGCCTCGGCACCCACCAGGACCAGCGCGCCCTGGCCACGAGCAGCGCTGGCGAACAGCGCGGTCAGCTCTGCTAAGGGAGCCTCCCGCTCCACGAGCTCCATCTGCTCACAGTACGGCCGCGGTCCGCCGACCGGCGGCGATTCGCTTTCGGTCCAGTCCCGCGCTCGTTGTCCACGAGCTCCCTGTGCTATGCCGGCGCGAGGAAGGCCGACAGCGCCGCGGCATACATCGCCGGGTCCTCCGCACCGCACAGCTCGCGGGCGCTGTGCATCGACAGCAGGGGCGCGCCGAAGTCGACGGTCGTGGCACCGGTCAGCGCCGACGTCATCGGACCCACCGTGGAGCCGCACGGCAGGTCGGTGCGGATGACGAAGCTCTGCATGGGCACGCCGGCCTGCTCGCAGGCCAGCCGGAAAGCGGCCTCCCCGACCGAGTCGGTCGCGTAGCGCAGGTTGGCGTTGACCTTGAGGACCGGTCCGCCGTTGACAAAGATCTGGTGCAGGGGCTCGTGCCGGTCGGCGTAGTTGGGGTGCGTCGCGTGCGCCATGTCGCCGCTCGCGATGACGGTGGTCGCGAGGGCGCGCCAGTAGTCCTCCCGTGACCCGCCCGCGGCGAGCACGATCCGCTCGAGCACCGACGGCAGCAGCGTCGACATGGCGCCGCGCTCCGAGGTGCTGCCGATCTCCTCGTGGTCGAAGAGCACGAGAACCGGCACGAGGGCCGGCTCGGTGGCCGCAGCATCGAGGAGCGCCCGCACGCCCGCGTAGGAGGTGGCGAGGTTGTCGAGCCGAGGCGCGGCCACGAGCTCGCGACGCCGACCCAGCCTGCGCGACGCCTCGATCGGGTGCGTCATGACGTCCCAGCCGAGGATGTCGCCGGCGGGCACGCCGATCTGCTCGCTGAGGTAGCCGCGGAAGTCGCCGGGCGTGTCCCCCAGGCCCCACAGCGGCTCGAGGTGCTGCTGCCGGTTGAGGGTCAGGCCCTCGTTCTGCTCGCGGTCCAGGTGGATGGCGAGCTGCGCGACCCGCAGCAGGGCCGTCGTGTCGTGGAAGAGCCTGGTCTCGACCGCTCTCCCTCCCTCACCACGCACCGCCACCCGTCCGGCCAGGCCGAGGTCGCGGTCGAGCCAGGAGTTGAGCAGCGGCCCGCCGTAGACCTCGACGCCCAACGACTGCCAGCCGGCCTTGAGGTGGTCGGGGTTGGGCTTGATCCGCAGGTTGGGGCTGTCCGTGTGCGCGCCGACGACCCGGAAGCCGGCAGCGGGACCCAGCCCAGCGGCATACGGGCCCCTCGTGTCCCACGCGATGAGCGAGCCGCCGCGCACGAGGAAGTGGGCGCCCGGCTCCGTCGGGAACGGCTCCGACTCGACGACCTCGGTGAAGCCGGCCTCGCCCAGCCGCGCCGCCGCCTGCGCGCACGCGTGGAAGGGGGTCGGCGAGGCGTCGACGAAGTCGATCAGCCCCTGGGCCTCGATGTCGGTGTCGAACGCGTGCGCCATGGGACCCGACCCTATCCCCCGCGCTGCGCGCCCTCTGCCCCGCCCGTATGCCGCTGAGCTCGCCCCGCGCCCACGCGGGGATGCGAAAGGGCCCGGCCCGCCGAAGCGGACCGGGCCCTCCCGGAGTTGTTGCGTCAGATCACTTGTTGATCTTGATGACGCGGCCGGCGCCGACCGTGCGGCCACCCTCGCGGATGGCGAACTTGAGGCCCTCCTCCATGGCGATCGGCTGGATGAGCTCGACCTTCATGTCGGTGTTGTCGCCGGGCATGACCATCTCGGTGCCCTCGGGCAGGTGCACGACACCCGTCACGTCCGTGGTACGGAAGTAGAACTGCGGACGGTAGTTGTCGTAGAACGGCGTGTGACGGCCGCCCTCGTCCTTGGACAGGATGTAGACCTGCGCGTCGAAGTCGGTGTGCGGGGTGATGGAACCCGGCTTCACGACGACCTGGCCACGCTCGACGTCCTCGCGCTTGACACCGCGAAGGAGCAGGCCGACGTTCTCGCCCGCGCGACCCTCGTCGAGGAGCTTGCGGAACATCTCGACACCGGTGACCGTGGTCTTGGTGGGCGGGCCGGTGTGGATGCCGACGATCTCGACCTCCTCGTTGACCTTGAGGACACCGCGCTCGATACGGCCGGTGACGACCGTGCCACGACCGGTGATCGTGAAGACGTCCTCGACGGGCATGAGGAACGGCTTGTCGATGTCGCGCTCGGGCTCGGGGATGTAGGTGTCCACCGCGTCCATGAGGTCGAGGACCGACTGGCCCCACTCAGCGTCGCCCTCGAGGGCCTTGAGCGCCGAGACCTTGACGACCGGCAGGTCGTCGCCCGGGAACTCGTAGGACGAGAGGAGCTCACGGACCTCCATCTCGACGAGCTCGAGGATCTCCTCGTCGTCGACCATGTCGGCCTTGTTGAGCGCCACGACGATGTAGGGAACGCCGACCTGCTTGGCCAGGAGGACGTGCTCACGCGTCTGCGGCATGGGGCCGTCCGTCGCGGCGACCACGAGGATCGCGCCGTCCATCTGAGCCGCACCCGTGATCATGTTCTTGACGTAGTCAGCGTGACCGGGGCAGTCGACGTGGGCGTAGTGACGACCCTCCGTCTGGTACTCGATGTGCGCGATCGAGATCGTGATACCGCGCTGGCGCTCCTCGGGAGCCTTGTCGATGTCCTCGAACGCGAACTGGGGGTTGAGGTCCGGGTACTTGTCGTGCAGGACCTTGGAGATCGCAGCCGTCAGCGTCGTCTTGCCGTGGTCGATGTGACCAATGGTGCCGATGTTGACGTGCGGCTTGGTCCGCTCGAACTTTGCCTTCGCCACTGTGGTCCTCCTCAGGACTTCATAGTGTTACGCCGTACGACCAGGGCAGGACGTGGCGCTGTTGGGTTGTGATGTGGGGTGTTGAATCCCGTGGTTACCTCGGGAGAGCCTATCGGGGAAGCCCCGAAAGTCACTCGCCGCGGGTCTTCTTGATGATCTCCTCGGCAACGGCCTTGGGGACCTCTGCGTAGGAGTCGAACTCCATGGAGAAGCTCGCGCGACCCTGCGTCTTGGAACGCAGGTCGCCGACGTAGCCGAACATCTCGGACAGCGGGACGAGGCCACGAACGACCTTGGCGCCGCTCACGTCGTCCATGCCCTGGATGTGGCCACGGCGGGAGTTGATGTCGCCGATGACGTCACCCATGTAGTCCTCAGGGGTGCGGACCTCGACGGCCATCATCGGCTCGAGGAGCACGGGGTCGGCCTTGCGGACGGCCTCCTTGAGCACCATCGAGCCGGCGATCTTGAACGCCATCTCCGAGGAGTCGACGTCGTGGTACCCACCGTCGAGCAGGGTCGCCTTGATCCCGACGAGCGGGTAGCCGGCGAGCACGCCGTACTGCATGGCGTCCTGGATACCGGCGTCGACCGACGGGATGTACTCGCGCGGGACGCGACCACCGGTGACGGCGTTGACGAACTCGTAGAGCTCGCCACCCTCGGCGTCGACGAGCGGCTCGATGGTCACCTGGACCTTGGCGAACTGGCCCGAGCCACCGGTCTGCTTCTTGTGGGTGTAGTCGTACTTCTCGACGGCCCGGCGGATCGTCTCGCGGTAGGCCACCTGCGGCTTGCCGACGTTGGCCTCGACCTTGAACTCACGCTTCATCCGGTCGACGAGGATGTCGAGGTGAAGCTCGCCCATGCCGGCGATGATCGTCTGGCCGGTCTCGTCGTCGAGGTGGACCTGGAAGGTCGGGTCCTCGGCGGAGAGCTTCTGGATGGCCGTGGACAGCTTCTCCTGGTCGCTCTTCGTCTTCGGCTCGATGGCCACCTGGATGACCGGCTCCGGGAACGTCATCGACTCGAGGACGATCGGGTCCTGCAGGTCGCAGAGCGTGTCGCCGGTGGTCGTGTCCTTGAGGCCGATGGCCGCGTAGATGTGACCGGCCATCGCCTCGTCGACCGGGTTCTCCTTGTTGGCGTGCATCTGGAAGAGCTTGCCGATGCGCTCCTTCTTGCCCTTGGTCGAGTTCATGACCTGGGTGCCGGAGGAGATGTGCCCGGAGTAGACCCGGATGAAGGTGAGCGTGCCGAAGAACGGGTGCGTGGCGACCTTGAAGGCGAGCGCGGAGAACGGCTCGTCCTTGCTCGGCTTGCGGGTGAGCTCGACCTCCTCGTGGCCCGGCTTGTGCCCGATCATGGCGGGCACGTCGAGCGGCGAGGGGAGGTAGTCGACGACCGCGTCGAGCATCGGCTGGACGCCACGGTTCTTGAAGGCCGACCCACACAGGATGGGGTAGAGCTCCGAGTTGACCGTGAGCTTGCGGATCGCGCCCTTGAGCTCCTCGGGGGTGAGGTCCTCGCCACCGAGGTACTTCTCCATGAGGTCGTCGTCGGACTCGGCGACGCGCTCGACGAGCTGGTGGCGGTACTCCTCGGCCTTCTCCTTGAGGTCGGCCGGGATCTCCTGGATCTCGTACTTGGCGCCCATGGTGACGTCACCCTTGGCGTCGCCCGGCCAGACCAGGGCCCGCATGTGGATGAGGTCGACGACGCCGACGAACTCGCTCTCCGAGCCGATCGGCAGCTGGAGGACGAGCGGCTCGGCGCCGAGCCGGTCCTTGATGGTCTGCACGGTGAAGTAGAAGTCCGCGCCGAGCTTGTCCATCTTGTTGACGAACGCGATGCGGGGGACGTCGTACTTGTCGGCCTGACGCCACACGGTCTCGGACTGGGGCTCGACGCCCTCCTTGCCGTCGAAGACCGCGACGGCGCCGTCGAGGACGCGCAGCGACCGCTCGACCTCGACCGTGAAGTCGACGTGGCCGGGCGTGTCGATGATGTTGATCTGGGTGCCGTTCCAGAAGGAGGTGACCGCGGCGGACGTGATCGTGATGCCGCGCTCCTTCTCCTGCTCCATCCAGTCGGTCGTCGACGCACCGTCGTGCGTCTCACCGATCTTGCGGTTGACACCGGTGTAGAAGAGCACACGCTCGGTCGTCGTCGTCTTGCCGGCGTCGATGTGCGCCATGATGCCGATGTTGCGGACCTGGTTCAGGTCCGTCAGGACGTCGAGTGCCACGTCAGTTGTCTCATCTCATTCGTGTGGGGGAAAGTCTCGGGAGCCGATCCGCCAGGGAGCGCGGTAGGGCTCGGTCCGGGGGTGTGCCACTGAGCGAGCCCAGCGGCACACCCCCGGCCTGCTGTCACCAGCGGTAGTGCGCGAAGGCCTTGTTGGACTCGGCCATCTTGTGCGTGTCCTCGCGACGCTTCACCGCGGCGCCGAGGCCGTTGGACGCGTCGAGGATCTCGTTCATGAGGCGCTCGGTCATCGTCTTCTCGCGACGCTGACGGGAGTAGCCGACGAGCCAGCGCAGGGCCAGCGTCGTGGAGCGGCCCGGCTTGACCTCGATCGGCACCTGGTAGGTGGCGCCACCGACCCGGCGGGACTTGACCTCCATGGCCGGCTTGACGTTGTCGAGCGCACGCTTGAGCGTCGCGACGGGGTCGGTGCCGGTCTTGGCGCGGACACCCTCGAGGGCGCCGTAGACGATCGTCTCGGCGATCGACTTCTTGCCGTCGAGGAGGATCTTGTTGACGAGCTGCGTCACGAGCGGGCTGGCGTAGACCGGGTCGACGACCAGCGGACGCTTCGGAGCGGGTCCCTTACGAGGCATCAGCCCTTCTCCTTCTTCGCGCCGTAGCGGCTACGAGCCTGCTTGCGGCCCTTGACACCCTGGGTGTCGAGGGTGCCGCGGACGATCTTGTAGCGAACACCGGGGAGGTCCTTCACACGACCACCGCGGACGAGCACGATGGAGTGCTCCTGCAGGTTGTGGCCGACGCCCGGGATGTAGGCCGTGACCTCGATGCCGCTGGAGAGCCGCACACGAGCGACCTTCCGGAGGGCAGAGTTCGGCTTCTTGGGGGTGGTGGTGTACACGCGGGTGCACACACCGCGGCGCTGGGGCGAGCCCTTGAGCGCCGGGGTCTTGGCCTTGGAGGCCTTGTCCTCGCGGCCCTTGCGGACCAGCTGGTTGATGGTAGGCAACCTGGTTACTCCGTAACGTTGCTGTTGTCGTGCCGACCCTGCCGGGCCGACTCCTTGGCTGTTCGCATCCTCGACCCCCGAGGTCGGGCGTGTCGGACGCGGTGCTCCCACCCGCACTCCCCACGAGTTCGACCTCGTGGATTGCCCGGTGGAAGGTTCGCTCTTGACCGCAGTGATGTCGCCTCGGCCGTGGCCGACGGACAGGGCACCGAAGCCGTCATCGCGCATGCCTGAGCGCATGTCTCAGACACAGTGTTCAAGCGTACCGGCGCACGCCACGCCCACCAAATCCGTGACCCTTGCGCTCCCGGCCCGGTTGAAGGTAATACGCGACCACCAGCGGTCGGGCGATACCTCGAACGAGCATCCCGGAGTGCCGGTCAGCCGAGCCTCCAGTCACCGGCGTAGATGTGCAGCACCGGCACGCCCAGCACCTCGCGCGCCTGCGACGCCCAGTCCGTGTGGAAGGTGTCCTCCACGGCGTGCGGCTCGGTGACGACGACGACCTCGCGGGCGTTGAGACGCTCAACCTCGGCGAGGAGGGTCGGCATCGGGTCGTCGCCCGTGACCTCGCCGGTGACCGTCAGGCCCCGCTTCTCGAACTCCTCGACGCTGCGGGCCAGCGCCGTCTGGGCATCGGCGTGCGCGCCCTCGCGGTCGACGGGACGCAACGCCTCGAGGGCTTCTCGCATCTCGAAGAGGCTGAGGTGGTTGAGGAAGGCGCTGAGCATGTTGCGGTCGGTGTCCGCGGGAACGAGCACCCGGTAGGTCTCCTCGGCCTCGTCCTCCGCGTGCAGGCCGACGATCTTGTCGACGTCCACCGGCTTGAGGGCCTCCTCGGTGAGGACGATGACAGTGGCCAGGGCGGTCGCCTCGGTCGGCTCGACGGTCGGCTCTTCGGTCGGCTCTTCGGTCGGCTCGGAGGGCGTGTCGACGTGGGGTGCTTCGCTCATACGGCAACCCTAGCGAGCGGCTCGCCCGGCGCCGCCCCGAACCACGTCACACCCGGAAAGCCCGCTGGGCCG
>NZ_JAPFQL010000123.1 GCF_028446585.1 Intrasporangium calvum
CGCCCCGGGCACGTCGCGCATGCCCGGCACTCCGACCCGCTGCTGGCCGGGGCAGACGAGCGCTGCCGACTCGACGAGCATCTCGGAGGCCTGCGGCACCCCGGTCCGCTCGTTGGGGCGCGCGAGCTCGACGGTGTCGTCAATGGTTCCCGCGGCCACCGTCAGCGCGGCTGCCGCCACGGTGATGAGGGCCGCACGGGACACTCCGGCCCGGCTCCAGGAACGCGGCAGACGAGCGGCTGCCGCGAGTCGGCCCAGGGGGCGCGCGGGGCTCATGACGGGGACCTCCTTGACCGACGGTTCCCGAAGGGCAGTGCCATGAAGATGACGAACGCGAGCGCAAGGCCCTGGCCGAGGCGGAGCCACGGTTGTGAGGCCGCCAGGTCGATCCGGAGCAGGCCACCTCCGGGCGGCAGCGCGTAGGAGGGCAGCGCGGAGCCGGATACGGGCTGCAGCACCTCGCCTCCGACGGAGACGACGGCGTGCCGCGCCCATTCGAGGGGCTCAGCGACGACCAGGAGTCGGCCCTGCGGTCCTGGTGACACACGCTCCTCCACGGCCCCGTGGGGCCCGCGCGTGGGCACCAGGGCCAGGTGGCGCCCGTCGGCATCGACGACTCGCACCCGAGACGGCGCCGCCGCAGGTGCGGCACCCGGCGCCGTGTCCTGCGGCACGACCCTCCACAGGATCCCCTGGTCGCTCGAGCCGAGTCGGCTGAGTCCCTCGGTGGCGTCCAACCGCCGGGTGAGCGGGTTGTCCGGCCCCGCCTGGACCTGGACGAAGCCGATCCCCCACTGCACGAGCTCGTCGGCCTCACGTACGTCGGTGGCCCGGCCGCCGACGAGACGAGCCGTCACGTCGACGAGCGACCGGTCGTCGGCACTCGCGGGGCGGTCGAGATCCCGAAGCAGGTGTCCCGGCTCGCGGCCCACGAGGACGAAGTCCACCACCTCGTCGCTGGGACGCAGCAGCAGCAGCCGGTTGCTGAGTGGGTCCTTCGACTGCTCGACGGCAACGGCCGGAAGTCTGGCCTCGTCCACGGTCAGGGTCCGGCTGAAACCCGCGGCGCCCCAGACGGTGAGCAGGACAAGGACGGGAACGAGCAGCGCCGCCGAGCGGCCCACCTTGCCCGCCACCAGCCACCGGCCCGGCAGCGACGCGGTGGGCCGCGCACCCGGGGCCACGACCGCCGGGCGACTGGCGACGAGGATGCCGACGAGGACCGCGGCGACCCAGAGCTGCAGTCCCGCTCCGGCCCACAGATGTGCCGCGCCGGAGGTCCCGACTCCGGTCTCGGCCGAGCCCAGCACGAAGCGCCCGGACCCCAGCGCGACAGACAGCCCGGTGAGGCCCGCCAGAGCGGTGATCGCGAGACCCACGCTCTCGCCCCGACCCGCGGCCCGCCGTGCGTAGCCGAGGACGCCCACGGCGAGGAGAGGGAGCGCCGCCCACACCGCCACGCCTGCGGCGGCATCGAGGAGAGTCGACGACGTCGCGGACTCCTGGCCCGCCGGCTGGCCGGGATGGCCGGGGTGGCCCAGGACCATCTGCCACGGAGGAGTCGTGGTCACCGTGGAGAGCAGCCCCGGGCCGGACAGGAGGAGCCGCCAGTCGGCGATGACCGAGCCGGTCCACGTCGCAAGCACGGCCAGCGGCGCGAGCAGCAGCACCAGGGCCCGCAGCCGACGCGTGCCGGGCCCGAACACCAGGAGGCCGAGGGCGGCGGCAGAGGTGAGCGCAAGGTATGGGGGCTCGACCGCGGCCAGCAGGGCCACGGCGAGTGCCGTCGCAAAGGTGGCGGTGTAGCTGCCGTGCCGCCTGGCTGCGAGGGCGAAACCGGCCAGCACGAACGGGACCAGGACATGCCCCAGGGCCGCAGTGAGTCGCCCGTCGGCGACGGCGGTCGTGAGGACGGAGGAGCTGGCCCAGGCAAGGGCCACGACGGCCCTCGCACTGCGGGGGACGGACAGGACCCTGGACGCGAGATACGCGGACCAGGCGGACAGCGCGGGCGCCAGGAAGAGCAGCCAGGCCAAAGTCACCCCGACGGTGGAGCGGCTCTCCGACATCCCCGGCAGCAGCTCGGCGACCCAGGTGACGGCGGCCAGCACGGCCAGGTGCGGACCTGACTCCCCGCCGGAGCCGAGCCCGGAGCCGTGCCACGCGTCCCAGAAGGCATGCCACAGGCCGGACGAGTCGCTGGCGACGGGGCGCAGCTCACCACCGGCCAGGCCGGTCCCCGTCGGCGACAACGCTCCGGCCCGGAGCCCGTCGCGCCAGGCGATCACACTGACGAGCAGAGTCGTCGTCACTGCGACGACGCCGGGATGGGTGGCGATCCGTTGCCCGAGGGCAGGTGGGAGCACCCCGAAGGCCTCGGACTCGTCCGACGTCGGCCCGGTCTCCGTGGTGGGCGCTGCCTCGCGACGGGGACGCGCTCGCTCCGGGGTGATGGAGTCCTGGATGTGGTCCAGGGTCGATCGCGCAGCCGCCACCGGCGAGACGAAGAGGGTGCGCAGGTCGCTGCCGCGGAGGCGGCGAGTGCGTCGTCCTCGCCAGCGCGCTCCGAGGACGGCAGCCGGCCGGAGCAGTGCGCCGAGGTCCCCCAGCTCACGCCAGGCTGCGCGCGGGCGTTTGGCCAGGAGCAGGACCAAGGCCGCAGTGAGGGAGGACAGCGCGATCCACGTGGCCATGAACGGCATGGCCGCCAGCGAGCAGCGGGCCAGGGCCACCCTGCGTGCCGCTCGGCGGCTGCGCCGTCCGTCCGGCGACGCCACCTGGTCTGCAGCACGGTCGCGCACCTCGGTCTGGCCCACCCTCAGCACGGTGGCCCCGGGCACCACGATCACCCGGTGCCCGGCCAGGTGGGCTCGCCATCCGAGGTCGAGGTCGGCGCCGACGCCGTCGAAGGCCGGGTCGAAGCCGCCGAGGTCGGCAAGCACGTCCCTGCGGATGATCATCCCGCTCAAGGTGACGGCCAGGACGTCCTCGCGCTGGTCGTGCTGGCCCTGGTCGGCCTCCCCGGGCTTGGGGGACGCCATCAGCCGTCCGGTCCGCGTGACCTGCAGGCCGAGCGACACGAGACGCCGCGGATCCGCCGCGTCGACGACCTTGGGGCCCGCCACGCCGACGGAAGGAGACCTCCCCGCGGCGTCCAGCAGCCGTTCCAGAGCGGTCGACAGGGGCACGGCCCGGTCCGGGACGACCCACAGCCACTCG
The DNA here is from genome assembly GCF_028446585.1 of Intrasporangium calvum. Classification (GTDB taxonomy): domain Bacteria; phylum Actinomycetota; class Actinomycetes; order Actinomycetales; family Dermatophilaceae; genus Intrasporangium; species Intrasporangium calvum_A. Next base: position 3,220 of record NZ_JAPFQL010000123.1, read on the forward strand.
GACGTCGCGGCGGGTGCGTCGTCCGGCTGCTCGAGGGGTGCCAGCTCGGCCGCGGCGAGGTTGATGGCGACACCGTCGGGCACCGGTTGATCGATGCGGTGGATCTGCACGTCGCGGATCGCGTGCCGCACCCTGGAGTGCGCCTGGGCGATGGCCATCGAGGTGTCGCTGCTCGCCACGTCGACGATGAGCAGTCGGCTGGGCAGCACCGTCTGAGCGGCGAGTGCGTCCAGACACCTCGCCAGCCGGGCGGCACCGTCGCGCACCAGCACGACCGCGCTCACGGCCTGTCGAACGACCACCGGCTCCGAGACAGCCGCTCGTCCCGTGGAGGGGGGGACGGACGAGGCGGCTGCTCCGGCGCCGGAGGGCGACGTGTGTCCGTGGCTCAGGTCAGGCACTGCGCTCCTCCGCCCGGGTCCCGATGCGGCCCCCGGGCACGGCCCGCATCCTCAGACCGCGCGCTTCTTCAGCTTGCGACGCTCACGCTCCGAGAGGCCACCCCAGATGCCGAACCGCTCGTCGTTCGCGAGAGCGTATTCGAGGCACTCGGCGCGCACCTCACATCCCACGCAGACCTTCTTGGCCTCGCGTGTGGAGCCGCCCTTCTCCGGGAAGAACGCCTCCGGGTCGGTCTGGGCGCACAGCGACCGCTCCTGCCATGAGAGCTCACCGCCTTGTCCGCTCTCCTCCGACATCACCAACATCAGCTCGTGCATGACCCCTCCTCGACCCTGACTTCCTCATGTCAGCACTGCGCGTCCTCCTGCCGGCTGCTCCACCCGAGCTGGCCTGCCCGATCCGGGGCAACTGACAAGTACAACAATGAAATTACAAGCGTGTCATGCACGCCACGTCAAGCCGTATGATGATATTTGCCTGCCGGGTGCGGGGTCTGATAGGGCTGCGCCTCGACCCCTCCTCCGCGTCTCGTCCGACCCGCTCACGACAGGCTCCTTACCCCGCACCGCATCGACACACACCCCGTTTTCTCGACGACCCCGATGCCGCTCTGCTGGCGGCCGACCGGTCCCTGAGAAGATCGTCGGCATGCGCATCACAGCCCTGGCCGGCGGCGTCGGCGGCGCCCGCTTCCTCCGTGGTCTCCTGGAGCACCTGGCGACCACCCGAGCGAGTGACCGTGCCCAGGTCACCGTGATCGGCAACACCGGCGACGACATCACCCTCTTCGGCCTCCGGGTGTGCCCCGACCTCGACACGATCCTCTACACGTTGGGAGGCAGCGTGCACGAGGGGCAGGGATGGGGCCGCTCCGACGAGTCGCACCACGTGGCGGTCGAGCTGGCCGCGCTCGGGGCCACGCCGCAGTGGTTCTCCCTGGGCGACAAGGACCTCGCGACGCACATCTACCGATCTCAGCTGCTGGGACAGGGAGTTCCGCTGAGCGCGGTCACCGCCCGCCTCGCGGACCGCTGGGGGCTTCCCGAGGCGGGAGTCACGCTGCTGCCGATGACCGACGCGCCGGTCGAGACCCATGTGGTGGTGACGGAAGCCGGTGAGCAACGGGCCATCCACTTCCAGGAGTGGTGGGTCCGCCACGGCGCGGCCATCGACGCAGAGCGTTTCGTCGTGGCGGGCCTGGACTCTGCAGCGCCGGCACCAGGCGTCCTCGAGGCCATCCGCAACGCCGACGTCGTGCTCCTGCCCCCCAGCAACCCGGTCGTGTCCATCGGCATCATCCTCGGGGTCCCCGGAGTCCGCGACGCCCTCCGGGGCACCCGAGCACCGGTGGTCGGGGTCTCGCCGCTCATCGGCGGTCGACCGGTCCGGGGACACGCCGATATCTGCCTCGAGACCGTGGGTGTCGAGTCGAGCAGCGCGGGGGTCGCCGGCCTCTACGCGGACTTCCTCGACGGCTGGCTCGTCGAGACGGACGACGCCATGCAGGAGCCCCGGCCCGGGTCGGGGCCGGTCCTGGTCCGGCGGCCGCTGCTCATGAGCTCGGTCCAGGCGGCAGCCGACATCGCCGGCGCTGCCCTGAGCCTCGCCTCGCAGCTCGCCGCGAAGAAGGGCGGCGAGAGCAGGCCATGAGCAGACCGACGGCGGGACCCGGACTGACCTCCACGGTCACCATCACCCCTCTGAGGGGGATCCCGGAGGTTGAGGAGGGCGATGCGCTGGCCGACGTGCTCGAGGTAGGGCTGCGTTCGTCGGGGGTCCGGCTCCAGACGGGTGACATCGTCGTCGTGTCGAGCAAGATCGCCAGCAAGGCGCTCGGTCTCGTCACCCACGATCCCGACAAGGTCCGTGTCGTCGCCAACGAGACGGACTACGTCGTGGCCGAGCGAGCCACACCGGCGCACGTCACGCGCATCGTCCGGTCCAAGGCAGGTCCCGTCATGGCCGCCGCTGGGGTCGACGGCTCCAACACCGGCCGGCACGGTGGGTGGCTGCTGCTGCCTCATGATCCGGATGCGGTCTGCCGCGACCTGCGGGACGAGCTCCTCCGGCGGCACGGCGTGCGCGTAGGGGTCATCCTCAGCGACACCTCCGGGCGTCCCTGGCGGATCGGCCAGGTGGACTTCGCGCTCGGGCTCCACGGCCTCCAGGCCACTGACGACCTCAGGGGCGGCACCGATGCGGACGGTCGACCCCTCGAGGTGACGAGCCGGGCGATCGCCGACGAGATCGCCTCCGCTGCTGACCTCGCCAAGGGGAAGGTCCAGGCAGTGCCCGCGGCAGTCGTTCGCGGGCTCGCCCGATACGTCCCCGAGACCGACGTGCCGGCGGCGCCTCGCGGCCGGGACCTCGTGCGGACCGGGCCGGACGACTGGTTCGGCCACGGCAGGGTCGAAGCCGTGCGCGCGGCGCTGGGCGTCGAGCCCGGGACACCGGAGGCCGAAGCGGTCGGGATCCCGCCCGCGTCACGAGCCGACTCCACCCGGCTGGAGGCCGTGGGTCGGGCCGTGCGCGTCGCACTCCAGACCGTCGACTGCGGCACGGCGGACGTCGGCCGCCTCTCCGTCACGCTCGGGGCGGACACGCCCTTCGAGCTGGGGCGCCTCGCTGCACGCCTGGAGGCCTCCCTGTGGTCCGAAGGGCTCCACGGGTCCAGCGGACAGCCGAGTGCCGACGGCCGCTCCGTCGTCGTTTCGGTGACCGCCCTGCCGAGCGTGCATTCCCACGCGTGACCACCGTGACCACCGTGACCACCGTGGCGCCCTCGCCGCCGCGAGAGCGCCGGGCCACGGCCCGGTCAGTCGACCGTGAAGACGACCTTGCCGAAGACGTCACCCTCGACCATGCGCGCGAATCCCTCGCGTGCCTCGGCGAGCGGCAGGACGCTGTCGATGACCGGCCGGATCCCCTGCTGGACGACGAAGCGCGACAGGTGGGCGAGCTCGTCGCGCGTGCCCATGGTGGATCCGACGACCCGGAGCTGCTTGAAGAAGATCTTCGTCAGCTCGGCCTTGGTCGGGGCATCCCCGGACGTCGCACCCGAGATGACGATGGTGCCGCCCGGTTGCAGCGAGTTCACGGAGTGTGACCACGTGGCGGCGCCGACCGTCTCCATGACTGCGTCGACCCGCTCGGGAAGCCGCTCGCCCGACTCGAAGACCCGGTCCGCGCCGATGCTCAGGGCCTTCTCGGCCTTGCCCGCATCCCGCGAGGTCGCCCACATCCGATAGCCGGCCGCCGCACCGAGCTGGATCAGCGCAGTCGCCACGCCACCGCCGGCGCCCTGCACCAGCACCGTCCCGCCCGGCTTGACTCCCGAGTTGGTGAAGAGCATCCGGTAGGCGGTGAGCCAGGCAGTGGAGAGGCAGGCCGCCGCCTCCCACGAGAGGTCGGCCGGCTTGGGCACGAGGTTGCCCCGAGGGACGGCGACGTACTCCGCCAGCGTCCCGTCGTGCAGCTCGGACAGCAGGGTCCGCTTCGGGTCGAGCGTCTCGTCCCCCTGCCAACCGTCCGACGGGACGACGGCGTGGATGATGACCTCGTTCCCGGCGTCGTCGACGCCGGCGCCATCACAGCCCAGGATCATCGGCAGGCGGTCGGCGGGCAGGCCCACTCCACGCAGGGACCACACGTCGTGGTGGTTCAGCCCTGCCGTGCGAAGCCGCACGTTGACCCAGCCCTCCCGGGCCTCTGGGTCCGGCCGGTCCCCGACGACGAGGCCCGAGAGCGGATCGGTGGACGACTGACTGGCGGCGTAGACAGCAAGCATGTGAGCACCCTAACCACCGAGCCTCGCGGTGCGGGAGGGCAGTGACGTGACGCATCCCGCACTCCCCCACACCGACTCGAGTGGCCC
>NZ_JAPFQL010000124.1 GCF_028446585.1 Intrasporangium calvum
GCTCGCCGTGGAGCGGCCCGAGGCGCTCGCGAAGATCGCCGTCGACCCCAATGTCGGCATCGACGAGGCCAAGGCCCAGGAGATCGTCGACGCGGCCGGCTTCGACGCCGACACGGCCGCCAAGATCGTCCCGGTGCTCGGCCGCCTGTGGGAGGTCTACCGCGACGAGGACGCGACGCTCGTCGAGGTCAACCCGCTCGTCAAGACCGAGGACGGCGAGATCATCGCGCTCGACGGCAAGGTCAGCCTCGACGCCAACGCCGGCTTCCGCCACCCCGACCACGAGGCGCTCGAGGACAAGTCCGCCGCCGACCCGTTCGAGGCCGAGGCCAAGGCGAAGGACCTCAACTACGTCCGGCTCGAGGGCTCCGTCGGCATCATCGGCAACGGCGCCGGCCTCGTCATGAGCACGCTCGACGTGGTCGCCTACGCCGGTGAGGAGTTCGGCGGCCAGAAGCCGGCGAACTTCCTCGACATCGGTGGCGGCGCCTCCGCCGAGGTGATGGCCAACGGCCTGCACATCATCCTGTCCGACCCCCAGGTCAAGAGCGTCTTCGTCAACGTCTTCGGTGGCATCACCGCGTGTGACGCCGTCGCCAACGGCATCGTCGGCGCGCTCGACGCCCTCGGTGCAGAGGAGGACCGGCCGCTCGTGGTCCGTCTCGACGGCAACAACGTCGAGGAGGGGCGCCGCATCCTTGCCGAGCGCAACCACCCGCGCGTGATCATCGAAGAGACCATGGACGGCGCGGCCCGCAAGGCCGCCGAGCTGGCTGCGGCCGCGAACTGACCCTGAGACTTCCGAAAGAGGCAGACGAACCATGGCAATTTTCCTCAACGCTGACTCCAAGGTCATCGTCCAGGGCATGACCGGCTCCGAGGGCATGAAGCACACGCAGCGCATGCTCAAGTCCGGCACCAACATCGTCGGCGGCGTCAACCCGCGCAAGGCCGGCACCAGCGTCGACTTCGAGGGTGGCGTGTCGGTGCCCGTCTTCGGCACCGTCCAGGAGGCCATCGAGGCCACGGGCGCCAACGTGTCCGTCATCTTCGTCCCGGCGCAGTTCACCAAGGCTGCCGCGGTCGAGGCCGTCGACGCCGAGATCCCGCTGGCGGTCGTCATCACCGAGGGTGTCGCCGTCAAGGACACGGCGGAGTTCTTCAACTACGCCCAGTCCAAGGGCACGACCCGCATCATCGGCCCGAACTGCCCCGGCCTCATCACGCCGGGCGTCTCCAACGCCGGCATCATCCCGGCGGACATCTCTGGCGGCGGCCGGATCGGCCTCGTCTCGAAGTCGGGCACGCTGACCTACCAGATGATGTACGAGCTGCGGGACTTCGGCTTCTCCACCGCGGTCGGCATCGGTGGCGACCCGATCATCGGGACGACGCACATCGACTGCCTCGAGGCGTTCCAGAACGACCCCGACACCGACGCGATCGTCATGATCGGCGAGATCGGCGGCGACGCCGAGGAGCGCGCGGCGGCCTACATCAAGGACCACGTGACGAAGCCGGTCGTCGGCTACGTCGCCGGCTTCACCGCCCCCGAGGGCAAGACGATGGGCCACGCCGGCGCGATCGTGTCCGGCTCGTCCGGCACGGCGCAGGCCAAGAAGGAGGCCCTCGAGGCCGCCGGCGTCAAGGTCGGCAAGACGCCGTCCGAGACGGCTGGTCTGATGCGCGAGATCATGCAGGGCCTGGGCAAGTAGGCTCCCGCAGTCGTCGAAGGCGGCCACTCCCTCCCGGGGTGGCCGCCTTCGCTGTCCCGGCCGTATGCCGCTGGGCTTGCTCCCGCGGGCGGCGTGCCTCCCAGCCCTCCCGCCCTCTCCCGCCGCAACGCACCCTCGTGCCGCGTGCAGGGGCCGCCCGCAGATGGGGGTGGCACGGGAACAGAAGGTGTGTTGCGTCGGCGTGGGTGCTCGCGCTGGACCGGGCGCCTTGTGACCATGGGGGAGTCGATCCCGAGTGGTCCCGTCTGGAGTGAGTCAGCTGTCCCGTTCCCGCACCGCCCTTGCCACCTCGCGCGCCCGGTCAGCGGCGATCCGGGCCGGCGCCCTGGCGGCGACGGGCACGTTGGCCATCGTCGTCCTCCCTGCCCTCGTGGGCTGGCTGGCGGCACCGGTGGGAACGCTCGGGTGGTTCTCGGCCGTGCAGGTCGGGGCCGCCATCTGGTTCTCGGGCCATGGACAGTCGATCGGTGGGAGCGGTGTGACGGTCTCCTTGACGCCGTTGCTCCTCTTCCTCCTGTTCGTCTACGTCGCCGGCCGGTGGGCTCGGCGGCTCATCGCGAATGAACGAGCCGTCGTCGCGACGTCGGAGTGGAGCCAGGTCGCACAGCGCGGAGTCGTGCCGGGCTTCCTGGTCGGCTACGTCGGCGCGGGTGCCGTCTTCTCGTTGCTGACCCTTGGCGCACCGGTCGCGCCGGGGGTGGCTGCGGTGGCGGGCACGCTGTGGGTCCCGCTCCTGGCGCTGGGCCACCTGCTGGTGCGACCGACGGACCCCGAGGCGCCGGGGTTCGTGCGGGCCTGGTTCCTCCGCGGCCCGAGCTGGCTGCCGTTCGCCTGGCGGGCGGGCTGGCGCGGCGCGGCGATGCTTTTCCTCCTCGGGCTCGTCCTGGTCGTGCTGGCTGTGCTGGTCAGTGCACCGGACGTGCTGCGGATCCACGAGGACTATGGCCTCAACCTGCTGGAGGGGGCCGTCATCGTCCTGCTTCAGGTCATGCTCCTGGGCAACGCGGCGACGTGGGCGCTCGCCTTCCTGGCCGGCCCCGGCTTCTCCGTGGCCATCGACTCCGTGATCTCACCCGCGGCCGCCGAGCCGGGTCTGATGCCCCTCGTGCCGATCCTCGGAGCATTGCCCGAGGAGGCGGACTACCCGCCCATCCTGTTCATCGTCCTCGTGGTGCCGATTGCCGCCGGGGCGTTCATCGGGCGGTGGCTGGACCGTGACGTCGAGTTCTTCGGCAACGTGCGGGCGCGCCTGTGGGCGACCGCCACGGCGGCAGCCCTCGCGGTCGCGGTGGTCGGTGTGTTGACGGGGCTCGGCAACGGGTCGGTGGGCAGCGAGCGACTGGCTGCGGTCGGGCCGTCGGTGGCGCCGATGGTCGGGGCGCTCCTGCTCGAGGTGTGCGGGGGTGCACTGGCCTGGTCGGCTTGGTGTGTGTGGCGCCAGCGTGCCGAGACCGTCACCGACTCCTCCAGTGAGTCGGTCCTCCACGCAGAAGACCTGGCTGAGTCCGCCGAGTCCGCTGAGTCCGCCGAGTCCGCCGACGCAGATGTCGCCGCGCCGCAGGAGCCCGCCGACGAGGCCGGACAACCGTCCGGCGAGGGATCCGACATCGCCCGACCGTGACCCCGACGCGGCGGGCAGGTGGTGGCTACTGCAACAGCAGCCGCGCGCCGAAGGGCCCCTGCTCGCGCAGGTCCTCGCACGCCCCGCGGGCCTGCTGGGTCTGGGCAGAGGAGATGCACTGCTCGTAGGCGCTGATGTCGTCGTAGTAGACGGCCTGCATCGCCAACGTCGAGAGCATCAGCCCGACGATGCCGAGGGTGATGGCCGGCCACACCTTCTCGCGGCCCCGGCGGGTGGAGAGGAAGCGGAGCAGCCGGACCGTGAGGGCCGCAGCCAGGACCAGAGGAAGCACGGCGACGAACCGCTTCGGCAGCGGCAAGTACATGGCGATGATGCCGAGCAGCACGAGAAGCGTGACCGGGAAGGTGCGCCTGGCCTTCTCGCGGGCGAAGGCGAAGTCCTGTCGCTGGTCCGGGGTGCTCATGGCCCCATCCTCACCCATGGCGGCGCGGGCCCGGCCGGTGGGGGCGCTCGCTAGACTCCGCGGGTGACGTCCGAGGCACCCGCTCCTGTCGACATCGTCGTGCTCGTCTCGGGGTCCGGCACCCTGCTGCAGGCTCTCATCGACGCCGCTGCCGACCCCGCCTACGGCGTGCGGATCGCGGCCGTCGGCGCCGATCGTCCCTGTCTCGGGATCGAGCGGGCCGAGCGCGCCGGGATCGAGACGTTCGTATGCCGTCCAGCTGAGTTCACGTCGCGGGCGCAGTGGGACGTGGCGCTGGCTGAGCGACTCGCCGGGCTGGCACCTCGGTTCGTCGTGTCGGCGGGGTTCATGCGGATCCTCGGTGCTCGGGTCCTCGCCGAGCAGACCGTCATCAACACGCATCCGGCCCTGCTCCCGAGCTTCCCGGGCGCGCACGGCGTTCGGGAGGCTCTCGCCCATGGCGTCAAGGTGACCGGGACGACCTGCCACGTCGTCGACGCAGGGGTCGACACGGGTCCGATCATCGAGCAGCGTGCGGTCGCGGTCGCGGACGACGACACGGAGGAATCGCTCCACGAGCGCATCAAGGTGCAGGAGCGGGAGATGCTGGTCGACGTCGTCGGCCGGTTGGCACGGGAAGGCTTCACCGTGGACGGCCGCCGGGTCCACGTCGGCCGCTGACCAATCGAAAGAGCCACTGACCAATCGAAAGAGCAGTTCGCGACACCTCCCGCCCGGGTGTTCCCCAGCGCGCATGTCGCGAACTGCTCTTTCGATTGACGGTAGGCTGGCTTCACACGACTGGCGCAGGTGGGGAACCACCAGGGAGTGAACCGTCGGAGCATCGCCCGCCTGGGTGCTCCTGGTAACCGGACCTACCTGTGGAGGAGCCCCTCATGTCCGACGGTCGCCGCCCGATCAAGCGCGCACTCATCTCCGTGTACGACAAGACCGGTCTGGAGGACCTGGCCCGGGCCCTCGACGCGGCCGGGGTGTCGATCGTCTCAACCGGCTCCACCGCAAAGACCATCGCGGCGCTCGGCATCGCCGTCACCCCGGTCGAGGAGCTCACCGGCTTCCCCGAGTGCCTCGAGGGTCGCGTCAAGACGCTCCACCCGAAGGTCCACGCCGGCATCCTCGCCGACACCCGCAAGGCGGACCACCTCGAGCAGCTCGCCGATCTCGGTGTCGAGGCCTTCGAGCTCGTCGTCGTCAACCTCTACCCCTTCCGCGAGACCGTCGCCTCGGGTGCCGGCGACGACGAGTGCGTCGAGCAGATCGACATCGGCGGGCCCTCCATGGTGCGGGCCGCAGCCAAGAACCACCCGAGCGTCGCGATCGTGACGAGCCCAGCGGCATACGGCCTCGTCTCGGAGGCGCTGGGAGCGGGCGGGTTCACGCTCGCCCAGCGCAAGCGGCTCGCGGCGGAGGCATTCGTCCACACGGCGAGCTACGACAACGCGGTGGCCGGCTGGATGCAGGGCTACGCGGACGCGGGCGAGGCCGGCTTCCCGGCGTGGACCGGCGGTGACTACGCGCTCGCGGCGACGCTGCGCTACGGCGAGAACCCGCACCAGCAGGCGGCGCTCTACCGCAGCGGCACGCCCGGCGTGGCGTCCGCCGAGCAGCTGCACGGCAAGGAGATGTCCTACAACAACTACGTCGACACCGACGCCGCGGTGCGCGCCGCCCATGACCACGGCGACCAGCCGACCGTGGCGATCATCAAGCACGCCAACCCCTGCGGTGTCGCGGTCGGCGCGACGATCGAGGAGGCCTACGAGCGCGCGCACGCGACCGACCCGATCTCCGCCTTCGGGGGCATCATCGCGGCCAACCGGACCGTGACCGTGGCCATGGCAGACCTGGTCAAGGACGTCTTCACCGAGGTCATCGTGGCACCAGATTTCGAGCCCGAGGCGCTGGCGATCCTCCAGGGCAAGAAGAACATCCGCATCCTGCGACTCCCGGCCGAGCTGGCCGTCGACCATGCTGCGCTGGAGACGCGCCCGATCTCTGGCGGCCTGCTCATGCAGAGCGCCGACCGGGTCGACGCCGTCGTGCGCGACGAGGCCGGCACCGTGACCGGTGGCGACGACGCGGCGTCGTGGCGACTCGTGTCGGGTGAGGCGGCCGACGAGGCGACGCTGGCCGACCTGCAGTTCGCGTGGCGCGCGATCCGCGGGGTGCGTTCCAACGCGATCCTCCTCGCCGACCACGGGGCCGCCGTCGGGATCGGGATGGGCCAGGTCAACCGGGTTGACTCGTGCTACCTCGCCGTGCGTCGTGCCGGCGAGGAGCGGGCACGTGGCTCGGTGGCCGCATCGGACGCGTTCTTCCCCTTCGCCGATGGGCTGCAGATCCTGCTGGACGCCGGCGTGCGTGCGGTCGTGGCGCCGGGTGGATCGGTGCGCGACGCCGAGGTCATCGAGGCGGCGCAGGCCGCGGGCGTGACGATGTACTTCACGGGCACCCGCCACTTCGCCCACTGACCCCATCGAAAGAGCAGTTCGCGACACCCCCGACCGATCGAAAGAGCAGTTCGCGACATCCTTCGATGTCGCGAACTGCTCTTTCGATTGATCAACGGGTCCAGCGGTAGCCCGTCGGCTCGCCCTCGCCGAGGTCCACGATCGCGGCTACCGGCCCGCC
>NZ_JAPFQL010000125.1 GCF_028446585.1 Intrasporangium calvum
CGTCGTGGATGACTGCGTCGAGCAGGCTCAGGCCTTGGCGGCCTCGTCCGACTCGGCGGCGGGCGCCTCGACGGTCTCGACCTCAGCCGACTCGAGGTCAGCCTCGGCACCCTCGGCCTCGTCGGCCTCGTCGGCCTCGGTGCCCGGCACTGCCTCGTTGAGGTCGATGACGTTGCCGGCGGTGTCCTTGACCGAGACCTTCTCGAGCACCGACGCGAGCGCCTTGCGACGGGCGACCTCAGCGACCATGGCGGGGATCTGGCCCTCCTTGTCGAGGGTCTGGGCGAAGGCGTTGGGGTCCATGCCGTACTGCTGGGCGTTCATGACGAGGAACTCGATGAGCTCGGCCTGCTGGACCTGCACCTCCTCCTTCTCCGCGATCGCGTCGAGCAGGAGCTGGGTCTTGAGGCCCTTGCGGGTGTTCTCGTCGACCTCGGCGCGGTGCTCGTCGTCCTCGAGCCGGCCCTCGCCCTCGAGGTGGGAGTTGACCTCGGCCTCGACGATGCCCTCGGGGATCGGCACCTCGACGCGCTCGAGGATGGCGTCCAGGAGCTGGTCGCGGGCGGCGACGCCCTGGCCGAACTTCGCGTCGACCTCGGCCTTCTGGGTCAGGTCGGCCTTGAGCTCGTCGAGCGTGTCGAACTCGGACGCGAGCTGGGCGAACTCGTCGTCGAGCTCGGGCAGCTCGCGCTCCTTGACGGCCAGCACGGTGACGGTGCAGTTGGCCTCACGGCCCTCCTGCTCGCCGCCGGCGAGCGGGGCGACGAAGGTCTTGGTCTCGTCAGCGGCCATGCCGACGAGGGCCTCGTCCATGCCCTCGAGCATGTTCTTGCTGCCGACCTCGTAGGAGACGCCCTTGACGGCGTCGATCTCCTCGCCGTCGATCTCGGCCGACAGGTCGATGGAGACGAAGTCGCCATCCTGGACGGGCCGGTCGACGCCCTTGAGGGTGCCGAAGCGGGCGCGGAGCGCGTCGAGGCGCTGCGCGACGTCCTCGTCGGACACGACGGCCTCGTCGACGGTGAGCTCGATGTCGGAGAAGTCAGGCAGCTCGATCTCGGGACGACGCTCGACCTCGGCGGTGAAGCTGAAGTCCTCACCGTCGGTGGCCGGCACCTTGAGGTCGGTGATCTCGGGCTGGCCGAGGGGACGGACGGAGTTCTCCTCGAGGGCGCGGCCGTAGAGGTCGGGAAGCGCGTTGTTGACGGCCTCCTCGAGGACGGCGGCGCGACCGACGCGCTGCTCGATGAGCCGGGCCGGGACCTTGCCCTTGCGGAAACCCGGCACCTGGATGTGCTCGCCGATGTGCTTGATGGCCGCATCGAGGCTCGGCTTGAGCTCCTCGAACGGGACCTCGACGGTCAACTTGACCCGGGTCGGGCTGAGGGTCTCGAGCGCACTCTTCACTGCGGGTACTCCATGTCGGCTGTGGGGTGATGGGGGTGGACTGACGGGGGAGGTGAACTCCGTCGGTTGCCGTCTGCGCGCACCGACGCACCATGCTATAGGTCTCGTGGCCTGCGGGCTAAATGCGTCCTCCTATGCTCGGGCCATGCCGTCCGCGTCGCCGCCGCCCCCGTCGCCGTCCCCATCGCCAACGCCTGACCCTGCCCTCGCGGCGCTGCGCCCCCTGCAGCTCGTCAGCGCCGCCATCGGGATCGGCGCCATCATGCTGACTGCGACGCGCGTCCTCGTCGACCCCGAGCCGGTGCCCCCGTCGTGGCTTGCTGTCGCGATCGTCCTCGTGGCCGTCGTCGGCGCCACCGCCCTGATCACGGTGTTCGGCTACGCGGTGCCATCGCTGCCCCACGGGCTGCCGCGCGAGAACGCCGCTCGGACGAGCCTGCGCTACTTCGGCTCGACGACCGTGCTCCGCTCGGCGATCGCGGAGGCCCCGGTCCTCGTCGCCTTCGTCGTCTCGTTCACGGTGGCGCCGCACTCCTGGCTTCCGCTGCTCGTGGCGCTCCCCGTGACGGCTGCGCTGTTCTGGTGGCACGCGTGGCCCTCCCCGCGAACCGCCGCCGCGGTGGAGAAGGGACTCGAGGCGGAGGGCGCCGAGAGCCACCTCAGCGAGACCCTCGGCTTCCGCGCGGAGTGAGCTCAGCGGCATACGGCATCCTCTGCGAGGGCAGGCCGCCAACCCGGTCCGCGGCGGGCACCACTGACCAGTGCCGCTCAGTCGATCGTCGCGATCACCGCCCCTTGGAGTGCCGCCTCGCCCTCGGCCACCACGATCCGGACCGTGCCCGCCTGGGGTGCGAGAACCTCGACATCGACCTTGTCGACGGCGACCTCCGCGACGAGCTGACCCTCTGAGACCGTTGCGCCGTCGTCGACGAACCAGGTCGCGACGACGCCCTCCGCGTCGGGGTTGTCCTTCGACAGGTGTGGGAAGGGGATGTCTGCCATCGCTCAGCCCATGACCTTCCGCACGGCATCCCGGATCCGGTCCTGACGCGGAAGGACGGCGTACTCGAGCTCCCGGGCATACGGGATGGGCACGTCGGGGACCGCCACGCGGATGGGCGCAGACTTGAGCGCAACGCCCCGCTCAGCCACAGTGGCGATGATCTCGCCGGAGAGGCCGAAGGACTGGTAGTCCTCGTCGACAACGACCAGACGACCCGTCTTGGCCACGGAGGCAGCAACGGCGTCACGGTCGAGGGGGACCAGGCTACGCAGGTCGAGCACTTCGACGTCGATGCCTTCCGGAGCCAGCTCCTCGGCCACCTCGATCGCGTGCTGCACGGAGAGCGACAGGGTGACGATCGTGACGTCTGCACCCTCGCGGGCCACGGCCGCCTTGCCGATCTCGACCTCGTAGGGCTCCTCGGGCACGTTGCCCATCGCCCGGGACTGCTTGGCCATCCAGACCAGACCCTGCAGACCCTTGTGAAACAGGTAGATCACCGGGTTGTCGTCGCGGATGGCCGCGGTCATGAGGCCCTTGGCGTCAGCCGGGTTGCTCGGGACGACGACCTTCATGCCCGGCAGGTGCGCAAACATGCCCCACAGGGTCTGGGAATGCTGGGCGCCGTCGGAGTAGCCGCCCCCGACGGCGGTCATGAGCACCATCGGCACCTTGACGTTGCCACCGGACTCGAAGTGGATCTTGGCCATGTGGTTGTAGATCTGGTCCATGCAGACGCCGAAGAAGTCGACGAACATCAGCTCGACAATCGGTCGCAGGCCCTCCACGGCGGCCCCGATGCCGAGGCCGATGAACGCCGTCTCCGAGATCGGCGTGTCCATGACGCGGTCCGGCCCGAAAGTGTCGAGCAGGCCGGTCGTCGAGCCGAAGATGCCTCCGTACGTGCCGACGTCCTCGCCGAGCACGATGACGTTGGGGTCACGTTCCATCTCCTGTGCGATCGCCTCGACCATGGCCTTCGAGCCGGTGAGGCGGCGGGTGGCTTCGGTTGTTGCAGTCATCGCTGTCTCCTCCTCTGGCTCACGCGAAGACGTAGTGGGTGGCGGTGGACGGGTCCGGCGTCGGTGAGGACTTGGCGAAGTCGAGTGCATCCTGCACTCGCTTCTTCGCCTCGTCGCGCAGTTGCTCGATCTGGGTCTCGTCGAGGACCGCGTCCGCGATGAGTTGCTGCTCGTAGGACGGGATCGGGTCTCGGCCGGGCACCTCGGGTAGCTCGGGACGGTAGGCCTGGGCGTCGCCCTCGAAGTGACCCCAGAGTCGCAGGGTGTGGACCTCGATGAGCGTGGGTCCCCCACCGCTGCGGGCGCGCTGCACGGCCTCACCGGCCGCGTCATACACACCCTCGACCGAGTTGTCCTCGACGCGGATCCCCGGGATTCCGTATGCCGCGGCGCGGTCGGCGTTGGACAGCACCGAGGTCGAGGAGGTGCGGGGCACGGAGATCGCCCAGTCGTTGTCCTCCACGACGAAGACGACCGGTAGGTTCCACAGGGCGGCGAGGTTGAGCGACTCGTGGAAGGCCCCTTGGTTGGCAGCGCCCTCACCGGTGACGGCGACGGCTATGGCTCCGGCTCCTTGCCGCTTGAACGCGAGCGCCTGGCCGAGCGCCGGCGGGTAGCCCTCGGCGATGATGCCGGAGCACGAGAAGTGCGTGTCGGGATCGAAGAGGTGCATGTGACCACCGCGGCCGCGACCGAGGCCCGTCTCGCGACCGTAGATCTCGGCCGCCAGCTTGTTGATGTCCATGCCGTGGGCGATGGCGAAATGGTGCGGACGGTGCGTGGCCGTGACGGCGTCACGGTTGTCGAGGTGGGCGCAGACACCGGCAGCAACCGGCTCCTGGCCGGCCGACAGGTGCATCTCGCCCGGGATCAGTCCAGCGCCGATGTCCCAGGCCGGCTTCTTGTCGGCATGGTAATCGGCGAGAATCGCCTCCTCGAAGGCTCGGATCTGCACCATGGTGGTGAAGAGATCCGCTCTGGTCTTGTCCTCCACGGGTTCCTCCCTTGCGCGAGTGTCGAGGGTCGACAGACTCACGCTCGACCCCTGACAACCCAACGTCAAGTGACATTGGTCCTGCGGGACCCGTTCGGCTCGAAGCCACTGCTCGGTGCTGCCCCGGGACTCCAGTGCAGATCGGGCTTCCCGGTCGAAGCGGAGCCGGGGTCCCGGGAGGCGACCCGGGCCGAAGCCGCGCGGACGATCGTGGAGCGGGCGACGAGAATCGAACTCGCGTAATCAGTTTGGAAGACTGAGGCTCTACCATTGAGCTACGCCCGCAGGGCCGCTGGTTGATCCGGCGATCCGAGGCGCTAGCCTACTGGTTCGCGTCCCGTCCGCTGAAATCGACCCGCCCCCGCGGGTTCTTCGTGCCGACGGGTACGACGGGGCATGGCGCAGTTTGGTAGCGCGTCCGCTTTGGGAGCGGAAGGTCGCAGGTTCAAATCCTGTTGCCCCGACCGAAAGATCCACACAGCAACACGCCCGGCGCCCAGAAACTCACCCGTGCTGCAACGCGTGGGGTGTCTGGGCGCCGGGCGTGTTGCGTCGGGGTCCGTCGACGAGGTCGAGCCGCAGCTCGTGGATGTCGCGGCCGGCCGCTCGACCCTTGGCCTCGAAGCCATCGCGGGGCCGCCAGTCCGGCCGGTCCACTCGGCGCGCCTCGAACCGCGGAGGCGCAGCCACCTCCTCGAGGACGTGCTCGGCGTAGAAGGCCTGGTCCGTGGCGATGAGCACGTGACCGCCGGGCTTGAGGACGCGGGCGAGCAGGTCGAGGTTCGTCGGCGAGACGAAGCGGCGCTTGGTGTGCTTCTTCTTGCGCCAGGGGTCGGGAAAGAAGAGGTGGATCGCGTCGAAGACCCGGGCCCCCACCCGCTCCTCGAGGAAGACGACCGCGTCGCCCTGCTCGACGCGCAGGTTGGGCACCCCGGCGGCGTCGGCGTCGGCGAGCATCCGCGCCAGGCCGGGCGAGTGCACGTCCATGGCGAGGAGGTCCCACTCGGGGTGAGCGGCCGCGAAGGCGATCGCGGCATGGCCGTGGCCGCAGCCGATCTCGAGGACGACCGGCGCGGTCCGGCCGAAGGCCTGCACCGGGTCGAACGGTCCGGCAGGCAGCGCACGAGCCGGGGCGAGCCGTTCGAGCCGGTCGAGGGTCAGCGCGGAGAGACGCCCGCGGCGCACGAAGCTGCGCACGCGAGCCGGGGTGACCCCCTGCGGCAGGTCGGGAAGCTCATGCGGCCGGCGGCGCCCCCGGTCCGCACCGGAGCCGGCACTGGGGTCGGCGGGCTGGTCAGCGGGCTGGTCAGCGGGCTCGTTCACCCCGGCATCGTAGTGACATCCGCGTTCACCTGATCGTCGCGCCACCCGCGCCCACCGCGCGCGAGAGGCGTGGTTGGGTGGTGGGACGGCGACGTCAGCAGCGACGTCCGACGACCGAAAGGGTGTGTGCCTCATGGGCATGTTCGACAACATGGCGGACAAGGTCAGCGACCTCGTCGAACAGAACCAGGACAAGATCCACGAGGTCGTCAACGACCACGGCGACACGATCGGCGACGGCATCGACCGGGCCGGCGACTTCGTCGACGACAAGACGGGCGGCCGCTTCAGCGACCACATCGGCACCGGCGAGCAGCACGTCAAGGATGCGATCGACGGCCTCGACGGCCAGAACGACGACATCCCCTGAGCCGAGCGGGACCGAGAGCCG
>NZ_JAPFQL010000126.1 GCF_028446585.1 Intrasporangium calvum
AGACCGGACTGGAGATCGAGCGGATGCTCTTTGCCGGGCTCTTCGCGACCCGGGACCGCGAGATCGGGATGGCCTCGTTCGTCGAGCAGGGCCCGGGCAAGGCTCGGTTCGAGGGCAAGTGACCCCCGATCGAGAGAGCAGTTCGCGACAGCCGGGCGAGACCCGGCCTGCCGCTGAGGTGTCGCGAACTGCTCTCTCGATCGACGTCCTCGTCTTCTACTCGCCCGTCGAGGCGACGGAGGGCGTCCTGGCGGCGGTCTTCGCTGCCGGGGCGGGGGCGATCGGTGACTACACCGAGTGCGCCTGGTTCACCGAGGGCACGGGGCAGTTCCGGCCGGGGGTGGGGGCATCCCCTGCCATCGGGTCGGTCGGCGAGCTAGAGCGGGTGCCCGAGCATCGGGTCGAGGTCACCTTCCGCCGGGGGCTGAGGCGCGAGGTCGTGGCTGCGCTGCGGGCTGCCCACCCCTACGAAGAGCCCGCCTTCCACGTCATCGAGACAGCCGACGTCGAAGTCGGCTGACCGCGCCGCCAGGTGGGGACCACGGTCCTGATCTGCCGGAACACGTGAGCGAGCCCACGGGTGGTGAGTGTCACGCCCGGCCGGTGCGAGGTATGCAAGCGCTCAGTGACAAGATGGACGGCAATGCCGGGGCGGGCCTCCGGATGATCCGAGCAACCCCGCTCAACCACCAGCTACGGAAGAGGACGTTCACCCATGAACATCGTCGTCTGTGTCAAGTACGTGCCTGACGCCCAGGCCGAGCGCACGTTCAACGCCAGTGACAACACGACTGACCGCGAGAACGTCGACGGCCTGCTGTCCGAGCTCGACGAGTACGCCGTCGAGGAGGCTCTCAAGATCGTCGAGGCCGGCGACGGCGAGGTCACCGTTCTCACCGTCGGCCCCGACCAGGCCGCCGACGCCATCAAGAAGGCCCTGCAGATGGGCGCCCACAAGGGCGTCCACGTCAAGGACGACGCGATCCACGGCTCGGACGCTCCGGCCACCTCGCTCGTGCTTGCGGCGGCCATCAAGAAGATCACGGCCGACGCACCGGCCGACCTCGTCCTGACGGGCATGGCCTCCACCGACGGCACCATGGGCGTCATCCCGGCAATGCTCGCCGAGCGGCTCGGTCTGCCGGCCGTCACCTACGCCTCAGAGCTGACGGTCGACGGCGGCACGGCGACGATCCGCCGCGACGGCGACGTCTCCACGCAGACGATCCAGGCCACCCTGCCGGCCCTCGTGTCGGTCACCGACCAGATCAACGAGCCGCGCTACCCGTCCTTCAAGGGCATCATGGCCGCCAAGAAGAAGCCGGTCGAGCAGTGGAGCCTCGCGGACCTCGGTCTCGACGCCGCCCAGGTCGGCCTCGACGCGGCCTGGACGAAGGTCGACGCCTTCGCCGCCCGCCCGCCCCGCCAGCAGGGGACCATCGTCACCGACGAGGGTGACGGCGGCCAGAAGCTCGCCGCCTTCCTCGCCGAGCGCAAGTTCATCTGATCGCAGCAGCCGTTCGAAGGAGAGACACACCAATGGCTGAAGTTCTCGTGCTCGTCGACCACGTCGACGGCAAGGTCCGCAAGACCACGTCCGAGCTGCTGACGATCGCCCGCCGTCTCGGCGAGCCGTCCGCAGTGTTCATCGGCGAGGGTTTCGACTCCGCCAAGGAGACCCTCGCGAAGTTCGGCGCCGCCAAGGTCTACCGCGTCGAGTCCGCTGACGTCCTCTCGCACCTCGTGGCGCCGCAGGCCGAGGTGCTCGCCCAGCTCGTCGGCTCGGCCTCGCCCGCGGCCGTTCTCATCCCGTCCAACGTGGAGGGCAAGGAGATCGCGGCCCGGCTCGCGATCAAGACAGAGTCCGGTCTCATCACCGACGCCGTCGACGTCAAGCCCGGTGCGGGCGGCGGCGTCGCGACGACCCAGTCGGTCTTCGCGGGCTCCTACACCGTGGACGCCACGGTGACCAAGGGCACGCCGATCATCACGGTCAAGCCGAACTCGGCTGCGCCCGAGGAGGCCCCGGCAGCGGCCGCGGACGAGGTCGTCGACTTCGCGCCGTCGGACGCGGCCAAGGGCGCCCGGATCACCGAGTCGAAGGAGAAGCAGGCGACGGGTCGTCCCGAGCTGACCGAGGCGGCGATCGTCGTCTCCGGTGGCCGCGGCACCGGTGGCGACTTCTCCCCGGTCGAGGCGCTCGCCGACTCGCTCGGTGCGGCCGTCGGCGCCTCGCGTGCGGCCGTCGACGCGGGCTGGTATCCGCACACCTCGCAGGTCGGCCAGACCGGCAAGCAGGTGAGCCCGCAGCTCTACGTCGCGTGTGGCATCTCCGGTGCCATCCAGCACCGGGCCGGCATGCAGACCTCCAAGACGATCGTCGCGGTCAACAAGGACAACGAGGCCCCGATCTTCGAGCTGGTCGACTTCGGCGTCGTGGGCGACCTCTTCCAGGTCCTCCCGCAGGCGACCGAGGCGGTCAAGGCCGCCAAGGGCTGAGCCGTTCCCGTCGAAGGGGCCCCCGACCGTTCGCGGTCGGGGGCCCCTTCGCGTCAGGTCGGGTCGGGAGCAGCTGCTGCCGTATGCCGCTGGGCTCGGTGCCGCTCAGGCCGCTGCCTCTTCGTCGGGCTGACTCTGTGGCCCCGTCCGCACCCAGCTGCGCACCTCTTCGCGGTTCCTGGCGTAGGTGCTGGCTGACGTGCGCATGGTCCACCAGGGTGCTCGCAGCGTCTCGGCGAGGGTCCGGCTCGGGCGGCGCCGGTCGTCCTGCCACTCGACCCGGCCGTTCTCGGGGACGCGCCGCACGTGCTCACGGGCCACCGTCGTGGAGACCAGGGTGTTGTGGACGCGCAACGACCCCTCGCGCAGCTCCACCCGGGCTGCCCAGGCGCGATAGCCGAGCAGGACGGCCAGGGCCAGACACGCGGCGTACACCGGGATCTCGGGCAGCGTGGCGAGCTCGAGGATGAGGCGAGCGACGAAGTAGCCGACGACCGGGCTCGCCAACGCCGCGACGGCACGGTGGAGGGCCGGCGCTCTGAGGGTGCGGTTGGCATGCCTCATGGGGCCGATCATAGGCAGACCGGCCCCTCGAGGCCCGGGTCACCGCCCCGGGATGTGGACAACCCGGGACGATCGCCCTGTCAACGGCGGCGCTTGCCGAAGGACTTCGCGGTGAGCGCCTCCGCGGCCAGGACCGCGTCGACGAGGCCATGGCCCTTGTCGACGGACGTGACGCCGCCCGATGGGTCCGTCATGTAGGGCGCGCCGTCGGAGTAGGCGTAGGCCGTGGCCTTGAGCGCCGACTCGATCTGCGCAGGCGTTGCACCCGGGTTGGCCTGGAAGAGCTGGGCGACGATCCCGGCCACGTGCGGTGTCGCCATCGACGTGCCGCTGATCGTGTTGTAGTCACCGGCCGCGACTGGGTCGAGGCCAGTCGAACAGACTGGCAGGTAGGCACGGCACGACGAGGTGATGTCCTCACCGGGCGCGGAGATGTCCGGGTAGGTGTTGAGTGCGCCCTCCTTGCCCCGGGACGAGTAGCTGCTGATGCGTCCGTTCCGCGTGCCGGTGTCCATGTCGTAGTAGGAGGCGACGGAGATGATGCCGCCCGTCGGGTCCTGGCCGGCCGGGTTCGAGCGGTTGTCCGTGCCGGTGCCGCCGTCGTTGCCGTTGGCCCAGACCGTGACGATGCCTTCGCCGACCAGCGCACGCTGGAGCTTGGCCGTCGCCGACTGAGGGTCGAAGTCGCCACCGCCTGACGGCCCGTAGGAGTTGCTCGTCACCTTGATGGGCGGGCAGGTCGCGGCCGGCACGTCGGCTCCACAAGGTGCTTGGTGGTTCTCCAGGACCCAGTTGAGGGCGGAGTTCGCGCCGATGATGAAGAGGACCGCGCCGGTGCCCAGGCTGACGAGCGAGGCGCCGGGTGCTGCGCCGTGCATCTCGGTGCCGTCGGGCAGGGTGACGTCGCGGCCGGCGACGATGCCGTTGACGTGCATGCCGTGACCGCCGGCGGCGAGCAGGTCCGTGTCGGCGGGACCGGCGTCGACGGTCTGGCACGGGGTCAGCGCGAAGAGGTCGCAGGCCACCTTGAGGTTGCGCACGACAGCCGACGAGCCGTCCGGGTTGGTGAGGAACGGATGGGTCGGGTCCACGCCGGAGTCGATGACGGCCACGGTGACGCCGGACCCGTCCAGGGCCTTGCCGTTCGCGCCGGTGAGCCGCGCCCGTGCCTCGGAGCCGCGCGTCGCGATGTTGGACGTCGAGAGGAAGAGCTCGATCGGCTGGTTCCCCTCGACGTACGTGACACCCGGCACCGAGCGCACCGCGCTGATCTGGGCGGGCAGACCGGACGCCACGACCACGCCGATGCGGTCGAACGACTCCCGGACGACGAGGCCCGACGTCGTCGCGGCCGACCGTGCGGTGTCCACGTCAGTGGCATGCACCAGCACCGTCGTCGGTTCGACGGCGGAGAGGCCCGGCCACTGCTCGGCGAGCCACGGTGACAACGGCGCAGCCTGGTCGCCGCCGACCAGTGGGCCGGCGCTGGCGGCGCCGCCCAGGCTGCTCGCCCCGAGCGTCAGGGCGGTCAGGGCCGCCAGGGTGGTGACGCGGAGACGACTGGAGGTGGGGGGCATGTCGACGGTGTTCCTCTCGCTGGGCGCCGCCCTGGACGGGGCGGCGGTTGGCAGGTCAACGAGAGAGGGCGCCCGAGGTCACGGTCAGGCCGGGAGGGCCGGGACCGCGGGGGCGCTGGGAGCGAGCTCAGCGGCATACGGCCGAGGATTCTGGGCTGGTGCGGAGCGCACCTAGAATCGGTGGGTGACTGCCTACCTCGACCACGCGGCGACGACGCCGATGCTCCCTGTCGCCGCGACGGCGATGGCCGAGCAGCTGACTCAGGTCGGCAACGCGTCGTCGCTGCACCGCACCGGGCGGGCTGCCCGGCGCGTCGTCGAGGAGTCGCGGGAGAAGATCGCCAAGGCGATCGGCGCGCGGCCGTCCGAGGTGGTCTTCACCTCGGGAGGCACCGAGTCCGACAACCTCGCCGTCAAGGGCACCTACTGGGCGCGTCGTGACGCCGACCCCGCGCGCACTCGTCTCGTCGTCAGCGCGATCGAGCACCACGCGGTCCTCGACTGCGTGGAGTTCCTGGTGCGGCACGACGGCGCCAAGGTCACCTGGGTCGAGCCGACGTCGGCTGGTTTCGTCGAGCCCGCGGCGGTGCGGCGGGCCATCGAGGAGGACCCCGGCTCGGTCGCGCTCGTCTCGGTCATGTGGGCCAACAACGAGGTCGGCACCGTGCAGGACGTTCGCGCGATCGGCGACGTCGCCCACGAGCACGGGATCCCGTTTCACACTGATGCCGTGCAGGCCGTCGGTCACCTGCCAGTCGACTTCGCCGGCTGTGGCGCGGACCTGCTCACCGTGACGGCGCACAAGCTGGGAGGCCCGATCGGCATCGGTGCCCTCGTCGCGCGTCGCGACGTCCGCCTCGTGCCGTTGACGCACGGCGGCGGCCAGGAGCGCCAGTTGCGGTCCGGCACGCTGGACGCGCCGGCGATCCGCGGGTTCGCGGCGGCTGTCGTCGCCGCCACGGAGACCCTCGACACCGAGGTGCCGCGCCTCACCGCGCTGCGCGACCAGCTCATCGAGCGCGCCGTCAGCCTGGGGCTCGGGATCCGGCCCGGGGGGCACTGGGCCGCGGGCGACCACGAGCGTCGGCTCCCCGGCAACGCCCACCTGCTCATCGACGGCTGCGACGGCGACTCGCTGCTCTACCTGCTCGACGCGGCAGGGGTGTCCTGCTCCACGGGGTCGGCCTGCCAGGCGGGAGTGCCGCAGCCGAGCCACGTCCTCCGGGCCATGGGTCTGAGCGAGAGTGACGCCCGGGGCGCCCTGCGCCTCACGCTCGGCCACACGTCCACGGATGCCGACGTCGACGCCGTCATCGAGGCGCTGCCCGCGGCCGTGGAGCGCGCCCGGCGCGCGCGGAGGGCGACGTCGTGAGGGTCGTCG
>NZ_JAPFQL010000127.1 GCF_028446585.1 Intrasporangium calvum
GGGGGACACGGGGGGCGGAGCCCCCCGTGGGGACACGTTCCCGAGGCTGCTCGCTCGGCTCGCGACGGAGCGCCCCCACGACACGGCCGTACAGGAGAAGCGCTACGGCATCTGGCAGCCGCTGACGTGGAGCCAGTACAACGGGCGCGTCCGGGACTTCGCCCACGGGCTCGCCGCCCTCGGCGTCGAGCGCGGCGAGATCGTCGCCGTCCTCGGCGACAACCGGCCCGAGTGGCTCATCGCCGAGCTGGCCGCCCAGAGCATCGGCGCCTCCGTCGTCGGCGTCTACCCGACGAGCATCGGCGAGGAGCTGCACCACATCCTGAGCCACTCCCGCGCGCGGGTCGTCGTCGCCGAGGACCAGGAGCAGGTCGACAAGCTGATCCGGCTCCGCTCGGAGACAGAGGCCTCCGGGGCGGAGCTGCGGATGGAGACCGTCGTCTTCTACGACCCCCACGGTCTCGAGGCCTACACCGACGCGTTCCTCAAGGACTTCACGGCCGTCGAGGAGCTGGGCCGCGCCTGGGGCGACGAGCACCCCGGCTGGCTCGACGAGCAGGTCGCGGCCGGCCGGGCCGAGGACGTCGCCGTCATCTGCACGACGTCCGGCACGACGTCACGGCCCAAGCTCGCCGAGCTGTCCCACTCCAACCTGCTGGCCATGGCCGAGCACCTCACCTCGATCGACCCGATCGGGCCCAAGGACCGCTACGTGTCCTTCCTGCCCTTCGCGTGGATCGGTGAGCAGATGCTCGCCGTCGCGTGTGGACTCTCCAAGGGCCTGACGCTGTCGTTCCCCGAGGACTCGTCCACCCAGAAGACCGACCTGCGCGAGATCGGCCCCAACGTCATGTTCTCGCCGCCGCGCATCTGGGAGTCGATGCTCTCCGAGGTCCAGGTCCGGATCGACGAGGCGGGCTGGCTCAAGCGCCAGGTCTTCGGCTGGGGCTACTCCGTCGGCGACCGCGTCGCCGAGCAGCGCATCCACGGCAGGGCCGGCCGCTTCAACCCGCTCTACTGGCTCGCCGACCAGCTCGCCCTGCGGCCCGTCCGGGACCAGCTCGGCCTCGCCCGGATCGACCACGCCTACACCGGTGGCGCCCCCCTCGGCCCCGACGTCTTCCGCTTCTTCCACGCGATCGGCGTCAACCTCAAGCAGATCTACGGCCAGACCGAGATCTGCGGCATCGCGGTCGTCCACCGCGACGACGACATCGCCTTCGCGTCGGTCGGCACCCCGATCCCCGGCACGGAGATCCGGATCACCGACGACGGCGAGATCCTCCTCAGGTCCGCCTCGGTCTTCCGCGGCTACCACCGCAATCCCGAGGCGACGGCCGAGGCGGTCGACACCGAGGGCTGGCTGCACACCGGTGACGCCGGCTACCTCGACGACGAGGGCCACCTCGTCGTCATCGACCGGGCCAAGGACGTGCTGACGACCAAGGACGGCACCCGCTTCTCCAGCGCGTTCATCGAGAACAAGCTGAAGTTCTCGCCCTACGTCGAGGAGGCCGTCACCTTCCCGACCGACGACGGCATGACCGCGATGCTCACCATCGACCCGATGACCACCGGTTCGTGGGCGGAGCACGAGCGCCTCAGCTACACGACCTACACCGACCTCGCCGGCAAGCAGGAGGTCCGCGACCTCATCGCCGAGGAGGTCCTGCGGTCCAACGAGGACCTCCCGGAGAGCATCCGGATCAAGCGGTTCGTCCTGCTGCACAAGCAGTTCGACCCCGATGACGACGAGATCACCCGCACCCGCAA
Organism: Intrasporangium calvum; assembly: GCF_028446585.1. Lineage (GTDB taxonomy): Bacteria > Actinomycetota > Actinomycetes > Actinomycetales > Dermatophilaceae > Intrasporangium > Intrasporangium calvum_A. Next base: position 1,774 of record NZ_JAPFQL010000127.1, read on the forward strand.
GGTCCGGCGCAACGTCATCGCCGACCGTTACGGCCAGATCATCGACGCCCTCGCGCAGGGCTCCGACGACGTGACGATCCGCAGCCTCGTCACCTACCAGGACGGGACACAGGTCGAGCGCAACCTCGTCCTGAAGATCGTCGACATGTCCACCTTCCGTGCTCCCGAAGGCCGGGGGCGCCGACCCGTCTGGAGCGGCCGCCGATGAACACCTTCATCTCGCTCACCGTCTACGGCCTGTCCGACGGAGCCCTGCTCGCGCTGGCTGCCCTCGGCTTCGTCCTCATCTACAAGGCAACCCGCGTCATCAACTTCGCCCAGGGCGAGTTCCTCCTCGTCGGCGCCTACATGTTCTACACGGCGTTCGTCGTCATGCGACTGCCGCTCATCCTCGCCGCGCTCTTCGGCGTCCTCGTCGCGATCGTCCTCGGTGTCGTCGTCGAACGGTTCGTCCTTCGCCCGCTCATCGGCGAGCACGCCATCAGCGTCATCATGGTGACCATCGGTCTGTCGGCGGTCCTCAAGGCGCTCGTCCAGATCTTCTACGGCACCGCGGTCCGCGAGCAGCCACCGATCCTGCCGACCGGCACGATCCAGGTCGCCGGCGCCACCGTCCCGCTCAACCGCCTCATCGTCATCGGCATCGCCGCGATCGTCCTCTTCGCCTTCTCGGCCTTCTTCCAGCGGTCCCGGCACGGTGTGGCGATGCGCGCCGTCGCCGACGACCAGCAGGCCGCCCTGACGATGGGCATCTCGGTCAAGCGTGTCTTCAGCCTCGCCTGGGTCCTCGCCGCGATCTCCGCCCTGATCGCCGGTGTCCTCCTCGCCGACCTGTCCGCGGTCGAGCAGGGCATTGCCGGCTTCGGGCTGATGGTCTTCCCGGTCGTCATCCTCGGCGGTCTCGACTCCGTGCCCGGCACGGTCGTCGGCGGCCTCGTGATCGGCCTGCTCAAGCAATACGTCTCGGGCTACGCCGATCCCGGCCTGGCCGAGGTGATCCCCTACATCGTGCTGGTGGCCATCCTCATCGTTCGGCCCTACGGCATCTTCGGCGAGACACGGATCGAGAGGGTCTGACCCATGGCGACTGCCACCGGCATCCACCACCGGACCTACCGGTCCGAGCTGCGCCTGCGGCACACGAAGGCAGAGTACTTTCGGCTCGCCCTCATGCTCGTGCTGCTCCTGTCCGCGCCCTACGTCCTCGACAAGTACTGGCTCGGCATCACCAACGTCATCCTGATCTCCGTGATCGGGGCCGTCGGTCTCAACATCCTCGTCGGCTTCACCGGCCAGATCTCCCTCGGCCAGGGCGGCTTCCTCGCGGTCGGCGCGTTCACCTCGGCGATCATCTCCGACCGTGCCGGAGTCCCGGTGCCGATCAGCATCCTCATCGCCGTCGTCATGACCGCCGCCGTGGGCGCCTTCTTCGGACTGCCGGCCCTGCGCCTCAAGGGCCTCTACCTCGCGATCGCCACCCTCGCGTCGCAGGAGATCATCATGTTCGTCGTCCGCCGCTGGGAGTGGCTGACGGAGGGCAAGGGCTTCCTCGAGGTCAAGCGGCTCCAGGTCGGCGGCTTCGAGATCGAGCGGCGGATGTTCGAGGTCCAGTGGTACTGGATCCTCCTCGCCCTCGCGATCCTCGCCGTCGTCGTCGCCCGCAACCTCTTCCGGACCACGCTCGGCCGCAGCTTCATGGCCGTGCGCGACCAGGACATCGCGGCCGAGGCCATCGGTGTCAACATCACCCGTGCGAAGGTCACCGCCTTCGCCGTGTCGAGCGGCTTCGTCGGCCTCGCCGGCGCCCTGACCGCTCACTACACCGAGACCGTCACCTGGGAGCGCTTCACCCTCGACGTCTCGGTGCTCTACCTGGCGATGATCATCGTCGGCGGTCTCGGCAGCATCGCCGGGGCGGTCTACGGTGCGATCTTCATGGGCCTGCTCCCGGCCCTGCTCACGGAGCTCGTCGACGTCCTCGGCTCGAGCATGCCGGCCCTGTCCGACCAGCTCCCCGCCCTCAAGAACGCGGTCTTCGGCATCGCGATCATCGTCTTCCTCCTCGTCGAACCGAGAGGACTCGACCGGATCTGGACCCGGATGAAGGACTACATCCGGTTCTGGCCCTTCCGCTATTAGCCACGGGCCCAGCCGGGCACGAGGCGAGCGGACCCCGCGGACCGAGCCCAGCGGCATACGACCTCTTCACCCACGCAGTACCCGCCGAACCGGCGACCGAGAAATGGAGAAGAAATGAAGTTCAGCACCCGCTACGCGGCGGTCGCCACGACGGCAGCCGCAGCGCTCGCCCTGTCCGCCTGCGGCGGCGCGGCCACCGAGGGCGGCTCCGGCGACGGCGCCTCCGGCGACACGGCCCCGATCAAGATCGGCATCATCGCCGACCGCACCGGCGCCACCGGCGACGTAGGCACGCCCTACAACGACGGCATGCTCGGCTACATCGACTGGATCAACAGCAAGGGCGGCATCAAGGGCCACAAGATCGACGCCGACTCCAACGACTACGCCTACAAGGTCCCCACGGCCGAGGAGCTCTACAAGAAGTACGTCAACGACGAGGCCGTCGTCATCCAGGGCTGGGGCACCGGCGACTCGGAGGCCCTGCGCACCAAGGTCGCCGCGGACAAGCTCCCCTTCATGTCGGCCTCCTACGCCGAGGCCTTGACCGACCCGAAGGAGTCCCCGTACAACTTCGTCGTCGCGCCCACGTACTCCGACCAGATGCGCGTCGCGCTCAACTGGATCGCCAAGGACGCCGGCGGCAAGGCCGAGGTCGCGGTCTTCCACAACGACAGCCCCTTCGGCCTCGCACCCGTCGCCGACGGCCAGTCGTGGGTCACCGAGAAGGGCCTCAACCTCGGCTACAAGGCCTACCCGATGCCGAAGACGCCGAACCAGGTCGGCCTGCTCACCCAGGCCAAGGCCCAGGGCGCGAAGTACATCGTCATCCAGAACGTCTCCTCGCCGGCCGCCCAGGTCGCCAAGGACATCAAGGCCCAGGGCCTCGACATGAAGATCGTCTGCCTCAACTGGTGCGCTGACGAGCTGTTCATCAAGACCGCGGGCGCCGACAACGCCGAGGGCCACGTCATGGTCCAGCCGTTCGCTCCGCCGTCGGCCCAGAAGCCCGGCCACGCCGCGATCGACGAGTACCTCAAGAGCAAGGGCTCGTCCCTCGCCGACAAGGGCCTGCACTACGCGCAGGGCTGGTACACGATGGACGTGATGGCCAAGGGCATCGAGAAGGCCCTGGACGCCGGTGGCGAGCTGACCGGTGAGGCCGTCAAGACCGCCCTCGAGTCGATCTCCGTCGACACCGGCGGCGTCGTCGGCGCCGGCACGGTCGCCTTCACGGCCGACTCGCACCGCGGGTCCACCGGCACCGGCATCTACGAGGTCAAGGGCGGCCAGATGGTCGAGCTCGCGGCCAACCAGACGCCGGAGTCCTGATCGATGAGCTCGGTCGAAGTGGGAAGGAAGGGGGCGGCCGGTGCCTCGGCGCCGGCCGCCGACCTCCTCACCCTCAACAACGTCGAGGTCATCTATGACGACGTGATCCTCGTGCTCCGCGGGCTGTCGCTCGCGGTGCCCGAGGGCCAGATCGTCGCCCTGCTCGGCTCCAACGGTGCGGGCAAGTCGACGACGCTCAAGGCGGTCTCCGGCCTGCTCCCGACCGAGCACGGCGAGGTGACGGACGGGTCGATCGTCTTCGGCGGTCAGAACGTCACGCACCTCGACGCGGCCGAGCGCGTCAAGCTGGGAATGTCCCTCTGCATGGAGGGGCGGCACGTCTTCGAGCACCTGACGGTCGAGGAGAACCTCATCTCCGGGGCCTACTTCCGCGGACGCATCGACACGAAGGCCGACCTCGACGAGGTCTATGCCCTCCTGCCGAAGCTCGGCGACATGCGGGCCC
>NZ_JAPFQL010000128.1 GCF_028446585.1 Intrasporangium calvum
GTGCGTCGCAAGGAGCTGCGCCGCGGTGAGCTGCTCGAGGTCCGGGTGCACCCGGACGACCTCGGTCGGGTCATCGGCCGGTCGGGTCGGACGGCCAGCGCCCTGCGCACGGTCGTCAACGCCCTCGCCGGCAATGGCAACGTCCGGGTCGACATCGTCGACACGGACCGCGCGCGCTGAGCGCTCATTCGCACGCCGAGTGGGGTGTCCCGGACTCCGGGGCGCCCCACTTCGCGTTCTGCAGGAAACCATGCCGTATGCCGCTGGGCTCGCTGCCGCTTCCCGGCACCCTTCATGGGTGGGTCCGTTTCGCGCGGGGCCGCGCCGGTTCGTGCGTGGCCTGGACCGGTTGAGAGGATGAGGCCATGAGTGGCGACAGGATCGTGGTGGCCCGGATCGGCAAGCCGCACGGGTTGCGCGGTGAGGTCACGGTGCAGCTGCACACGGACGAGCCCGAGCGACGCTTCGCCCCCGGCGAGGTGCTCGAGACGGAGGCAGCGCCGGGCTCCGGCGTGCCGAGGCGCCTCACGATCAGATCGGCGCGCAACCACAACGGCGTCTGGCTGCTCGCCTTCGAGGAGATCCCCGACCGCACGGGCGCCGAGGGTCTTCGCGGCACCCGGCTCGTGATCGAGGCGTCCGCGGCGCCGCCCGAGGGCGACGAGGAGGGGTTTCTCGAGGATGACCTCGTCGGCCTGGAGGCCCGGGACCTCGGCGGTGCGGTGATCGGGGTGGTCACCGGCCTGGACCTGGGCCCGGCCCAGGATCGCCTCGTCATCCGTTTGTCCGACGGGGTGACGGCTCAGGTTCCGTTCGTCGAGGCGATCGTCCCGACGGTGGAGGCCGACCATGTCGTCATCGACGCGCCGCCCGGTCTCTTCGACCTCTACCGAGACGCGGGGGCCTGAGGCTCGATGCGCATCGACGTCGTCACGATCTTCCCCGAGTACCTCGCCCCGCTCGACCTGTCGCTCATCGGCAAGGCCCGCGAGGACGGTCTGCTCACTGTCACCGCGCACGACCTGCGCGACTTCACGCACGACCGGCACCGCACCGTCGATGACACTCCGTATGGAGGTGGCGCCGGCATGGTGATGAAACCGCAGCCATGGGCGGAGGCGCTCGATCACGTCGTGGCCCAGGGTGACGGGTCTGGTGGCCGGCGACCTCGGCTCGTCGTCCCCGGGCCGGGCGGTGCTCCGTTCACGCAGTCGCTGGCCCGCGAGCTCGCCGAGGAGCCGTGGCTCGCCTTTGCGTGCGGTCGCTACGAAGGCATCGACGAGCGGGTCTACGAGTACGCGCGGGACGACCTGGGACTCGAGGTCTCCGTGGTGAGCCTCGGCGACTACGTCCTCAACGGCGGTGAGGTCGCCGTGCTCGCCATGGTGGAGGCCATCGCCCGGCTGCTGCCCGGAGTCATCGGCAACGCCGAGTCGCTCGTCGAGGAATCACACGAGGACGGACTCCTCGAGTATCCGATCTACACCAAGCCGAAGGTGTGGAACGGCCGGTCGGTGCCCGATGTGCTGCTCTCCGGCAACCACTCCGCCATTGCAGCCTGGCGGCACGAGCAGCGTCTGGCCAGGACGGCGTCCCGCCGCCCTGACCTGCTGCACCCGGCCCAGGTGACGACGGACGGCGATCTCGAGGTGGACCTCAGGCCTGCGGTTCCCGCGGACGTGCCGGAGCTGTTCACCCTCACCAAGGCGTGCTGGGTCCAGGAGGCCGTCGCCAACGACCGTCTCGACATCCCGCCGCTCCACGAGTCCATCGAGGAGCTGCGGGCCAGCCTGGACGAGACCCGGACGTGGGTCGCGCGCTCCGGCGGTCGCCTCGTCGGCTCGGTGCGCACGAGCGTTCGCGGCGACGACCTGTTCATCTCCCGGCTCATGGTGGCCCCGGACCTCCAAGGACTCGGCCTCGGCCGTCGGCTGCTCGCTCTCGCCGAGGAGGCGGCCAGCAGCGGCACCCGCAGCTTCTCGCTGCTGGCCGGTGCCCTCAGCGCGGACAACCTGCGGATGTACCGCAAGGCCGGCTATCGGCCCGTGCCTGGCGAGCCGCCGGCCCCCGGCGCAGTCGAGCTCGTCAAACGTCGCAGGGGCTAGGAGACCAGGGCCTCGCGCAGGTCGCGGGGGAGTGTGCGGCGGGCGCGGATGAGCCGGGCCTCGACCCCTGCGGTCACGGACTGCGTCGCCATGATGGCGAAGAGGACGAGGACCTGTGCCGTCGCCGCCTGAACCGCGCTGCCCCCGCCCAGCATGACTCCGATGAAGGCACCCGGAAGGGTGACCACCCCCGAGGTCTTGACCTGGTCGATGCTCGGCACGAGGCCCTCGGGCACCCTCCGGGCGATGATCTCGTCAATGGCCTGGTCGGGCAGCAGGCCCAACGACAGGCCGGCCTCGTACTGTCCCCGCTCCTCGCGCAGCGCGGCGAAGGCTCGGCGGCCCACGAGCGTGTGCACGGTCATCGTGTTGCCGAGGATGATGCCGACCACGGGGATCAGCGCGATGCCCGTGAAGGGGATGGTCCGGCTCAGCAGGAGGATCGTGAGCACCGGCACGACCCCGGCCGCCATCGCCGCCGTCGCCCAGGGCCAGGCACCCGGGCTGTCGAGACGCCGGCAGGTCGTGATGACCGCCATGGTGAACATCCCGAGCAGGGCCACCACCGACAGCCAGATCGAGCCGACGACGGCGGTGATGATCGCGGCCGCGAGGGTCAGCTGTGCGGCAGCCCGCAGACCGGCCACGAAGGACTGCCGGGCGAGGCCGTGCCGGAAGGCCAGGTTGGCGCCGACGGCCACGAGCAGGAGGGTGACGAGTGCGATGGTCACCGGCCAACCGGGGTTGATGGTCACGCCTCGACGCTATCCCCACGTCAGGGGTCGCTCGAGCCGGCTGGCGCGGCAGCGCGCCGGTGTCGGGGAGTGAGCCCAGCGGCATACGGCATGGATTTTCGAAAGGGCGGCGGCTCTGGCAAACTTGGACCTTGCGTCCGGCTGATGACGGCCCCTGCCACAGGGGGAGTCCAGCCAGCGGCACCGAGCACCTCGGACCGTTGGCAGACGTGGCCGCACGGAACGCGAACCAGACATCCCGCACGGGTGGCCTGTGGCACCCGAGGAAAGTGAAGCATCATGCACACGTTTGACGCGATCGACGCCGCATCGCTGCGCTCGGACATCCCCGAGTTCCGCGCCGGCGACACGCTCAAGGTCCACGTCAAGGTCGTCGAGGGCAACCGCTCCCGCGTCCAGGTCTTCCAGGGCGTCGTCATCCGTCGTCACGGCGGCGGCATCGGCGAGACGTTCACCGTCCGCAAGATCTCCTTCGGTGTCGGCGTCGAGCGGACCTTCCCGCTCCACACCCCGATCATCGACAAGATCGAGGTCCTCACCCGCGGTGACGTCCGCCGCGCCAAGCTCTACTACCTGCGTGGCCTGCGCGGCAAGGCCGCCAAGATCCGCGAGAAGCGCGACGCGGTGCCCGCGAAGTCCGACGCCAAGGCGTGACGCACGCGGACCTGACGCGTTCGTGACGACAGGCGCGGTGGTTCCCGGATCGGACGGTTCCTCGTGAGTGAGGAGCCGTCGCCCCCGGGATCCGCCGCGCCTTCGTCGTCCCCGCCGACCGGCACCCCTACCAGTCGATCGGCCAGGCACAAGGACCGGGACCTGCGGTGGCTCGTCGGCCCGGCCCTCGCCCTGCTCCTCGTCCTCGTGGTGCGGGCCGTGCTGGTCACCCCGTTCAGCATCCCCAGCACTTCCATGGAGGACACCCTCCATGTCGGGGACCGCATCCTGGTCACCCGCACGAGCAGCCTCGAGGACATCCAGCGCGGCGACATCATCGTCTTCGACGCGTCCCGCGCCTTCAACCTCGACGTGCCCGACAAGGGGCTGCTCGAGCGTCTCGGCGAGAGCCTCGAGGGCCTCGTGGGGCAGGGCCCACCCACCGACTACGTCAAGCGGGTCATCGGGCTGCCGGGTGACCGCGTGAAGTGCTGCGCTCCCGACGGGCGCCTCGAGGTCAATGGGGCCCCGATCGACGAGCCCTATCTCAAGCCCGGCCAGCAGCCCAGCACGCTGACCTTCGATGTGCTCGTCCCCCCGAAGCGGCTGTGGGTCATGGGGGACAACCGCGCCCACTCCTCCGACTCACGCGCCCACCTCGGCGAGGCGGGTGGCGGCATGGTTCCCGGAGACGACATCATCGGCAAGGTGTGGGTGCGATACTGGCCGCTCGACCAACTCGGAGCCATCGAACCCGGCGATTCCTGACTGGTTCCCGTGCCCGTGCCGGAAGGATGGGCACGGGAAGGGCTCCCGACGACGAAATGGTGAGTGATGTCGCAAGTGCCAGGCCGCCCGGAGTACACGGGACCGCACCCGGACCGTGCCGGCGACCCGGATGGCGATCCCGACCGGGGACCGATCGACGAGACGGTGGGCGAGGGCGTCGAGGCTGACGACGACCGTGACGAGAGCCGGGGCTTCGGCGCCGGCCTGGTGGCGGCCCTCAAGGAGCTGCTCATCGTCGTCGTCCTCGCGATGGCCCTGTCCTTCGTCGTCAAGACGTGGCTCTTCCAGGCGTTCTACATCCCCTCGGGGTCGATGGAGAACACCTTGGTCAAGGACGACCGGGTCATCGTCAGCAAGCTGACCCCCGGTCCCTTTGACCTGCGTCGCGGTGACGTCGTGGTCTTCGAGGACCCGGCGGAGCCGTTCCCCTGGCTGAGCGGCTCCATGACCAACGGCACCGCCGACGTGGGTGGTCCGCTGCACGATCTGCTCGTCTTCGTCGGCCTGCTGCCGGAGGACGCCGAGAACCACCTCATCAAGCGAGTCATCGGGCTCCCCGGCGACCACGTGGTCTCCGAGGGAGGCGACGGGCCCATCACGATCAACGGGCAACCCGTCGAGGAGACCTATCTCAAGCCGGGCGACGGCCCGAGTGAGGGCAAGGCCTTCGACATCGTCGTGCCCCCCGACCGCGTCTGGGTCATGGGCGACCACCGCTCGGACTCGTCCGACTCCCGCTACCACGACGCCCCCTCCAACGACGGGTCCGACGGCTCCGTGCCGATGGAGAAGATCGTCGGACGGGCCCTGTTCATCGTCTGGCCGATCGACCACGTGACCTGGCTCGGCGTGCCCGAGCGGACGTTCAAGGACGTGCCGGCGCCGTCCGGGTCCCCGTCGTCCTGAGGGCGGCACCATGGCTGTTCGGACACCGTCGAAGAAGCCCTCGCTGAGGGTCGAGCGGCAACTGCAGCGCGCCGGTCACAGACTCCTCGCGGGGATGGACGAGGTGGGCCGCGGTGCCCTGGCCGGACCCGTCAGCGTCGGCGTGGTCCTCATCGACGAGAGCGTGCGCTCGGCTCCCACCGGGGTCAAGGACTCCAAGCTGCTGACCGAGCGGGCTCGCAGAGGGCTCGTGCCGAGGATCGAGCGGTGGGCGATCGCCCACG
>NZ_JAPFQL010000129.1 GCF_028446585.1 Intrasporangium calvum
GGCCCCTCGCGCGTGACCTCTGATCAGGTGCGTCGTTGACCAGGGTGAGTCAGCGGCGACGGTGACTCGCGCAACCGGTCGGCAAGGGAGTCGAGGAGTCACCATGGTCCGGATCGTCCGCGTCAAGGAGGTCGCACGGCGCGCCGTCGCGGCCCTGCCCGTCATCGCGCTCGCGAGCACGGGGGTCGCCCTGGCGGCGGGAGCTGCCCCTTGGTCGCCGGCGTCCGCAGCGGGGGTGCCGGACGAGGCGATGACCGGTGGCGCGAGCCCGCTCTACCCGGCCGCGGGCCCGCCGCCGGCTCCCATGCAGCTGCCCCCGGTCTACAGCACGTTCACCGACCCGTTCCCCAGCGTGCCGGTGCCGGCTGCTGCGGCGGCTGCGGCCCGAGCCGTGGCGAGTCTCGCCCCGGTGCGGATCGACGCCAACGGCATCCCCGCCCCGGCCCTGGCGGCGTATGGGCGCGCCGCCGACCTGCTCGGTTCGCTCGACCCGGCGTGCGGCCTCGACTGGGCGCTGCTCGGCGCCATCGGGCGGGTCGAGAGCAACCACGCCCGGTTCGGCGGCAACGCCCTCGATGCCGCGGGCATCGCCCGACCGGGCATCATCGGCATCCCCCTCGACGGACGCGCCGGCACGGCCCGGATCACGGACACCGACGCCGGGCGCTGGGACCGCGACGGCGTCTACGACCGTGCCGTGGGCCCGATGCAGTTCATTCCCGGGACCTGGCGAATGGCGGGGCGCGACGGGGACGGGGACGGCGCCGTCGACCCGCAGAGCATGGCCGACTCGGCCGCAGCTGCCGGGGTCTACCTCTGCTCGGGCGACGGCGACCTGCGCGACCCGGGCGACGCGCGCGCGGCGGTGCTGCGCTACAACCAGTCCGACGACTACGCCCGGAGCGTGCTCGCCATCGCGGAGGCCTACCGGTCCGGCGCGACGGTCGTCCCGATGGGCGCGGTCCCGGCCGCGCGGCCCGCCGCTGGGTCCGGGACGCAGACGCCGGACGGCTCGGGCTTCGGGTGGGGCGGCGGCTCGGAGCCGGCACCCCGACCCACCCCCACCTCGGATCGACCCGCGACCGAGCCGACCAGCGAGCCCACCGCCCGGCCGAGCGGCACCTCCTCCCGCACCGCCGAGGACCCCGCCCCAGCGCCTGGCCCCAGCAGCCCGGCGCCGGTGCGGCCCCTGCCCTCACAGGTGGTGCCGACCACCGTCCCCCTGCCGACGATGCCGGCGAGCCCCTCGGAGACGCCGCTCCCCGAGAGCTCGCTCGACGTCGAAGAGCTGCTCGCCCTGCCCCGGCTGCCCGCCCTGCTCGGGGACCCCGCCGGGCTGGTCCGGGTCCTCGACCCGTCGACGGACGAGGTCGTGTGCCTGCTGGAGGAGGCCGTCGTCACCTGCCCCTGAGCGCTCCCGGTATCGGCCCGGAGTAAAGCCCGGCCGGTCGATACCGAGCTGATACCGGCCCGGCGCAGCCTCGGTGCACGGGGAAGCACCATCAACAGGGAGGGTCCGAAGATGTCGAAGCACATCGCCGTAGTCCGCATCACCGCCACCATGGCGGCGCTCACCGCCTGGGTCGTCTGGAACTCCACGCGAGCGCTCGCCTACGTCGACCCCGGGCTGGGCCAGGGTTCCGGGACGGCAACGTCCCCGCCCCCGCCTCCGCCCGCGGCCGGCACCAACTGGGTCGTCTTGGTCACGGTCGCGCTCGTCGCGATCGCCCTGATCGGCCTCACCTTCAGCGTGGCGCGCCGACGGCGCATCGCCAGCGGACAGCCCGCCTGACCGCCACCACGACAGGGGACCGTATGCCGCTCGGCTCGGCCCCGCGCCCACCGGCCCTGGGCGCGGGCTGAGCTGAGCGGCATACCTCTGTCGTGACGGGTCAGCCGACGAGCGCGGCGATCACGGCGATCGCGATGAAGAACGCGAGCGCGGCCATCGTCACCCGGTGCCGGGTGCGGAAGTTCACTTGGCCACCTCTGGGGTCGTCGGACGGTCGAGCCGGATCCGGACGCGCGGGCGCTCCTGCGTCTGGAAGGTCACCGCCACATTCTGCCTCCGGGCGACCCAGAGGACCACAGCGCCCACGCTGAGCCCGACGGTGATGGTGCCGATGGCGATGGTCCAGCGGGCGCCCCACGCGTCACCGATCCAGCCGATCATCGGCGCACCGAACGGGGTGCCGCCCATGAAGATCGCCATGTAGAGGGCCATCACCCGGCCGCGCATGGCCGGAGAGACGCTCATCTGGACCATCGCGTTGGCCGTCGTCAACGCCGTGAGCGCGGAGAGGCCGGTCGGCACGAGATAGACGGCGAACAGCTCATAGCTGGGGGCCGTCGCCAGCAGCGCGGTCGACACCGTGAAGCCGACGAGTGCGAGCACGAGCACCCGCAGCCGCGGTTGGCGCCGGGCCGACAGGAGGGCCGCCGTGAGCGAACCGATGGCCATGATCGAGCCGAGCAGGCCGTACTCGCCCGGGCCCTTGTCGAACACCTGCGTCGACATCAGGGCGGTGGTGACCTGGAAGTTCATCCCGAACGTGCCCAGGACGAAGACCAGGCTCATGATGAGGATGAGGTCGGGGCGGCGCCGCACGTAGCGCAGGCCCTCGCGAATCTGGCCCTTGCCGCGGGCACGCGGGGCCGGCGTGAGGCTGCGCGGGTCCATCGACAGCAGGGCGATGAGGACGAAGACGAAGGTGAAGGCGTTGACGTAGAACGCGGGTGCGATCCCGAACCACGCGATGAGCAGGCCGGCCACGCCCGGACCGATGAGGCGGCCGAGGTTGAACGACGCGCTGTTGAGGGCCACCGCGTTGGCGAGGTGGTCGTGGTCGACCATCTCGGAGACGAAGGCCTGGCGCGACGGGTTGTCGATGGCGGTCGCGACCCCTTGGGCCAGCGCGAGCGCGTAGACGTGCCACAGCTCGACGACGCCGGCGCCCGTGAGCACGGCGAGCGCGAGGGCCGTGACGAGCAGCGCGGTCTGGGTGACCAGCAGGATCTGCCGCTTCGGGAACCGGTCCGCGATCATCCCGGCCCACGGAGCGAGCACGAGGAAGGGCAGGAACTGCAGACCCGTGACAATGCCGAGCGCCGTCGCCGAGTGGTCGGTGAGGACCGTGAGCACGAGCCAGTCCTGGGCGACACGGCCCATCCACGTGCCGATGTTGGAGACGAGGGCGCCGGAGGCGTAGCGGCGATAGTTCGGGATGCCGAGGGAGTGGAAGGTCGGGCTCACTTGCTCGCCACCTTGGCGAGCACGTCGCTCGCCTGCTGGAGCAGGTCGAGCTCGGCTTCGGTCAACGTGGCGAAGCGGTCGAGCATCCACTCGTCGCGGTGCCGGCGGACGCGCTCGACCGCGGCGTGGCCCTCCGGGGTCAGCGAGAGGATGACCTGGCGCCCGTCGAGGGGGTCGTCGGCTCGGGACACGTAGCCTGCCTCGACGAGGTGGCTGGTGGTCCGCTTCATGCTCGGGGCCGAGACCCGCTCGATCTCGGCGAGCTCGCTGTTGGTGCGGGGGGCGTCCTCGAGCCGCGCGAGGACGGAGAAGTGATGCGGGGCGAGTTCCTGGTCGGACTCGAAGCGCACGCGTCGGGAGATCCGCATGCAGGCGAGGCGGATGTCGTTGGCCATCGCCACGAGCTCGGGGCGGGAGACGGGCTGGGACGGGTGTGCGGTCATGCGCGGTCCTGAGGTCAGGTGATGTGCTGGGCTAATTACCTCAACTCATTACCTATGCTAATCATTCCCACGCGAGCCGCCACGCACGAGGGCCCGCCTCCGTGTGGAAGCGGGCCCAGCGGCATACGGGATGGGGTGGTCTCAGGTGAGCACGCCCTCCAGCGGTGTCTTGATGAAGTAGATGACGAAGAACGCCGACACGATCCACAGGAGCGGGTGCACCTGCCGGGCGTGCCCGCGCGCGATCTTGACCAGCACCCAGGCGATGAAGCCCGCGCCGATGCCGACGGTGATGTTGTAGGTGAACGGCATGAGCACGATCGTCAGGAAGGCCGGCAGGGCGACCTCCATGTCGTCCCAGTTGATGTTCTTGACCTGCATCATCATGAGGAAACCGACGATGACGAGGGCCGGTGCCGCCGCCTCCGAGGGCACGATCGCGAAGAGCGGGGCCAGGAAGGTCGCGAGCAGGAAGAGGACGCCGGTCACGACCGACGCGAGACCCGTGCGCGCACCCTCCTCGACGCCCGCCGCCGACTCGATGTAGCTCGTGTTGGAGCTGACACCGCCCGCGCCGCCCGCGATCGCGGCGATGGAGTCGACGACGAGGATCCGGTCGGTGTGCGGCGGGTTGCCGTCCTCGTCGAGCAGCTCCGCCTCGGTGCCGATCGCGACGACCGTCCCCATCGTGTCGAAGAAGTCGGCGAGCAGGAGCGAGAAGACGAACATGATCGCCGTGACCATGCCGAGTTTCTCGAACGACCCGAGCAGGCTGAACTGGCCGAGAATGCCCAGGTCAGGCGTATTGGTGATCGACTCCGGCAGACGCGGGACCGTCAGGGCCCAGGCCTCGGGGTTCTGCAGGCCCTGGTCGGTGTAGACGCGCGGGCCGATCTTGAAGATCGCCTCGATGGCGATCGCGACCACCGTCGCCGCCGCGATGCCGAGCAGGATCGCGCCCTTGACCTTGCGGATGAGCAGCACCGCGATGAGGAAGACGCCGAAGACGAAGACGAGCGTCGGCCAGCCGTTGAGGCTACCGCCGATGCCGAGCTCGCTCGGGACCGCACCCGGCGAGGTGGGGCGCCGCGCGAAGCCGGCGTCGATGACGCCGATGAAGGCGATGAACAGGCCGATGCCGACCGAGATCGCGACCTTGAGCGGACCCGGGATCGCCTGGAAGACCGCCGTGCGGAAGCCGGTCAGCACCAGCACGAGGATGATGAGGCCCTCGATGACGACGAGGCCCATGAGGTCCGCGAACGTGATCTTCTCCGCCGCGTGCGTGAACACCATGCCGGCGATGAGGCCGTTGATGCCGAGGCCGGCAGCGAGCGCGATCGGGAAGTTCGCGACGAGCCCCATGAGGATCGACATGACTCCCGCGATGACCGCGGTGCCGACGGCGACGAGCAGCTTGCTCTGCTCCAGATCGGCGACGCCGCCGATCATCAGGCCCGAGCCGTCGGTCGCGCCGGACAGGATGATGGGGTTGAGGACCACGATGTAGACCATCGTGAAGAAGGTGACGAAGCCGCCTCGGATCTCGCGCGCGACAGTCGAGCCGCGCTCGGTGATCTTGAAGTAGCCGTCGAGTCCGGCGGGCGCCGGACGCCTGGTGGTTTCGGTCGACATGGCGCGCACTCTAGCGGCGCGGGGCCGGCCACGCTCCACGACCCGCGCGGGCCAGGG
>NZ_JAPFQL010000013.1 GCF_028446585.1 Intrasporangium calvum
CCCCGGCTCCGTTCGTTGGGACCGGGACGGTCAGCGACGCCAGATGGTGACCACGGCTCGGTCGTCGCCGTGGCCGGCGAGCGCGTGGTCGCAGAGCCGCTGGGCCAGGCCCTCGAAGCCCTTCGTGACGAACGACTCCGCCCGGCCGAGCATCCGGTCGATGCCGTCGACGAGGGTCTTGTCCCTGGCCTCGATGACCCCGTCGCTGTAGAGGACCAGAGCATCGCCCCGTCGCAGGGTGCCGACCTCTCGCGGGTAGTCGGCGTTCTCGATCACGCCGAGCAGTGGTCCTCGGCCGCCGGAGAGCATCCGCCACCGGCCTGACCCGGCTGCGAACTGGGCCGCGGCCGGATGACCGGCGTAGCCGATCGAGAACTCCCCCGTCTCGAGGTTGATCGCCACGTGGACAGCAGTGGCGAAACCCTCCGGCCAACGCAGTCGCAGCAGGTGGTTGTTGGCGGCGTGGAGGAAGCCGTGCTCGCTCATCTCGCCGAGCAGTCCCCCGAGCGCGCCGGACAGGAGCAGGGACCTGGTGCCCGCCTGACGGCCCTTCCCGGAGACGTCGACGAGCGCGATCTCGAGCGTCGCTCCGTCCGTGGACCGGCCCGCGACGACGAAGTCACCGGCGAAGCTGTCCCCGTAGGCCGACTCGAGCGCCACCTCGGCCGACCAGTCGGGCGGCAGCTCGGGGAGCTCGCCCTGGGCCCGGAGCCGGTCGCGCATGTCGACGAGCATCGACTCGCCGCTGACGCCGACGACACCAACCTGCGCGCGGGCGTGGGCGAGCCAGATCATCAGCAGCATCGTCGCCAGGGTGACGAGCTCGGTGCCCAGGGTCGCCCCCTTGCGCTCCCCCAGGGACGCACCGACGATGGCCATCGTCGAGAACAGCGCCACGTAGACGACGACGAGGTGACGCGGCTCGAGGAACAGCCCGCCGATCACGACGAGGAACGCGAACACGCCCCAGGGCACGTGCTGGGGCCAGTTGGCAATGGACCAGCCGGCCGCCAGGCCGAGCAGGACGAGGCCGAGGACGAGCAGCCACGGCGCACGTGACATCCACGGGACCATCATCCGGGCACGCCGGATCGGCCCGGCGGCAAAGGTCGGGCGGCGTGAGACGTACGTCTCGTTGAGGGCCACAGGCCTCCATCCCTGGATCGAAGGGGCCGTGGAGGGTCCGGCAGGCAGCGATCCTCGTAGCGTCAGTGAGGGGTCAGTCGGTGATGACGTCGTCGGGCGATGAAGTCAGCTGGCCGAGTCCGGCAGCGACGGCAGGGCGCGGTCGGACTCGTACGCCGAAACCATACCTATGCGACGGCTGTGTCGCTCATCATCGGAGAATTCCGTGACCAAGAAGGTATCGACGATCTGCTTGGCCAGGTCCTCGGAGGTGAAGCGGGCGCCGATCGAGACGATCTGCGCATCGTTGTGCTCCCGCGCGAGCGAGGCCAGCTCGGTCGAGTACGCCAGGGCGGCCCGGATGCCGGCGACCTTGTTGGCCGCCATCTGCTCGCCGTTGCCGGAGCCGCCGAGGACGACGCCGCGCGAGCCAGGCTCGGCCGCCACGGCCTCGGCGGCACGCAGGACGAAGACGGGGTAGTCGTCCTTGGCGTCGTAGGCGAAGGGACCGTGGTTGACGACGTCGTGGCCGGCGCCCTCGAGGTGCGCCATGAGGGCCTGCTGGAGCTCGTAGGAGGCGTGGTCGCCGCCGATGTGGATACGCATGTCCGTCCTTGTTGCGGTGGGTGGGGAGATGGGGGTGCAGCTCAGGTGAAGATGGGGTGCTCGGTGCGGGTGCGCTTCAGCTCGTAGAAGCCCGGCGTCCCGGCCACGAGGACGCAGCCGTCCCAGAGCCGGGCGGCGTCCTCGCCCTTGGGGGCCGGGGTGACGACGGGCCCGAAGAAGGCGACCCCCTCGACGGCGATGATGGGGGTGCCGACGTCGGTGCCCACGAGGGAGATGCCGCGCTTGTGGCTGCGGCGCAGGGCCGCGTCGTGGGTCTTGTGGTGCGCCGCACCAGCCAGTGTCGCCGGGAGGCCCACCTCGTCGAGTGCCTCACGGACCACCCGGTCGAGGTCCGTCATGCGGCCGGGGTGGATCCGGGTGCCCATCGCGTCGTAGAGCGGCTTGACGACCTCGGGCCCGTGCTCCTCGGCCGCCGCGACGATGACCCGCACGGGCCCCCAGGCGCTGTCCAGCAGGGAGCGGTACGCCGCGTCCAGGTCCCGGTGCTCGTTGAGGACCGCGAGGCTCATCACCGACCAGGTGACGTCGAGGTCGCGCAGACGCTCGGCCTCCATGAGCCAGCGCGAGGTCATCCAGGCCCAGGGACAGATGGGGTCGAACCACATCTCCACGGGCGTGCGTGCAGTCGTGCCGTCGGTCGCCATGGCCTCATCCTTGCATCCCGCGATCCCTGGCCCGCTCCGCCCGAGCGGTCCCTGGGCCTCTCCGCATCCGTGCGAGGATGTCCCGCGACGAGGCCGTCCCCACCCCTGGACAGGTCTCCCCACGAAACCTGTCCCATGAGGAGGACTTCCGTGCCCGGCAAGAACCTGACCCGCGACGAAGCGGCGCTGCGCGCCAGCCTGCTGCGGGTCGAGACGTACGACGTGACGCTCGACCTGACCACGGGCCCCGAGACCTTCCGCACCGTCTCCTCCGTCCGGTTCACCTGCTCGGAGCCCGGCGCCGAGAGCTTCATCGACCTCATCGCCGACTCCGTCGAGCGGGTCACCCTCAACGGGGTTGAGCTCGACCCGGCCGCGGTCTTCGCGGACTCCCGCGTCACGCTGCCGGGCCTGGCCGCGGACAACGAGCTGACCGTGGCTGCCACGGGCCGCTACACCAACACCGGCGAGGGCCTGCACCGCTTCGTCGACCCGGTGGACAACGAGGTCTACCTCTACACGCAGTTCGAGGTCCCGGACTCGCGGCGGATGTTCGCTGTGTTCGAGCAGCCCGACCTCAAGGCGTCGTTCCACTTCACGGTCACCGCCCCGGCGCACTGGAAGGTGATCTCCAACTCCCCCACGCCCCCGCCGGTCCCGGGCGGCGTCGTCGATCACACCGAGGTCGCCACGTGGGACTTCCCGCCGACGAAGCGCATCTCCTCCTACATCACGGCCCTCATCGCCGGCCCCTACGACGAGGTCCGCGACCAGGTCGCGACCCGCAACGGCGTCGTGCCGCTCGGGGTCTTCTGCCGCAAGTCGCTGACGCAGTACCTCGACGCGGACAACATCTTCGACTGCACCAAGCGCGGGTTCGCGTTCTTCGAGGAGCAGTTCGACCAGCCCTACCCGTTCGAGAAGTACGACCAGGTCTTCACCCCCGAGTACAACATGGGCGCGATGGAGAACGCCGGCGCCGTGACCTTCACCGAGGTCTACGTCTTCCGGTCCAAGGTCTCCGAGGCGAAGGTCGAGCGGCGCGCCCTGACGATCCTGCACGAGCTCGCCCACATGTGGTTCGGCAACCTCGTGACGATGAAGTGGTGGGACGACCTCTGGCTCAACGAGTCGTTCGCTGAGTGGGCGTCGACGACGTGCCAGGCCGAGGCGACGCAGTGGACGAGCGCGTGGACGACCTTCGGCACGGCGGAGAAGGCGTGGGCCTACGCCCAGGACCAGCTCACGTCGACGCACCCGATCGCCGCGGACATGCGCCACCTCGAGGACGTCGAGGTGAACTTCGACGGGATCACCTACGCCAAGGGTGCCTCCGTGCTCAAGCAGCTCGTCGCCTACGTCGGGCGCGAGCCGTTCGTCACCGCGCTGCGTGAGTACTTCGCCAAGCACGCCTGGGGCAACACGACCCTCGCCGACCTGCTCGGTGAGCTGGAGCGCGCCTCGGGCCGCGAGCTCACGTCGTGGTCGAAGCTGTGGCTCGAGACCGCGGGTGTCAACACCCTGCGGCCGGTCTTCGAGGTCGCGCCGGATGGCACGTACAGCTCCTTCGCCGTCGAGCAGACCGCCGCGGCCGACTACCCGACGCTGCGCCCCCACCGGCTCGGCATCGGCCTCTACAACCGCGAGGGCAGCTCGCTCGTCCGCGTCGGCTACCACGAGGTGGACGTGGACGGGGCACGCACCGAGCTCGCGGAGCTCGTCGGCGTCGCCCAGCCCGACCTGCTGCTCCTCAACGACGACGACCTCGCCTACGCGAAGATCCGCCTCGACCCGCGGTCGCTGCGCACGGCCCTCGACCTGCCGCGCGGCTTCCAGGACTCCCTGCCGCGCTCGCTCGTCCTCGGCGCGACGTGGGACATGACGCGCGACGCGGAGATGCCGGCGCGGGACTTCGTCCGCTTCGTCCTCGACTCCCTGCCCGGCGAGAGCGACTCCACGCTGCTGCGGGTCCTGCTCTCCCAGATCACCACGGCCGCGCGGCTCTACACCGCGCCCGGGCACCGCGCGGAGACGGCTGCCCTGCTCTCCTCGACCCTGCACGGGCTGGCCGAGACCGCCGAGCCCGGCAGCGACGCGCAGTTCCAGCTGCTGGAGGCCTGGGCCAACACGACCGTCGACCGCGCCGACGAGGAGCCGCTGCGAGCCCTGCTCAGCGGCACCGCCGCGCTGCCCGGCCTCACCATCGACACGGAGCTGCGCTGGACGCTGATCCGCGCCCTTGCAGCGCTCGGTGCCGCGGACGCGGCCGAGATCCAGGCCGAGCTCGACCGTGACCCGACCTCGACGGGCCGCGAGCGCGCCGCAGAGGCCCTGGCCGCCCGGCCGACCGCCGAGGCCAAGGCCGAGGCGTGGGCCAAGGCGGTCGAGCGCAACGACCTGTCCAACCAGATGGTCCAGGCCATCGGGAGCGGGTTCCGGCGCACCACCGACCTGTCGCTCCTCGAGCCCTACGTCGAGAAGTACCACGCGATGCTCCTCGAGGCCTGGGCGGCCCGGAGCGTCGCCATCGGCGAGCGGGTCGTCGGCGGCTTCTACCCGTTCGACCTCGCGGACTCGTCGCTCAAGGCGGCGTCCGACGCGTGGCTGGCCGCGCACCGCGACGCCCCGGCCGGGCTGGCCCGCACCGTCGCCGAGAACCGCGACACCATCACCCGTGCGCTCCTCGCGCAGGCCAGGGACGCCGAGCGCGACTGAGCCGTCGAGCGCCAGCGGGCTGAGCGGCATACGACAGCAACCAGAGGGGGGCCACCTGGCCTCCCGGAAGGATTGACAGGATGGACCGTATGCCGCTCAGCTCAGTTCCGCTCCTCACGTGGGCCCAGGTGGGTGACTGGCTCTTCGGAGTGCCGGTCCGGATCATCGTCACCATTGCCCTGGCGATCGTGGCCCGTTGGCTGCTCCTGCGGCTCATTGACCGAGTGGTCACCACCGCGACCAGCCGGCACGCCCAGCGGCTGGCCGAGCTGCCCGGGGGCGGCCGCTCGCTGGCCCAGGCCATCGGCCTGGCGCACGAGCGCCACGTCCAACGGACCCGGACGATGGGCTCACTCCTGCGCAGCGTCGTCACCGTCGTCGTCGCCACGGTGGCCGTCCTCACCGTCATGGCCCTGCTCGAGATCCCGCTCGCCCCGCTCCTCGCCTCGGCCGGCGTGGGGGGTGTCGCGCTCGGGTTCGGCGCCCAGAGCCTGGTCAAGGACTTCCTCTCCGGCATCTTCATGATCATCGAGGACCAGTACGGCGTCGGCGACGTCATCGACACGGGCGAGGCGGTCGGGACGGTGGAGAACGTCTCCCTGCGCGTCACGCAGCTGCGCGACGCGAGCGGCGTGACCTGGTATGTGCGCAACGGCGAGATCATCCGGATCGGCAACCGGTCCCAGGGGTGGTCCACCGCGATGGTCGACATCCCCGTCGCCTACGACGAGGACATCGAGCGGGCCCAGCGCGTCATCCGCGAGGTCGTCGAGACCATGGACCAGCACGCGCCCTGGGACGAGAAGCTGCTCGGGGCCCCCGAGGTCGTCGGCGTCGAGTCCATCGCCGGGGGGGCGGTCACGATCCGCATCCTCGCCAAGACCGTCGCGCAGGAGCACTTCGGCGTGCAGCGCGAGATCCGCGAGCGGGTCAAGGTCGCGTTCGACCGCGAGGGCATCCGCTCGCCCGTCCTGCTGCCCCCGGTTCCGCCCTTCAGCGGCAAGCCGTCAGGTGCCTGAGGTGTCGTGCAGGTCTGGGAGAATTCCCCGGTGACGTACTACGACGACTTCGGCGGCCACGAGACCTTCGCGCAGCTCGTGCGCGAGTTCTACCGAGGTGTCGCCCAGGACGAGGAGCTCCGGGCGCTCTACCCGGAAGAGGACCTCGGCCCCGCGGAGGACCGGCTGCGCATGTTCTTCGAGCAGTACTGGGGCGGCCCGACGACCTACTCCGACCAGCGCGGCCACCCACGTCTGCGGATGCGGCACGTGCCGTTCGCCGTCACGCCGGACATGCGGGACCGCTGGCTGCTGCACATGATGAACGCCGTCGACACCCTGGACCTCGAGCCGGAGCTCGAGGACCGGCTGCGTGACTACCTCACCCGGGCGGCCTACTCGCTCGTCAACGCGCCGGGCCCGGACGGCGCCTACTGAGACCCTGCCTCACAGGGAGTCACAGGTGGTTCAGAGGCTCCTGCTGGGTGGGGGGTGTTGTGTGGAGTCAAGAGAAACACACACCCCCCGATGCTCGCCGACACGGCGGGTCGCAGAAAGGACAAGGATCGCCATGATGCCGATCAACAAGAGAATGGCCGGGATCGCGACCGTGGGCGTGGCCGCCCTCGCGCTCGGACTCGGTTTCTCCAGCGTCGCCCAGGCGGAGGAGACCCCGGCGCCGACCACCACCCAGAGCGAGGACTCCACCGGCTTCGGTCGGATGGGCCACGGGATGGGCAACGGGATGGGCAACGGCGCTCGCGGCATGCACGCCGACCTGTCCGACCTCGCGACCGAGCTCGGCGTGGACGAGTCGAAGCTCAGCGACGCCATGGACGCCGCCCGCGATGGCCTGCGCGACCAGATGACGGACCTGCGGGACTCGGTCCAGAGTGGTGACCTCGACCGCGACGCCGTGCGGGAGCAGATGCACGACGCCATGGCCAAGGCCCTCGCCGACGCGCTCGACCTCGACGCCGCCAAGGTCGAGGCTGCGCTGGACAAGGTCCAGGCTGCCCACCAGGCCGAGCGCGAGCAGGCCCTCACGGACCGGCTCGACCAGGCCGTCAAGGACGGCAAGCTCACCCAGGCCGAGGCGGACGCCGTCAAGAAGGCCATCGACGCCGGTGCCATCGGCGGCGGCATGGGTGGCGGGATGCGCGGCGGCATGGGCCACATGGGTGGCGCCGGCATGGGCGCGGGCATGGGCGCCGGCATGGGCGCCGCCTCGAACACCTGACCGTTTCCCTTCCGCAGCACTCGGGCCCGCACGTCCCCGCCGGACGTGCGGGCCTTCTGCTACCGCTTAGAGCGCCTCCCAGGTGAGGACTCCGTCCCGACCCCGCCGCTCTCCCAGCTGAGCGAGATCGACGAAACTCAGCTCAGCGGCATACGGAACGACGACCCGCAGCAGCCCCCGACACCACCCCCAAACGCGTCGTCATGCAAGAAATTGCAGATCTTGCTTGGGTTTTCAGCGATCATGGTCAATCATTGACCCTCGTGACTCTGATCTCCCCCACCACCCGCATCGCCGACCTCGCCCGACCCAGCCTGCGGGTCGCCCCGAGCCCCGTGCATCCGGCCGAGCAGCCGGACTCGGCGTGGTGGCGCCATGCCGTCATCTACCAGGTCTACCCGCGGTCGTGGGCCGACTCGGACGGCGATGGGATCGGTGACCTCCCCGGCATCACGGCGCGCCTCGATCACCTGCGCGACCTCGGCGTCGACGCCCTGTGGCTCTCCCCCTTCTACACGAGCCCCCAGGCTGACGCGGGCTACGACGTCGCCGACTACCGCGACGTCGACCCGACCTTCGGCACCCTGGCCGACGCGGACGCGCTCGTCGGTCGCGCCCACGACCTCGGCCTGCGCGTCATCGTCGACCTCGTGCCCAACCACAGCTCGGACGCCCACCCCTGGTTCCAGGAGGCCCTCGCCGCGGGACCCGGCTCGCCGGAGCGCAACCGCTACCTCTTCCGCGACGGCCGCGGCGACCGTGGAGACCTGCCCCCGAACAACTGGGAGTCCGTCTTCGGCGGACCCGCCTGGACCCGCGTCAGCGAGCCCGACGGCACGCCCGGCCAGTGGTACCTGCACCTGTTCGACTCCCGGCAGCCCGACTTCAACTGGGAGAACCCCCTCGTGCGCGAGGAGTTCGAGTCGGTCCTGCGGTTCTGGCTCGACCGCGGCGTCGACGGCTTCCGGGTGGACGTGGCGCATGGGCTGATCAAGCGCGACGGGCTGCCGGACCACCAGGCGCGCACGCACATGCTCGGCGACACCGAGGAGGCCGCGGCCCACGTGCTCGACGGCGCCGAGCCGGAGCCGACCCACCACACGCCCTACTGGGACCAGGACGCCGTGCACGACGTCTACCGGGCCTGGCGTGCCGTGCTCGACTCCTACGGCACCCCCGACCGCATCCTCTGCGCGGAGGCATGGGTCGAGCCACAGGAGCGCGCGGTCCGCTACGTGCGACCCGACGAGATGCACCAGGCCTTCAACTTCGACTTCCTCGGCACCCCCTGGATCGCGGAGGACCTCGTCGCCGTCATCGAGCGGTCGCTGCGGGCCGCCGACTCGGTGGGCGCCCCGTCCACGTGGGTGCTCTCGAACCACGACGTCGTGCGGCACGCCACGCGCCTGGGCTACGCACCCGGCACCAAGCGGCCCAACGGCATCGGCGCCGAGGACCCCCAGCCCGACCGCGAGCTCGGCCTGCGCCGCGCCCGTGCCGCCACGACCCTGATGCTGGCTCTCCCCGGCAGCGCCTACCTCTACCAGGGCGAGGAGCTCGGCCTCCCCGACTCGACGGAACTGCCCGACGAGGTCCGCCAGGACCCGACGTTCCTGCGCAGCGCCGGCACGGAGAAGGGCCGCGACGGCTGCCGTGTCCCGATGCCCTGGGCCGCCGGTCAGGACGGCCTCGGCTTCGGCCCGTCCGAGCGCACGTGGCTGCCCCAGCCGGCCGTCTACTCCTCCTACGCCGTGGACCAGCAGGTCGGGGTGGACGGCTCGACGCTCGAGCTCTACCGCACGCTCCTCCGGCTGCGGCGCGCACACTCTGCCGGGAGTGGCTCGCTCTCCTTCGTCGAGGGATACGGCGCCGACGTCGTCGCGCTCGTCAACGACAGCGCCTCGGGTGAGCGACTGCTGGTCGTCGCGAACCTCGGCGCCGAGCCGGTGGCACTGCCCGAGGGGGCGCGCCTGCTCGTGTCGTCCAGTCCCCTCGAGGACGGTCTCGTGCCGACCGACACGTGCGCCTGGGCGCTGTGGTCCTGAGCCGTCGGGTGGCGGCGCCGATGGGGCTAGCCTCAGCCCCATGACCACGAGGCCATACCTCGCCCAGACGCCGATCGCCCTGGCGCACCGGGGCGGCGCGCTCTACGGGCCCAACCTGGGGCTCGAGAACACCATGACGGCGTTCCGGCACGCCGTCGCCCTGGGTTACACGCACATCGAGACGGACGTCCACGCCACGCGGGACGGCCGGCTCGTGGCGTTCCACGACGACCACCTGGACCGGGTGTCCGACATGCAGGGGCGGATCCGGACCCTGGACTGGGACCAGGTCAGGTGGGCGCGGGTCGGTCACGGCGAGCACGTGCCGCTCCTCACCGAGGTGATCGACACCTTCCCCGGGATCCGGCTCAACATCGACCTCAAGGGGCCCCGGACGGCCGAGCTGCTCTGGGAGCTCATCGAGGAGCGCGGGCTGCACGACGCGATCTGCGTCGGCTCCTTCTTCCAGCGGGAGATCAGCACGTTCCGCAAGGTGTCGGCCGGTCGGGTGGCGACCGCGGCGTCCCAGGCGGGCACGATCCTCATGCGGTTCGGTCCGCGAGCAGTCTCCCGGCTGCTCCGCACCCCCGCCGACGTCTTCCAGGTGCCGCCGACGCACGTGCTCGGCGGCCGGGAGGTCACGGTCGTCACCCGCAAGCTCCTCGAGGCCGCGCACCACTTCGGCAAGCAGGTCCACGTGTGGACCGTCGACGACGCGGCGGAGATGCACCGCCTGCTCGACCTCGGTGTCGACGGCCTCGTCAGCGACCGGATCGACGTCCTCAAGGACGTGCTGACCGAGCGTGGCCTCTGGACGGGCGTGCACTGAGGACGGGCGAACCAGCCCTCCCGGAGCGGCCCTGCGGACCTCAGCGCACGAGGACGTGACCGCGCGTCGTGCTGAGCCGGGTCCACCGCCCGCACGTCGCGACGGTTGCCGTCTCTCCGGACCGCAGGAAGCCGAGGACGTGGGCCCCGAACGCGAGCCCGGCCGCGATCGGGGGGGCCGTGTCGCTCATGGCTCCCCACACGCGACGGCGCAGCTCGGCGACGGCCGCGCCCCCGCCACCCTGGTGCGGCTGCTGCGCGACCTCGGCGATGCCCGCCTCGGCGACGCGCCGCACGGCGGCGCCATCCAGGAGCCCGACGCGCTCCCACCCCTGCCGGGGTGGCGTCAGTCCCGCCCACGAGGGGGACACGGTGGTGGCGGGCACGCTGAAGGTCGTGCCCTCGGAGCCGAGCCGCGCGAGCCGATCGGCGACCGACCTGAAGCTGACCGTCGCGTCCAGCCCGTGGTTCCGGTCGGGGATCGAGACGACACGCATCCCGAGGACCGTGCCCGCACCCATGAGGCCCGTGCCCTCGAGGACCGCCACCGTTGCGACGAGCAGGCCGGGGGCCGGCACCTGCAGTCGGACGGCGCCGTCTGGCACCGCCACCTTGGCCCGGCCGACGAAGGTCGCCAGGTCAGTCACGCCGCGCGGGTCGCCGAGCTCGATCTGCTCCATGGCGGCACTCACCGGCGTCGCCGGCGGAAGGGAGCCACCGCGCCGAGTTGTCGCTCGAGCGACGTCCGCTCGGAGGGCCGCATGCGTCGGGGCCTCGACCCCTCGAAGTCGTAGAGGGCCAGCTCGGTCTCGGCGACGGCGTAGACGGTCTCCCCTTCGCTGTCGCCCAGCGGCTTCGGGTCGGTGACGATGTAGGCGACGTCGAAGCCGGCGCCACCGATCCGGGAGACCCAGATGCGGATCTCCACCGGCTCGTGGCGGAAGCCGAGCGGCCGGCGGTACTCGATCTCGTGGCGGGACACGAGCACACCTTCGTCGAGGAGGCTGCGCCCGCCGTCCGGATTGTCGAACCAGTCCCGGAAGGCGATGACGCGCGCGTCCTCGAGCAGCCGGAGGAACTGGACGTTGTTGATGTGGGCGTAGGCGTCCATGTCGGACCAGCGCAGGGACACGTGAGCGGCGTACGGCTCCATGGCAGCATCCTTGCAGGGCCGTCCACATCCCCTCGCCCGGGTCTCACGTCGTCCACAGGTGCCGTATGCCGCTGAGCGCGGTCGGCGGGTCCACGTAGGTTGGGCACATGCCGAGCTCACCCGCCGCCCTCACCGGACTTGACCTTCGCGAGCGCGCGACCGCTGCGCTGCGGCGGCTCGTCGGGCGAGACGGGGCCGACTTCCGCGACGGTCAGTTCGAGGCGATCGAGGCGCTCGTGTCCGGGCGTCGCCGGGTGCTCGTCGTGCAGCGGACCGGGTGGGGCAAGTCGGCGGTCTACTTCGTCGCGACCGCGCTGCGGCGAGCGGAGGGGGCCGGCCCGACGGTCATCGTCTCGCCGCTCCTCGCGCTCATGCGCGACCAGATCGCCGCGGCGGAGCGCGCCGGTATCAGGGCCGTGACGCTCAACTCCACCAACGCCGACGAGTGGGCGGCGGTGACCGCGGCTCTGGCCCGCGGAGAGGTCGACGTGCTGCTCGTCAGCCCGGAGCGGCTCAACAACCCGCGGTTCCGTGAGGAGCAGCTGCCCGGCCTGGCACAGTCGTGTGGACTGCTCGTCGTCGACGAGGCCCACTGCATCAGCGACTGGGGGCACGACTTCCGGCCGGACTACCGCCGGATCCGGGACCTGCTCACGACGTTGCCCGACTCGACGCCCGTGCTCGCGACGACGGCGACCGCCAACGCGAGGGTCGTGACGGACGTGGTGGAGCAGCTGGGCGCCGGCGGGCGGGACGTGCTGACGCTGCGCGGTCCCCTGGCGCGCGAGTCACTGCGGCTCGGCGTGCTGCCCCTGGCCGCTCCTGAGCAGCGGCTGGCCTGGCTCATCGCCCACCTCGGCGAGCTGCCCGGGTCCGGGATCGTCTACGCGCTGACCGTCTCGGCCGCTGAGGACGTCGCCGTCGCGCTGCGCGACGCCGGGTTCGAGGTCGCTGCCTACACCGGCCGCACCGAGCCCAGCGAGCGGGTGCGGCTGGAGGAGGCCCTGCGCGACAACCGGCTCAAGGCTCTCGTCGCCACCTCGGCACTCGGCATGGGCTTCGACAAGCCGGACCTCGGCTTCGTGCTCCACCTGGGGGCCCCATCGTCGCCGGTGGCCTACTACCAGCAGGTGGGCCGGGCCGGCCGGGCCACCGAGCGGGCTGATGTCCTCCTCATGCCCGGTCCGGAGGACAAGGACATCTGGCGCTACTTCGCGTCGGCCTCGATGCCACGACAAGAGCAGGCAGATGCCGTGCTGCGCGCCCTCGCGCAGAGCGGTCGGCCGCTCTCGACCGTCGCCCTGGAGTCGATCGTTGACGTCCGTCGGACCCGGCTGGAGCTGCTCCTCAAGGTGCTCGATGTCGACGGGGCAGTGCAACGTGTCCAGGGCGGCTGGGCTGCGACCGGAGTCCCCTGGACCTATGACGCGGAGCGCTACGAGCGCGTGTCCCAGGCCCGGGACCGGGAGCAGCAGCTGATGGTGGACTACGAGCGGGGCGACGGATGTCGGATGGCCTTCCTGCAACGGTGCCTCGACGACGACACCGCGCGGGACTGCGGCCGGTGTGACCGGTGCGCCGGCGACTGGTTCGCCTCCGAGATCCCCGAGGCGGCGGTTCTCACCGCGCGGTCACGCCTCGAGCGACCCGGAGTGGTCCTGGAGCCGCGGGCGCAGTGGCCGTCCGGCATGGACCGGCTCGGCGTGCCCCTGAAGGGCAGGATCGCGCCGGCGGTGGCGCTGTCGGAGGGCCGCGCCGTCGCGCGGCTCAGCGACCTCGGCTGGGGGCAGCGGCTCCGTCAGCTGCTCCGGTCGGAGTCACCTGCCTCCGCGGGCTCGGCCGCCGCCTCCGCCGACGCGGCGCCGCCGGCTGCTGATCCAGCCGCCTTCGAGCAGTCACCCGACCTGATCGCCTCGAACCACGCGGCACCCTCGGACCGGCCCGCCCCGCCGGAGCTGCTCCGCGCGGTCGTCGACGTCCTCCGCGACTGGGACTGGGCCGAGCGGCCCGCGGCGATCGTGGCGGTGCCCTCGCGGCGCCGTCCACAGCTCGTGACGTCACTGGCCGCCGGACTCGGGGAGCTGGGACGACTCCCCTACCTCGGCACGCTGGATCTCGTCGACGGTGGACCCGTCGGTGAGCCGGGCGGCAACAGCGCTTTCCGACTGGCGAACATCTGGGGCCGCTTCGCCGTGGGCGCGGATCTCCGGGCGCGGCTCGAGGGCGTCCCCGGCCCGGTGCTGCTCGTGGACGATGTCGCCGACTCGCGGTGGACCCTCACCGTGGCTGGCGCCCTGCTGCGCGAGGCCGGGGCACCGGCCGTCCTGCCGCTCACCCTTGCCGTGGAGGGCTGAGCGCCACGACGGCGCACCGCCGCCGCTGCGCAGTCCACGTTCCCGCACGCGCGGGAAAGTGACGACCTTCCCCAACGCCCGCCGATCCCACGGACAGCCCGGGGCCGATCCGGGAACCGCGGTGGTGCTTGCCCTGCAGCGCGGGGGCACTAGGGTCGACGCTGTGACCGACGACGTCAAGCCGACCCTCACCCCGATCGAGGACCTCATCGACGTCCTCACCCTCGAGGAGCTGGGCACCGCCAAGATCTCCGTCACCGGCATCGAGGGCCAGGACGCCGCCTCGTCCATCGGGGCGACGGAGGCACGGGTCTTCGAGGGACGCAGCCAGCGGATGCCCCACAACCGCGTCTTCGGTGGCCAGGTCCTCGCCCAGTGCGTCATGGCGGCCGGACTGACGCTCCGTGCGGTCGAGGAGCGCGAAGGGCCCCGGCCGATCCACTCCCTGCACGGCTACTTCATGCGACCGGGTGACGACACCCTCCCCATCCGGTTCGCCGTCGAGGAGATGCGCGACGGCCGGTCCTTCTCCACGCGGCGGGTCCATGCCATCCAGAAAGGGGCGCCGATCATGTCGTTCACGGCGTCGTTCCAGGAGCAAGCGGCGGGCCTCGACCACCAGCTCACGATGCCGGACCTGCCCGGGCCCGACGGTCTCCGGTCGCTCGCCGACCTCCTGGGCCACATCGACCACCCGGCCGCCCGGCACATCGCGACGCAGCGCCCCATCGAGCAGCGGCCCATCGAAGAGGCCACCTTCCTGACGCCGGCCCCGGATTCCCCGGCGGAGCAGCAGGTCTGGATGCGCGCTGTCGACAGCCTGCCGGCGGACCCCCTGATCCACGCCGCCGTCCTGGCCTACGCGAGCGACTACTCGCTCCTCGACCCAGTGCTGCGCCGCCACGGACTGACCTGGGCGGACCCGCGCCTTCGCGTCGCCAGCCTCGACCACTCGATGTGGTTCCACCGCCCCGTGTCCGGTGACGACTGGTTCCTCTACACCCAGGAGTCTCCGTCCGCGTCGAGCGGTCGGGGCCTCGGGATCGGCCAGATGTTCCAGGGCGGCCAGCTCGTCGCCACCGTCGCCCAGGAGGGGATGGTCCGCGTCAAGGAGTGACGGCTCGCCGCGCTCGGGTCACCCGGCATCGCGGACGCACCGGACGACTGCCACGTCGTGACCGTCGAGATGCACCCCGTGCTCGTCGACGATGGGCGCCCGGCCCCAGGACACGAGGACCTTGTCGATGAGCCCGGCATCGAGCGGCACGGTGCGCGCCCTCTGTCCCAGGTTGCACACCACGTGCACCAGCCCCCGGTGCATGACGAGCCAGCCGTCGTCCTCGTCGAACTCGACCGTGGTCGCGCTCAGGTCGCCGGAGGAGAGATCCGGCTCGCGGCGGCGGGTCCCGATCAGCTCCCGATAGAAGTCGAGCATCGCGGTGTGGCCGGGCGTGTTGCACTCGGGCCAGTTGAGCACGCTGGCTCCCCGCGTCGCAGGGTCCTGGGGATCGGGAACGTCGTCGGCGGCCCACCCGTGTGACGCGAACTCCTGCCGGCGTCCCTGCCGCACCGCGTCGGCGAGCCACTGGTCGTCGAACGAGGTGAAGAACTGGAAGGGCGTGCTCGCCCGCCACTCCTCGCCCATGAAGATCATCGGGGTGAAGGGCGAGAGGAGGTAGAGCGCGGCGCCGATCGCTTGCTGTCCCGGCGAGATGGTCTCGCTGATCCGGTCGCCGAGAGCACGGTTGCCGACCTGGTCGTGGTTCTGCAGGTAGGCGAGGAAACGGTGTCCAGAGACTTCCCGGCGGTCGACCGGCGCGCCCCACGGTGCGCCCCGGAACGTCGACATCCGGCCATCGTGCAGGAACACTTCGGTCAGGGTCTTGGCCAGCACGCGTAGCGGCGTCCCGTCGGGCCACGCCTCGGTGCCGCCGGCGAAGTCGGCGTAGTAGCCCTGCCGCTCGCCCGTGAGGGTGACGTGGAGGGCGTGGTGCACGTCGTCGGCCCACTGCGCCGTCATGCCCCGGCCGCCCTCTGCGGTCGGGGTCACCATGACAGGGTCGTTGAGGTCGCTCTCCGCGATGAGCTCGAGCGGCCGCCCGAGCCGCACCGACAGGTCAGCCGTCTCGTCGCTCAGCTCGGCCAGGATGTGCCGACCCGAGTGGTCGTGGAGCGCGTGGACCGCGTCGAGGCGCAGCGCGTCGACGTGGAAGTCCCGGAACCAGCGCAGAGCGTTGTCCAGCACCCACCGGCGCACCTCCTCGCTGCCGGGACCGTCGAGGTTGACCGCCGGACCCCACGGCGTCGGGTGCTGGGTGGTGAAGTACGGCCCGAAGGTGGAGAGATAGTTGCCGACCGGCCCGAGGTGGTTGTAGACGACGTCGAGGCAGACCCCGAGCCCCCGGGCGTGGCAGGCGTCGACGAAGACCTGGAACGCCAACGGGCCGCCATAGGCCTGATGGACCGCGTAGGGCTGCACCCCGTCGTAGCCCCAGCCGTGGATGCCGCCGAACGCCGCCACCGGCATCACCTCGACGACGTCGACGCCGAGGTCGACGAGGTGGTCGAGGTGGGCGATCGCACTGACGAGCGTGCCCGGGCGGGTGAAGGTGCCCAGGTGCAGCTCGTAGAACACCCCACCGAGCGCGCCGCGCCCGTCCCGGGGACCGCGCCAGTCGTGGTCGGTCCAGTCGAAGGCCTGTGTGTCGAAGGTGCGGCTCGGGCCGTGCACCCCTCGGGGAAGCCAGGCGCTGCGCGGATCGGGCACCCCGTCGCCTCCGTCGACCGAGAAGAGGTAGTCGACCCGCCCATCGCCGTCGGGCGTCCACGACCACCACCCGGCCGGCTCCTGCTCCATGGGGTGACGCGCCGCTCCGACGACACACTCGACGACCCGTGCGTTGGGTGCCCACACCCTGATCGGTGCCATGTCAGCCGTTCCTTCCCTCGTCGCGAACGAGCAGCGCCACCGGCAGAGCCGAGAGCGGGACGAGCTGGTCCAGCGGCACGTCGCCGCCACGAACCACCTTGCCGTCCAACACGTCCCGCCAAGCCCCGGGGGGCAGCGACACGGTCGCCTCACCCCAGCCACCCCGGTCGCTGAGCTGGCCGGCCAGACGGGTCGCGACAACACAGACGTCCCCCTCGCCACCGTCGCCGCGGCGGAAGCCGACGGCATGCTCGCTCGTCGCCTCGAGCGACGCGTATCCGGCACGATCGCCCACGAAGGTCTCGGGCCGCTCGCGCCGCAGTCGCAGCGCGGCCGCAGTCACCAGGAGCTTCTCGTCGTTGAGGTCGGCCGGCGCAGCGCCGTCGTCGAGCCGGCCCAGGCGCCGAACCCGCTCGTGGATGTCCACCGGGCGGCGGTTGTCCGGGTCGACGAGGGAGAGGTCCACCAGCTCGGTGCCCTGGTAGACGTCTGGAACACCTGGCATGAGCAATTGGATCACCTTCTGCCCCAACGTCGCACAGCGAGTTTCGAGCCTGGTGGTCTCGAGCCACGCCACGACGTGCGCCCGCACCGTATCGTCCGACGTGAGCCCCGCCGCGAACCGTCGGACGGCGTCTTCGTAGGCGGGGTCACCGTCGACCCACGCCGTGTGGAGCTTGGCCTCGCGGACCGCCTTGGTCGCGTAGGCGGTGAGACGCTCGGCATCGAGCGGCCAGGCACCGACGACGTTCTGCCAGAGGAAGTACTCCGTCAAGGGGTCGACCGACTCCTGCCGGTGTGCAGCCCCCAGCTCCCGGGCCCGGCGCACCCAGTCCGCCCAGGCCCCCGGCCGCTCAGCGAGGACGGCGAGACGCGCCCGGACGTCCTCGGAGCGCTTGGTGTCGTGCGTCGACAGGGTCGTCATAGTCAGTGGCCACTCCTCGGCCAGCCGCGCGCAGAAGATGTGGAACTGCACGACCGGCACCCCGAAGTGCCCCGGGTCGCCACCGACCTCGTTGAGGGCCACGAGACGCACGAACCGGTAGAAGGTCGTGTCCTCCACGGCCTTGGCCATGACGGGCCCGCAGGTCTGCTGGAACCGCGTGACGAAGTCAGCCTCCGCTTCACGGGAGACCACCCCGAGGGCCCGGCCGAGCGCGAGGTCGACCACCTCGTCCAGCGTGGCACGGTCGACCCCGCCCAGCTCCGCCGCGCCCCGCCGCGCAGCCGCCTCGAGGACCTCGGCCCCTGCCGCCTCGGCCGGCTCGCCCGCCCGGACGTAGACGCGATAGCGGTCCATCCCGACCAGCAGCGCCTCCACCGCGCTCCGGGCCCGGGCGGCGTCCGCGTGCGGCAGCGCTCGAAGCAGCACGCGCAGCAGCCGTTCGACCTCGGCTGCGAGGACGGAGGCGACGACGTGCCGCTTCGCCGACAGACTCATCACCCCGAGGTCCTGGCGTTCACCGAGCAGCTCGGCCGCGAGGGCAGCGAGCGGCTCGGCCCCACTCGGATCGACGAACAGACCGCCGACTCGGGCGAGCGCGTCATAGCCGGTCGTCCCGGCGCAGGCCCAGTCCGCAGGTAGGCGCTCGTCGCCCTCGAGGATCTTCTCGACGACGGTCCAGGCCCCGCCCGTGACCGACGCCAGCCGGTCGAGGTAGCCGGCCGGGTCGGCCAACCCGTCGGGGTGGTCGATCCGCAGGCCGTCCACCTGCCCGCGGCGCACCGCCTCGACGATGACCTCGTGCGTCGCGTCGAACACCTCGGGGTCCTCGACGCGGACGCCGATGAGCGAGGTGACGTCGAAGAACCGGCGGTAGTTGAGCGCCGTGGCGCCCTCGCGCCAGGAGGCCAAGCGGTAGTGCTGCTGCTCGAGGAGCGAGCCCAGCGGCATACGGCCAAGATCGTCGGCGGACGCGGACGACGCCGTCAGCGGGAAGACGTGGTCGTAGTAGCGCACCACGTCCTCACCGCCCACGCGGTCGAGCGCCAGCTCGCCCGCGGCGAGCACCTCCTCCAACGAGTCGCCGAGAACCGGCCAGAGGATCCTGCCGTTCTCGGCGTCCCAGTCGACGTCGAACCAGCGGGCACAGGGCGACGACGGGCCGTCGCGCAGCAGCGACCAGAGGGGCGGAGCCAGCGTGAGCGGCACCGGGGTGGTCATGTGGTTGGGGACGACGTCGACGACGAGGCCCAGCCCGGCGTCGTGAGCGGCGGTCACGAGCCGGCCAAACCCGGTCTCGCCGCCCAACCCCTCCGCGATCCGGGTGTGGTCCACCACGTCGTAGCCGTGGGTCGAGCCTTCCGACGCCTGGAGGATCGGGGACAGGTAGAGGTGGGAGACGCCCAGGTCGGCGAGGAGGGGCACCTGCGCCGCCGCATCGTCGAACGAGAGGTCGGGCCCGAGCTGGAGCCGATAGGTCGAGACGATGCGGCGGTCGGCGGTCACTCGTCGGTCTCCCGGGGGGACCGCAGCACGACGATGCTCCGCGCGTCGACCTCGATCTGCCAGCCTGGCTCGAGCTCCTCGTCACTGACCTCCCGGGCGGCCGTGTCGACCTCGGGAATCCAGACGCGGCCGTACTCCTCGTCCGGCAGCGTGAAGGTGATCGGCTCGGAGTGCGCGTTGAACATCACGAGGAACGAGTCGTCAAGGATCTTCTCGCCCCGGCGGTCGGGCTCGGGGATCGCCGAGCCGTTGAGGAAGACCATCACCGACTTGGCCAGGGCGTTGTGCCAGGCCTGCTCGTCCATGTGCTCGGCGTTGGGCATGAACCACGCGATGTCGCCGAGGTCGCTCTCCCCGCCGTGGTCGGCACTGCCGGCGAAGAACCGCCGGCGCCGGAAGACGGGGTGGTCCTGACGCAGCCGGATGATCGACTGCGTGAACTCGAGCAGCCGTTGCTGGTCGCCCTCGAGGTCCCAGTGGACCCAGGTGACCTCGTTGTCCTGGCAGTAGCCGTTGTTGTTGCCGAGCTGGGTGCGCCCGATCTCGTCGCCGTGGCTGATCATCGGCACCCCCTGCGAGAGGAGCACGGTGGCGATGAAGTTGCGCTGCTGGCGGGCCCGCAGGTCGAGCACCTTGCGGTCCGTCGTCGGCCCCTCGACGCCGCAGTTCCACGACCGGTTGTGGCTCTCGCCGTCGAAGCCCCCTTCGCCGTTGGCCTCATTGTGCTTGTCGTTGTAGGAGACGAGGTCGCGCAGGGTGAAGCCGTCGTGGCAGGTGACGAAGTTGATCGAGGCGATCGGCTTGCGGCCGGAGTGTTCGTAGAGGTCGCTCGAGCCGGTGAACCGCGAGGCGAACTCGGCGAGGGCGCCGCCGGCGCCGCGCCAGTAGTCGCGCACCGTGTCGCGGTACTTGCCGTTCCACTCCGTCCACAGGGGTGGGAAGCCGCCGACCTGGTAGCCACCCTCTCCCACGTCCCACGGCTCCGCGATGAGCTTGACCTGGCTGACGACCGGGTCCTGCTGGATGAGGTCGAAGAAGGCCGAGAGCTTGTCGACCTCGTGGAACTGCCGGGCGAGGGTCGCGGCGAGGTCGAAGCGGAAACCGTCGACGTGCATCTCGGTCACCCAGTAGCGCAGCGAGTCCATGATCAGCTGGAGGACGTGCGGGCTGCGCATGAGGAGGGAGTTCCCCGTGCCGGTCGTGTCGTAGTAGTGCGCGAGGTCGTCGCTGACGAGCCGGTAGTAGCTGTTGTTGTCGAGACCGCGGAAGGCGAGCGTCGGGCCGAGGTGGTTCCCCTCGGCCGTGTGGTTGTAGACGACGTCGAGGATGACCTCGATGTTCGCCTCGTGCAGCGACTTGACCATCGCCTTGAACTCGAGGACCTGCTGCCCGCGCTGACCCCCGGCGGCGTAGCCGTTGTGCGGCGCGAGGAAGCCGATCGTGTTGTAGCCCCAGTAGTTCGAGAGCCCGCGGTCGAGCAGGTGCGCGTCCTGGACGAACTGGTGCACCGGCATCAGCTCGATGGCGGTCACCCCGAGGTTCGTCAGGTGGGCGATCATCGCGGGGTGGGCGATGCCGGCGTAGGTGCCGCGGATCGCCTCCGGGATGTCGGGGTGCAGCTCGGTCAGCCCCTTGACGTGCGCCTCGTAGATGACGGTGTCGTGGTACTCGTGCCGCGGCGGGCGGTCGTTGGCCCAGTCGAAGAAGGGGTTGGTGACGACCGAGAGCATGGTGTGGCCCAGGCTGTCCTGGGTGTTGAGGTCGGTCGTCGTCGCGGCCTCGGGGTCCCCGAAGGTGTAGGAGAAGAGCGACGGGTGGTTGTCGGTCTGTCCGTCGATCGCCTTGGCGTAGGGGTCGAGCAGCAGCTTGCTCGGGTTGCACCGGTGGCCGTTGGCCGGGTCGTAGGGCCCGTGGACCCGGAAGCCGTAGCGCTGGCCGGGCTGGATGTAGGGGATGTAGCCGTGCCAGACGAAGCCGTCGACCTCGGGCAGGTCGATCCGGGTCTCGACGAGGTCGTCGTCGATGAGACAGAGCTCGACCCGCTCCGCCACCTCGGAGAAGACGGCGAAGTTGACGCCCGTCCCGTCGTAGGTCGCCCCCAGCGGGTAGGACTGTCCGGGCCAGATCTCCATGGACCTTCTCTCGTCGAGCGTACGGGCGAGCGCCATTGTCCCCGGTCGGCCGGGTGGCCGCGCAAGGCGGGGTGTCGCGCCGGGAACCCATGGATCGTATGCCGCCGGGCTGGCTCCCAGCACGGCGGACCGTCCCGTGGCGTGTTCCTCAGGTGGACGCGCCGACCTTCCAGTAACCCATGAAGGCGACATGGTGTCGGGCCAGGCCGACCTCGCCGACGAGGATCCGGCGGATCGCCTTGACGGTGTCCGAGTCGCCGGCCACCCAAGCGTAGGTCTCGTCCGGGCCCACCTGGGGCGCGGCGGCCCGGTCCGGGAGGACGTGCTCCCCGGACGAGCTGTGGACGGCGGTCTCCCACACCTCGGCCTCGACCCGGTTGGCGGTGACGTCCGCGAGCGCCGCAGCGACCACCGTCGGGGCCAGCCCCCAGTGCGCGCGCACGGCGTCGATGGTGGCGCGGCCGCGGGGCTGGTTGCCCCGGACGAACCACTCGATGGTCATGCCGGCCGGGGCCCGGAGGTCGAGGATGTCGCCAGCCTCCGGGACCTCGGCGACGGCCTGTCCGCGTGCGCTGGACGGCAGCGCCTCGAGGATCGACGCGAGGGCGGGCACTGCAGTCTCGTCGGCGGTCAGGACGAGGCGCTGGGCCGCTCCCGGACAGAACTCGATGCCACCGTAGGCGGACTCCGCGTCGAAGCGGGTCGGTGCCGCTCCCCCGAACGTCGCGAGCTGCGCGTCGAGCCAGTCGGTCGACTGGTTCGCGTTGCCGCCCCAAGAGATCTTCGGCGCGTCCAACGGTGCCACGCCGAGCGCCGCCACGTGGTCGACGTCGGACCAGCCGAGGGTGACCACCCGCTGGCCGGCGGGGCCGGTCGTGCAGCCGGAGAGGAGCAGCGCGGCCGAGACGGCAGCGAATAGGGCAGTGCGCAGACGGGACGCTCAGCCTCCTTGAGCAGTATTAGGTGCGCCTCACCTTATTAAGGTGAACCTAACTGTCAACGTCGAGGTTGGGTGCACTGCGTCACATGGCAGGTGTAACCCAATCGCATCCAAAAGCCGCATCTCGCGCGCGACCAGCGTTCTAGGGTGAGGCCTGCACGGTGCCGCCGGCACCCCGCCCAAGGAAAGACTCACATGAAGAGGACCTTCGCCGTGGCCGCCGCAGCCACCGCCCTCGCCACGGCCTGCGCGGCGATCCCCGCCCAGGCCGCAGATGACGACCCATTCGACAAGGTCGCTCCGCGCCAGGCCCCCAGCCAGCTCAGTGAACGCCTCGGCTCGGAAGCCGGCACGTCTGCTGGCACAGCCGTCTACCGGTTGGCCGGCGACACCCGCATCACCACGGCCATCGCTGCCTCGCAGGACCGCTGGGGTGACTTCGGCACCGAGTTCGCCGCCGGTGCGGTCGTCCTCTCGCGCAGTGACGCCTACGCAGACGCTCTGGGGGGTTCGGCCCTCGCCGGTGCCGCGCAGGCCCCGCTCCTGCTGACGCCGGGCGCTTCCTTGGCCCCGGAGGTCGAAGCCGAGATCGTGCGGCTCCTCGGTCCTGCTGAGAGCGCCGGCCCGGTCTACGTCCTCGGCGGCCCCACAGCCGTCTCGACCCAGGTCACCGATCGCCTCGGGACGGGGAGCGACACCATCGAGGGCCTCGGCTACCAGGTCGTGCGCCTCCAGGGCCTCGACCGCTTCGAGACCTCCGTCGCCATCGCGAAGCAGACTGCGGCACTCATCCCGGACGGCGTCCCCCAGCTCGTCTTCGCGACGACAGGCCGCAACTTCCCGGACGGGCTCACCGCTGGGGCCACGGCCGGCGGCTACTGGAGCACCTTGGTGCTGACGCGCGACACGAGCGTCCCCCCGTCCGTCGCGACCTACGTCAACGAGATGCGGGGCCTCGACATTCCGCTCTTCACGGTCGGAGGCCAGGCGGCCGCCGCATTCACCGGCGACTACGAGCTCGTGGGGACCGACCGGTACCACACCGCACGCAAGGTCGCGAACCTCTTCTGGGGAGATCCCGCAACGCGTGGAGGTGAGCCGATCATCGTGGGGCTCGCGACCGGCGTCAACTGGCCGGACGCCCTCTCCGGCGGCGCCCATGTTGCTGGCGGAGGCCCGTTGCTCCTGACGCAGACGGACTCCATTCCCACAGCCACCGCGACCGCCGTCTCGACCATGGTGAGCGCGGTCGACACCAATCCGATCGAGTGGGGAGTCGTCTTCGGTGGCCAGGTCGCGGTGACGGACAAGGTTGTGGGGGAGTTCGACGCCCTGCTCAACCAGTGAGCCTGGCCTGAGACCCTGCTGGGCCGGGTGCGCGCGCGTCGCGCGGACCCGGCCCAGCGGCATACGGCCTGGGGTGAGACGTCCTAGAAGGCGCCGCCGAGCGTGACCCCGCCGTCAATCGTGAGCGTCTGGCCGGTGATCCAGGCCGCGTCGGCGCTGAGCAGGAAGCTCACCGCCCCGGCGACGTCCTCGGGCGTGCCGAGTCGCTTCATCGGGTAGGCGCGGCTCACCTTCTCCTCGCGACCCTCATAGAGGGCCTCCGCGAACCGGGTCTTCACCACGGCCGGCGCGACCGCGTTGACCCGGGTGTCGGGGCCCAGCTGGTAGCCCAGCTCCGTCGTCAGGTGGATGAGCGCAGCCTTGGAGACGCCGTACCAGCCGATGACCCCCGACGCGCCCTGCCCCGCAATGGAGGCGAGGTTGACGACCGCGCCCGGGTGCGCGGCGTCACCGAGACCGGCGGCGACCGCCTTCTTGATCCACGAGAAGGCAGCGACGACGTTGACGTCGAGGATCTTGCGGGCCACGTCGACGTCCGCGTCGAGCATCGGCCCGTAGACCGGGTTGATGCCCGTGTTGTTGACGAGGTAGTGCAGCCCACCGAAGGTCGACCGGGCCGCGGCGATGACCTCGTCCTGATGCGCCTCGTCAGCGGCGTTGCCGGCGATGCCGAGAGCATGGTCGGGGCCGCCCAGGGACTGCACCGCCTCCGCGAGCGCCTCCGGCTTGCGGGCCGTGATGACGACCCTGGCGCCCTCCGCGACGAGACGCTCGGCGATGCCGAGCCCGATGCCGCGACTCGCCCCGGTGACGATGGCGACCGCGCCGTCGTGCACGCCCATCAGAAGCCGAGGTCCCGGCCGATGAGCTCCTTCATGATCTCGTTGGAGCCGGCCCAGATCTTCGTCACGCGGGCGTCACGCCAGGCCCGCGCCACGCGGTACTCGTTCATGAAGCCGTAGCCGCCGTGCAGCTGGACACAGGAGTCGAGGACGTCGTTCTGGACCTGCGAGCTCCACCACTTCGCCTTGGCCGCGTCGATCGCGGTCAGCTCGCCCTTGGAGTGCGCGATGACGCAGTCGTCGATGTAGGCCTCGGCGACCTCGATCTGCGTCACGAGCTCGGCGAGCAGGAACTTGTTGTGCTGGAAGGCCCCGATGGACTGGCCGAAGGCCTTGCGGTCCTTCGCGTACTGGATCGTCTCCTCGAGGATCGCCTTGGCATGAGCGACGTTGGCGATGCCCGAGCCGATCCGCTCCTGCGGCAGGCGCTGCATCATCGCGATGAAGCCCATCCCCTCGGCGCCGAGGCGGTTCTCGTCGGGGACCCGGACGTTGTCGAAGAAGAGCTCGGCCGTGTCCGACTCGTCCATCCCGACCTTGTCGAGCTTGCGGCCGTTGACGAAGCCGTCCATGCCGCGCTCGACCATGAAGAGGGTGATGCCCTTGGCGCCCTTGGAGAGGTCGGTGCGCGCGGCGACGATGACGAGGTCGGCCTGGTAGCCGTTGGTGATGAAGGTCTTGGACCCGTTGAGGATCCAGTGGTCACCCTCACGAACCGCGGTCGTCTTGAGGGCGGCGAGGTCGGAGCCGCCCGACGGCTCGGTCATGCCGATGCCGATGATGAGGTCGCCGCTCGCGATGCCGGGGAGCCAGCGCTGCTTCTGCTCCTCCGTCCCGAGGTCGACGATGTAGGGCGGGCAGACGTCCGCGTGGATGCCGAAGCACGAGCTGGTCGCCATGTTGAAGTGGGCCCACTCCTCGGCGACGACGGCGTTGAAGCGGTAGTCGTCGACGCCGGCGCCGCCGTACTCCTCGGGGATGTCGAAGCCGAAGAAGCCCTGCTTGCCGGCCTCCTGCCAGATGTCGCGGGGGATGACCTTGTCGCGGATCATCTCCTCTGCCCGGGGTCGCATGACCCGGTCGATGAACTCGCGAGCCGAGGCGCGCAGTGCCTCGTGGTCGTCGTCGTAGATGTTGCGCGGCATGCGGGGCCTCCCAGGCTGACTCACGGGTAACTAAGCGCTTGCTTAGTGTTGCCCTTCTCGGGCATGCTGTCAACGTGCTGCCCCCGACCCCACCGCGCTATCCCGCCCGGGACGCGACCACCGTCGACCGGTTGATGCGCGCCGCCGCCCAGGCCTTCGCGGAGAAGGGCTTCCACGCGACGACGACCCGGGACATCGCGTCCGGGGCCGGCCTCTCGCCGGCCGGGGTCTACGTGCACTTCGGGTCCAAGGAGGAGCTGCTCTTCAACCTCAGCCGGAGCGGGCACCAGTCGGCGCTGCAGATGCTGCGGGCAGCGGTGGAGGGACTCGAGGCACCGACGGAACGGCTCGCCGCGGCGATGCAGCAGTTCTCCGCCTGGCATGCCGAGCAGCACCAGCTGGCCAAGGTCGTCCAGTACGAGCACCAGCACCTGACGCCCGAGCACCGGGCTGAGGTCCTGGGACTGCGCAAGGACATCGACGCGCTCGTCCGGCAGGTCCTCGAGTCCGGTGTGGCGGAGGGTGCGTTCGACGTGGAGGACATCGGCGACACCGCGTTGGCCCTGCTGTCGATGGCCGTCGACGTCGCCCGGTGGTACTCCCCCACCATCAAGCGGACCCCTCGGCAGATCGGCGCCACCAACGCGGCCCTGGCGCTCCGTCTGGTCGGCGCCCGACCAACCCCCGCGTGAGGTCCGGCCACACCGTCCTGCAGGTCCCGGTGCCGGCGCTGGAGCCCTTCGTCGTCGAGCGCCACCGGCACTACGACCTCGACTTCGTCTCGAGCGACCCCCGCTTCGTGCACGCCCACATCACGGCGCTCGGCCCCTTCCTGCCGCCCGAGCTCCTCGACGCGAGTGCCCTACGACAGATCAGCGACATCGCCTCTGCCGCCGGGCCCTTCACCTTCCGGCTCGCCGAGCTGGACACCTTCCCCAACGGGATCATCCATCTGGTCCCCGAGCCGGCGGATCCCTTCCGAGCGCTCACGGCGGCCCTGGTCGCAGCCTTCCCACAGACCCCGCCGTATGCCGCTGAGTTTCCTTCCGTCGCACCGCACCTGACGCTCGACGCCGTCTCAGACGTCGTGAGCGTCGAGTCCACGCGTGAGCTGCTCGGCGACATCGTCCCGGTCACCTGCCGCGCCGAGCGACTGGACCTCGCCTGGTGGGGCAACAGCACGTGCCGCGTGCTCGATTCATGGCCGCTGGGCATGGCCGCTGGGTGACGAGCCCGTCCACCGATCACGCCCAAGACGTCAGGGCGCGGTCGATGAGGTTGCCGCCTCGGTGGGGACGCCACGGTCGGGAGTCGAGGGGTGGGCCAGCCGGACCGTCACCCTGGGGAGGAAGAACTGGACGAGCGGGCCGATCGCCAGCGCATAGAGCACCGTCCCCAGCCCCACCGCGCCGCCGAGGAGCCAACCCACGGCGAGCACCGTCAGCTCGAGGGCGGTGCGGACGAGGCGCAGGCTGATCCCGGTGCGCCGAGCCAGGCCGGTCATGAGTCCGTCGCGCGGCCCCGGGCCGAGCTGGCTGCCGATGTAGAGACCGCCGGCCAGTCCGTTGAGCACGACGCCACTGACGAGAAGGGCCAGCTGGGCTCCCAGGTCGGGCGGGGTGGCGATGACCGCGAGCCCGGCGTCAGCCGCGAGGCCGATGACGACGACGTTGGCCACGGTTCCCAACCCCGGCCACTGCCGCAGCGGGATCCAGAGGAGGAGAACGAGCGCGCCGACCACGATGGTGACCTGGCCGAACGTCAGCGGCACCCGAAGCGCGAGGCCGGCGTGGAAGACGTCCCACGGGTCGAGACCGAGCGTGGCCCGCAGCAGCATCGCCATGGAGAGTCCATAGAGCGTGAGTCCGAAGAGCAGCTGCGCGACGCGTCGCGGGAGCCGCCCGGCCCGCAGCTGGTCACGGGTCGAGAGGTCGAGCAGGGGCACGGAACGGCGCATGACCCGACTCTCAGCCAAATTGGACTCTCTTTCCAGATCCAGTTGCGACAGACTGGACCGCATGCGCACCGTCTCCGCCCGCACCGTCGCCACCCTCCTCGGGCCGGAGCCGCTCGGGCGACCGGCCTACCGGAGCCTCGCGGCGGCCCTTCGTCGGCTCATCGCCGACGGGCGCATCCTCGTGGACACCCGTCTCCCGAGCGAGCGCGCGTTGATGTCGCAGCTGGGCCTGAGCCGCACCACGGTGGGCGGGGCGCTCGACCTGCTCCGCGACGAGGGCTTCATCGTGACCCGACGCGGCTCGGGCAGCGTCACCGCGTTGCCCGAGGGCGGCTCCGGGCTCGCCCTCTCGGGTGCGGGCGTCCTGCCCACCGACCTGCCGGAGGACGTCATCGACCTGACCTACGCGGCCCTGCCGGCTGCCGCGGGTCTGACGGCGGCGTACGAGCGAGCGCTGCACCACCTGCCCCGTCACCTCGCCACCTCCGGCTACCACCCCAGGGGACTCCCGGAGCTCCGTGAGGCGCTCGCCGGCTGGTATGCCACCCGGGGCCTGCCCACCGACCCGGGCGACATCGTGGTCACCGGTGGCGCCCATGCCGCGTTGTCCGCAGTGCTGCGTGCCCTCCTCGACCCGGGAGACCGGGTGCTGCTCGAGACGCCGACCTATCCCAACGCCATCGTGGGCGTGCGGCGCTCGAGCCTGCGCCCGATCGCCCTGCCGATCGACCCGTTGGGCTGGGAGCCCGAGCAGCTCGAGCTCGCCATCCGCCAGGGCGGCGCGCGACTGGCCTACTTGGTGCCCGACTTCCAGAACCCCACGGGCCGGCTGATGACCGGCGACGAACGCCGGGCAGTGTCCGGGGTGCTCCGCAGGACCAGGACCGTCCCGGTCATCGACGAGACGTTCGTCGAGCTCGGGCTCGACGCCACTCCCCCGGCACCGTTCGCCGCCAGCTCCCCCGACGCGATCACGCTCGGCAGTTCCGGGAAGGCCTGGTGGGGTGGCCTACGCGTGGGGTGGGTGCGCGCACCCCATGCCGTGGCCGGCCGGATCCTCGAAGCCCGGCACAGCCTGGACCTCGGCACCGCCGTGCTCGAGCAGCTTGTCCTCGTCGAGCTCCTGCGGGCCGGGCCGTCCCTCCTGGACGAGCGACGAGACGAGGCGCGACGCCGGAGGGACGCCATGGTGACGGCCCTCCGAACCCACGTCCCTGACTGGCGGTTCGGCGTGCCACCCGGCGGCCTCAACCTCTGGTGCGAGCTGCCGGTCGACCCCGGCGACGGACTGGTCCGCGCCGCTGAGGCGAGCGGGCTGCGCCTCGCTCGAGGCGCGCAGTTCGCGTCGCACGGGGGCATGGACCGGTTCGTCCGCATCCCGTTCAGCGTCCCGGCAGACGAGGCCGACGAGGTCGGTCGACGACTCGCCTCGGCCTGGGCGGGCGCGTTCGCCAGCCGGTCCGAGCGGGAGCTGTCGCAGCCACTCATCGCCTGAGGCCGGCTTGGTCAAAACCGGTCCCGCGTCGCGTGAGCGGGCGTACCGTCGGCGGAGAGGCGTGGTGATCTGGGCCACACACGCCCGCCCGACCCCGTCACCTCCACACCGCAGGAGTCGACATGAAGCGACCCCTTCTCCTGGCCGTCGACGCCGACCCGGGGAGCCTGGCCAGGATCGAGCACGAGCTGACCCGGCGGTTCGGCAGCGACTACCTCGTCCGCGGTGAGTCGAGCGGCGCCGCCGCCCAGGCCACGCTGGAGCAGGCCGCCACCCGAGGCGAGCCGGTCGCCCTCGTGCTCGCCGACCCGTGGCTCGACGACGTGCCCGGCACCGAGCTGCTGGCCGAGGTGCGCCTCCTCCACCCGGAGGCGGGCCGCGCCTTCCTCGTCCCCTGGGGTGCCTGGGCGCACCGCCAGACAGCGGAGGCGATCCTCCGGGCGATGTCCCGGGGCGAGATCAACTACTACGTCCTCAAGCCCTGGACCACCCCGGACGAGCTGTTTCTCCGGACGGTCTCGGAGTTCGTCCAGGCCTGGACGCGGACCGTGGTCGACGGCCGCCGCGAGGTCGTCGTCATCGGCGCCGCGCGGGACGGGCGAGGACACGAGGTACGAAGCCTGTTGAGCCGCAATGGGATTCCCCACGCCTACCTCGACCGCGGCACCGCCGAGGCCGTTCGCGTACTGCACGCCGTCGACGGTCCGGCCCCGGA
Organism: Intrasporangium calvum; assembly: GCF_028446585.1. GTDB lineage: Bacteria > Actinomycetota > Actinomycetes > Actinomycetales > Dermatophilaceae > Intrasporangium > Intrasporangium calvum_A. Next base: position 29,681 of record NZ_JAPFQL010000013.1, read on the forward strand.
CGGGGCCAGCGGGCCACTCGTCGTGTGGCTCGCGGCACTGGGTGGCCAGGTCCTCGTCGATCCCACCGACACCGAGGTCCTCACGGCATGGGGCATCCGGACCTCCCTGGAGCCGGAGGACCGCGACGTCGACCTGCTCGTCATCGGTGCCGGACCAGCCGGCCTCGCGGCCTCCGTCTACGGGTCGTCGGAGGGTCTCAAGGTCCTCTGCCTGGAGGAGCACGCCCTGGGCGGACAGGCGGGCACCAGCTCGCTGATCCGCAACTACCTCGGCTTCTCCCGCGGCCTGAGCGGAGCCGATCTGGCCCAGCGGGGCTTCCAGCAGGCCTGGGTGTTCGGGGCGCGCTTCGTCCTGGGCCGGAAGGTGACCGGGCTCATGGCACACCACCCCGCCGGAAGCGGCTTCCGCGCTGAGATCGAGGGTGCCGGCTGGGTCGACGCGAAGGCCGTGGTCCTCGCCTCCGGAGTCGCCTACCGCCGGCTCGGCGTCCCGGCGCTGGAGGCCTTGACCGGCTCGGGCGTCTACTACGGCGCGAACGTGTCCGAGGCGCACGGACTCGCGGGGTCCCATGTCGTCATCGTCGGGGGTGGCAACTCGGCGGGTCAGGCGGCCCTGCACCTGCAGCGGTACGCCGCCGACGTCACCATCGTGATCCGGACACCGGACCTGTCCGAGACCATGTCGCAGTACCTGATCGACGAGATCGGAGCGAGCCCCCGCATCACCGTGGTCCCGAACGCCGAGGTCGTGGGCGGCGAGGGCGACGGCTGGCTCAGCCAGGTCGTGGTGGCCGATCGCGACAGCGGCAAGCAGACGACGCTGGACGCGGACGGCCTCTTCGTCATGATCGGGGCAGCGCCCCACACGCAGTGGCTGCCGGAGCCGGTGCTGCGCGACAAGTGGGGGTTCGTCGTCACGGGCGCCGACGTGGCCGAGGCAGGACCACCGGCCGCCACCTGGCCCCTCCCGCGACCACCATTGCCGCACGAGACGTCCGTACCAGGCCTCTTCGCCGTGGGCGACGTCCGGAGCGGCTCGGTGAAACGGGTCGCATCAGCAGTCGGCGAGGGATCGGTCGTCGTCTCCGAGGTGCACCGTTACCTCTCGCTGTCCCCCGCTCCCAGCCCCGGTCCGGCTCCCGCACCGACCCCCGCCCCAGGTCCCGGCCCGGCCCGGAGCCGGTCCGATGGCTGAGTCCCTCCCGGCCGCCGGCGCTCCACCACGCCCGACGGTCGGGCCTGTCGTCGGGGCCCTGCTGCTCGCGGCACCAATGGCGGGGCTGGGGCTGCTCCGGGCCAAGCCGGAGCTGGACTCGACCTTCCAGCACGACCCCGCCCACTTCTGGCTCGTTCTCGGCGCCGCCGCCCTGAGCGCGGTGACCGCCTACGGAACGGCCTCGGCGGCCGGCCGCCGGGGTGACGCGCGGGTGATGTTCCTGTCCTTGGCCTTCCTCTCGGCCGCAGGGTTCCTCGGACTCCACGCCTTGGCGACCCCGCATGTGCTGCTCCCGTCGGCAACGGCCGGATTCAACATCGCCACACCGGTGGGGATGATCATCGGGTCGGTCCTGGCCGCCGCCTCGGTCCTCGAAGTGCCGGCGGCGCGACACGTGGCTGCCCTCCGCACGGCCCGGTGGTCGCGCGTCGGACTCATCCTCCTCATGGCCGTCTGGGCCGTCGTCTCGCTCCGGCAGCTGCCGCCCTTCGACCAGGGCACCGGTCCGGAGCGCGCCAGCGGGGTCATGCTCGTGGCCGCGGTCGCCGCCACGACCTTGTACCTCGGCGCCGGGCTCGGCTACCTCCTGCTCTGGCGGCGCCGCGGCGGCATCCTCCCAGTCGCGATGACCGCGGCCATGGTTCTCCTCGCCGAGGCCATGATCGCGGTGACGGTCGCACCCAACTGGCGCTACAGCTGGTGGGAGTGGCACGTGCTCCTGCTGGTCGCCTTCGTCCTCGTCGCCTGGGGCGCCGATCGGTCGTGGCACGAGGAGCGGTTCGCCGGGGTCTACGCCGAGGACACCATCGCCGGACGGCGCATCATGACCATCCTCTTCGCCGACCTCAAGGGGTTCACGAGCTTCTCGGAGACCCACAGTCCTGCAGCCGTCACCGCGATGCTCAACGAGTACTTCCACGTCGCCGTGCCCGCCGTGGCGACCAAGCACGGGGGTCAGGTCGACCGAATCATCGGCGACGCCCTGATGGTGACCTTCAACCGCCTCGGAACCCAACCGGACCACGCGATGCGCGCCGCTCGGGCCGGTCTCGAGCTCCAGGAAGTCACCGGCCGGATCGCCGCCCGGCACCCCGGCTGGCCGCGCTTCCGGGTCGGCATCAACACTGGCGAGGTCCTGGTGAGCGTCCTCGGCGCGGAGGGCGGTCGGACGCACACCGTCATCGGCGACGCGGTCAACGTCGCCTCTCGGGTCGAGGGCCAGGCGCCCGTCGGAGGCGTCGCCGTCACCGCCGACACCCTGGCCCAGCTTCGAGGAGCCGTCATCGAACCGCTCGGACCACTCGAGCTCAAGGGCAAGCAGGCACCCGTCCAGGCGTTCGCGCTGACCGGCCTGACGCCCTGAACGCTCGAGGGGCCGGCGAGCGGCCGGTCGGGCGGACGGACGAGGGGACGGCCGGTGGATCAGGCCCTCGGACCCCGCCACGGCGGCGGCCCGGCTGACCGCGGGAGCCGGCCCAGCGGCATACGCCCGGAATCCCCCGCGCCCGCCGCACCTGTCAGACTGCTGTCGTGCCAGCGGAGCCAGTCGACGTCCTCGTCATCGGCGCGGGGCAGGCCGGTCTGTCCGCGGCCTACCACCTGCGCCGCAGGGGCTTCCGCGCCGCCGGCACTGACCAGGCGAGGCCCCACTACGTCGTCCTCGACGCCGAGGCCGGGCCGGGCGGAGCGTGGCGGCACCGCTGGCAATCGCTGCGCATGGCCACCGTCAACGGGATCAGTGACCTCCCCGGCATGGCCCAGCCCGAGGTCGACCCCTGCGAGCCGAGCTCCGAGTTCCTCACGCGCTACTTCAGCGACTACGAGCGCGATCTGGAGCTCCACGTCCGCCGGCCGGTGCACGTGAGCGCCGTCCGGCGCGAGGACACGGACCCCAGGGGACGCCTGCGCGTCGAGACGGACGAAGGCACGTGGCAGGCCAGAGGACTCATCAACGCCACGGGCACCTGGACGAAGCCCTTCTGGCCCATCTATCCGGGCCGGGACAGCTTCCGCGGACGGCAGCTGCACGTGGCCGACTACGTCTCGGCTGACGAGTTCCGCGACCAGCACGTCGTCGTGGTCGGTGGGGGCATCTCGGCCGTGCAGCTGCTCGATGAGATCTCCCAGGTGACGACGACCTCGTGGTTCACGCGTCGCGAACCGGTCTGGCGCGACGACGAGTTCACGCCCCAGGCGGGACACGACGCAGTCGCGCTCGTCGAGGAACGGGTGCGCCGCGGACTGCCCCCGCAGAGCGTCGTCTCCGTGACCGGCCTGATCTGGACGCCCGCGCTGCGCGCGGCAGGCGAGCGAGGTGTCCTCGAACGGCGGCCGATGTTCACCGCGATCGAACCGGAGGGCGTGCGCCTGGCCGGCGGCGGCTTCCAGAAGGCCGACGTCATCCTCTGGGCCACCGGCTTCCGCGCCGCCCTCGACCATCTCGCCCCGCTCCACCTGCGCGGCCCCGGAGGGGGCATCGTCATGGACGGGACGCAGGTGGCAGCTGAGCCGCGGGTGCACCTCATCGGCTACGGCCCCTCGTCGAGCACGATCGGGGCGAACCGAGCCGGCCGGGCAGCAGTCGCCTCGCTCGCGAAGTGGCTCGCGAGCGAGGCCGAACAGACCGCCGCGTCGGACGATCAGTCGCGCGTCAGCTTGCGGTAGGTGACCCGGTGCGGCCGCGCCGCGTCGGCACCCAGCCGCTCCACCTTGTTGGCCTCGTAGGACTCGAAGTTGCCCTCGAACCAGTACCACTTCGCCGGGTTCTCGGCGTCACCCTCATAGGCGAGGATGTGCGTGGCCACGCGGTCGAGGAACCACCGGTCGTGCGAGATCACCACGGCACAGCCGGGGAACTCGAGCAGCGCGTTCTCCAGCGAGCCCAGCGTCTCGACGTCGAGGTCGTTGGTCGGCTCGTCGAGCAGGAGCAGGTTGCCGCCCTGCTTGAGCGTCAGGGCGAGGTTGAGCCGGTTGCGCTCGCCACCGGACAGCACACCCGCCGGCTTCTGCTGGTCGGGGCCCTTGAAGCCGAACTGCGACACGTAGGCACGCGAGGGGATCTCGACGTTGCCGACCTTGATGTGGTCCAGCCCGTCGGAGACGACCTCCCACAAGGTCTTCTTCGGGTCGATGCCGGCCCGCGCCTGGTCGACATAGGAGATCTGGACCGTCTCTCCGACCTTCACCTCACCGGCGTCCGGCGCCTCCAGGCCGACGATGGTCTTGAAGAGCGTCGTCTTGCCGACACCGTTGGGCCCGATGACGCCGACGATGCCGTTGCGCGGGAGCGTGAAGGACAGGTCATCGATGAGCACCCGGTCGCCGAAGCCCTTGCGGAGGTTCTTGACGTCGATGACCACCGAGCCGAGCCGGGGGCCGGGCGGGATCTGGATCTCCTCGAAGTCGAGCTTGCGGGTGCGCTCCGCCTCCGCAGCCATCTCCTCGTAGCGGGCCAGCCGCGCCTTGGACTTGGCCTGGCGGCCCTTCGCGTTGGAGCGGACCCACTCGAGCTCGCTCTTGAGCCGCTTGGCGAGCTTGGCGTCCTTCTTGCCCTGGATCTGGAGCCGCTCCGACTTCTTCTCCAGGTAGGTCGAGTAGTTGCCCTCGTAGGGGTAGAGCCGGCCGCGGTCGACCTCGGCGATCCACTGGGCGACGTTGTCGAGGAAGTAACGGTCGTGGGTGACGGCGATGACCGCACCGGGGTAGCTCTCGAGGTGCTGCTCGAGCCACTGGACCGACTCCGCGTCGAGGTGGTTGGTGGGCTCGTCGAGGAGCAGGAGGTCCGGCTTCTGGAGGAGCAGCTTGCACAGGGCCACGCGTCGGCGCTCACCGCCGGACAGGTTGGTCACCGGCAGGTCCGGAGGCGGACAGCGCAGGGCGTCCATCGCCTGCTCGAGCTGGTTGTCGAGGTCCCACGCGTCGGCGTGGTCGATGTCCTCCTGGAGCTTGCCCATCTCGGCGAGGAGTGCGTCGTAGTCCGCGTCCGGGTTGGCCATCTCGGCGCTGATCTCGTTGTAGCGGTCGAGCTTCGCCTTGATCTCGCCGGCGCCCTCCTCGACGTTGCCGAGGACGGTCTTGTCCTCGTTGAGCGGCGGCTCCTGGAGGAGGATGCCCACCGTCGCGCCGGCAGCCAGACGGGCCTCGCCGTTGGAGGGGTGGTCGAGTCCCGCCATGATCTTGAGGATCGTCGACTTGCCGGCGCCGTTGGGGCCGACCATCCCGATCTTCGCGCCCGGGTAGAACGACATCGAGACGTCGTCGAGGATGACCTTCTCGTTGTGCGCCTTGCGCGCCCGGGTCATGGTGTAGATGTACTCGGCCATGCGCAGAAGGCTATCTGCGATCTGCTCACGCACCGAATCCGCCGGACCCGCCCGCCACGTCGTCAGCGCGACGCGGCGGGCGTCGGCCGGCCGGGCTCAGTGAGCCGATCGCGGGTGCTCAAGCGGCCGGGTGCTCCACGGTGTAGTCGTCCGAGCGTGGATCTCCCGGGAAGGCCCCGGCCGCGGCGGCCTCTGCGCCGGCCTCTGCGGTGGCTTCCCCGTGCTCCGCGGCGAAGTCTCCGATCACCTCGCCATTGGCATCGACGTTGCGCGGCCGGTCCTCGCCGTACTCAGCAGGTCCGGGCACCCGTCCCAAGGCGCCGTTCAGCTCTGCCATCGCGTTGCGGACATCGACGTCCGAGGTGCGGTCGAGGCCCAGTGCGGCGGCCCTGCTGACCCGGGCGAAGGAGGCGCGCCCGAACGTGAGGTCGTGACCGATGTGGTCCGCCTCGATCTCCGGGGAGTTCCGGCTGACGCCCTCGCTGGACACGTAGGACCGGTTGGAGAAGTTCCCCTCGACGATGACCGGCTGCCCCTTCTTCAGCGAGGCTGCCGCGTTGGCGGCCAGCGCGTTGAAGGCGATGACGCCGAGGAAGCTGGTCTCGAGGTCAAGGAACTTGCCGTCGGCCGTCTTCCGGTAGGGCGTCGTGCCGATCCGGAACGTGATGAACACGTTGCCGTTGCGGTCGGTCCGTTCGACCGGGTCGTTCACGACGTTGCCGTGGACGGTGATGCGGGTCTCGTTCATCCTGGCCTCCTCTGCCGCCAACGGCGGGTGGGTGTCTGGCGGCGGACTCGCCGCTCGGCACCACGGTGCCCCGCTCCGGGTGGCTCCGGCAGGGCCCGCCTTCCGGCTGTGGACGACGACCACGCTGGCAAGGGGATGTGGATGGCAACCCAGCCGTGTCGCGCTGACGGCCTCAGCGCAGGACGGTCTCCAGGTCCTCGCGGGTCTGCCGGTGCCGCTCGAGGACCTCGTCGATCGGGATGAGAATGCGCTGGTCCGCGACGTCGGCCACCGCGGTGGTGAGGCGTCGGCCGACAACCGCCTTGCGGCGGCGCGCACCGATCTTGGCCCACCACCGCGACAGCATCCCGAGCAGGATTCCGAGCACCAGGCCCCCCGCGAGCATGAGGAGCGGCACGGGCAGGATGCCCACGGCCGGTGTCTCTGGTGCCGGGATCTGGAGCAGGCCCAGGGCCCAGAGGGCGGCGAGCCACAGCCCGCCGAGGGCCGCGGTCAGACCAAGGATCCACTGGACGACGTTGACGACGAACCACCAGACGGGACGCCTGGCGCGCAGGGACGTGCCGACGACGGCCTGGTCGAGGGCGTCGGCGAGAGAGCCGTCCCCCTGGTCGACCACGTCCTCGACGGCCTGAGCCCACCGCACGGGTAGGCCCGCAGACGCTTCGCGCACGAAACTGCGGGTCGCCAGCTCGACACCAGATGCCGCTGCCGGGGTCGGGGCCGGAATCGACGAGCGACCGAGCACGGCGCGAACGTCCGAGCCGTCGATGTCCACCGGGATCGGGGGTCGGCCTCCGGTGCGGTCGAGCCGCAGCCGCCGGAGCGGGTCGGCCGCGAACCCGCGAGTCCACCTCGCATAGAGCCAACCGGTGTGCGCGAAGGCCTCGCGGCGGTAGTCGCGCGCCACCGCGTCGAGGACGATGGGCACGCCGGCTGCGCGCGCCAGGGACTCGTCGAGCTGCTTGCGGTCGAGGCGTCCCACGTAGGGCTCCTCATCCGCCACCCCTCGACGCAGCCGGCGGGCCGCCGCGACGACGTCGGCATTGAGGCGCTGCCGCGAAGCGGCCTGCCCGGCAACAGCATTGGCCAAGCGCTGCCTCAGCTCGGGAACGCCGGTGCCGGAGATCGCGGAGGTCGCCAGCACCGACGCACTGCGGACCCCGTCGGCCTCGAGCAACTTCGTGAAGTCCTTGCTGAGGACCTTCACGGTGTCCACATCGAGGCGGTCGCTCTGGTTGAGGACCGCCAGCGTCACGGCATCGTGGTGCGCCATCAGCGACACGAACTCGTCGTGGAGACGCGCATCGGCGTACTTCTGGGGGTCCGTGACCCAGATGAACATGTCGACGAGCTCGAGGATGCGTTCGGCCTCGCGCCGGTGGGCAAGCTCTCGTGAGTCGAAGTCGGGCAGGTCGAGCAGGACCAGGCCGTCGAGGCCGGCCCCCGCTTCCGACCGCCGTGGCTCGGAGCCCTTCGCAGAGCCCTTCTCAGAGCCCTTCTCAGAGCCCTTCTCAGAGCCCTTCTCAGAGCCCTTCGCAGAGCCCTTCGCAGAGCCCTTCTCGGAGCCCTTCTCAGAGCCCTTCTCAGAGCCCTTCTCAGAGCCCTTCTCAGAGCCCTTCTCAGAGCCCTTCTCAGAGCCGACGAGGTGGCGGGCGTCCACGTGCAGCCAGTCGAGCAGCTCGGCGGCGTCGGACGATCCCCACACGGCGGCAGTCGGCTTCGAGGTGGTGGGGCGCCGCGCGCCGATCCTCGCGACCGGCTCACCGACGATCGCGTTGAAGAGGGACGACTTGCCGCTGCCGGTGGCCCCGGCCAGCGCGACCACCGTGTGGTCGCCGGCGATGGTCAGCCGTTCGTGCGCCCGGTCGAGCACGCGCCGGGCCTCGTCGACCGCGGCGGGCTCGAGGTCCTCGGCGCCGGACAGCAGGGCCATCGAGAGCGCCGTCGTCCGGTCACCGAGCTCGGCTGCGGTGGGCGCTGTGACCTTGGCCTTGCCCTTCCTGATCGGGCTCATCGGGCCGACCTCACCTCCGCGACAGCGTTCTTGAGCTCGGTGCCCTGGCCGGGACGGGTCCCGACACTGGACACCGCATCCTGGTAGCGCGCCCGTTCCTCGTCGTAGAGCGCCCCGACCCTCTCGAGCAGACGCTCTCGCGCCTGCCTGGCCAGCTCGCGCACGGCCTGGTCGCCGAACACCGCCTCGAGGAGCTTCTGCCCGACGACGGCGGTCCCGCCGGCGATGCCGACCTCGGCACCGGTGATGCCGGCCGTGGCGGCGAAGGTCACGAGCATGAGGACGACCCCGAGCCCGTTGACGCCGTAGGCCATGATTCGCGCGGTCGTCCGTCGGTCCCGCCCCTCGTTGCGGACCATCTCGAGGATGTCGCCCTGCCAGTCGCGGACGAGCCGGGCGGTGCGGGCCGGGAGGTCGGGACTCGACTGGGTCAGCTCGGGCGCGGCGGTGAGCAGCGGCGCTCCTCCGGCGAGGGTGCGCCACGCGCGGGCCGTGGCGCCGGCGGCGAGGTCCGCGCGGTTGGTGATCAGCGCCTCGACGCCGCTCTGGAGGGCCTCGCCGAGATGCTCCGCCTTGGCCGGTTCGCCCTTGATGAAGGCGGAGACCCGATCGCGGACGCGCGAGACCGTCGACTCGACCTGCCGGAAGAACTCGCCGGTGCCGACGAACTCCTGCCAGCGGGCGAGGACCTCGCCGCGGAGCAGCGACCCGTCGTGCATCCCGCTCTCGATGTGGGACAGCGCCTCGGCGTAGGCGTCGGCCGCGGCTGCCTCGAGGGCCGCGGCTGCCTCGACCTGGGCGGTGGAGGCGACAGCGAGCCCCGTCGCCCTGGCGTCGAGCGAGGCGAGGGCGCCGGTCAGCGTCTGGCGCACGACCTCGGAGCGCGCCTGTGCGTCCCCTGCGAGGGCGCTGAGCCAGTCACGCAGCCGTTGCGTCTGCGGGCCCGGCAGGAGCCCGTTCTCGAGGTGCGACTCGAGGACGGTGAAGATCGGGGCATGCTCGAGCTGCTGCTCTCGCAGCATTGCGGCGAGGTGGGTGCGGATCTCCTCGAGGCTCTCCGGCGGAACCCGGTCGAGGACCACGGCAACTGCCGTGCCTCGTTCGGAGGCCTGGCGCAGCAGGTCCCAGGGCACCGCGTCGGCGTAGCGAGCGGCCGTCGTCACGAAGATCCACAGGTCCGCGGCGGCGAGCAGCTGCGCCGCCAGGTCGCGGTTGGCCGCGACGACGCTGTCGATGTCGGGGGCGTCGAGCAGCGCGAGCCCAGCGGCGACCGCGTCGGTCTGGACGAGGCGGACGGCGCCGGGTCCGTCTGACGACGAGTGCTTGCCGGTGATGCGCGCAAGCCGCGGGAGGATCCGTTGGTCGGCGAACCACCTTGCGTCGTCGGGGTGGTGGATCAGCACGGGCGAGCGGGTCGTGGGACGCAGGACGCCGGGGAGCGTCACTTCGCGCCCGACGAGGGAGTTGACCAGAGTGGACTTGCCGGCGCCGGTCGAGCCACCCACGACGGCGAGCAGCGGTGCGTCGAGGGAGGTGAGCCGTGGGATCACGTAGTCGTCGAGCTGGTCCAGGAGGCGCTCACGCGCGAGGCGCGCGTCGTCGACGCCGGGCACGTCGATCGGGAGCGCGGATGCCTCGACGGCGTCACGGAGCCGCGTGACGGCGGGCAGCAACGGAGTGCTGCCCTCCCCTGAACTAGACACGCGCCACATCCTCTCGTGTCCCCTTGGACCAATCAAAACCCATCAGTACTTCGGTCGTGGAGGGACACGCGGGCCGTATGCCGCTGGGCTCGTTGTCGTCGCCGCCTGAGGGAGTGGGTGGCGGGGAGTCCCAACGTGCTCCCGCCTATCATAGGAGCGCCCGACGCGGGCGAGCCCCTGTAGCTCAGCGGATAGAGCAAGAGCCTTCTAATCTCTTGGTCGCAGGTTCGAGTCCTGCCGGGGGCGCCAGGCGGCCCCCTTCACATCACGGGTGTGCCGATGAAGTCCTTGCGATGCGCCGTGATCGCTTGCAGCAGAACCGTCTCCCGCTGGGCGGCGTCGCGCTCTGCAGTGCCGTGGACGAGTCTGGATCGCAGCAGGGCCAGGTCGCTGGCGCTGTCCTGGAAGGCGTCCATGGAGCGTTGAGCGGCGACTCCGCCGCGCCGCCGCGCCCACGCCCGCGCGGCCCGCCGCGTCCCGAGGTGCGAGAGCATGCCGACCTCGGAGTGGGTCAGCCAGCCGGCGTCGGCATACGCGGAGAGGTACTGGCCGATGAGTCGCCCCTCCCGCCTCCGGAGCCAGACGAGGAAGCCGATGAAGCCGAGGAAGAGGGGCACCTGGTAGGTGATGTAGGCGCTGAGGAAGCCCTCGATGCCCGCGATCGCGGAGAGGTTCCACCCGCCGTGCAGCAGCACCGCGCAGGCCCAGCCACCCAGGGTGGCCAGCGTCCGCGCGGTCGAGCTGCGGGTGGAGACGGCGATCCCGATGCCGATCCCGATGAGCGAGGTGAACAGGGGGTGGCCGAACGGGCCCATGAGGCCACGGACGATGAAGGTGGCCGTCAGCCCCTCGTTGCCCATCTCGGTGTAGGCCTGGCCGAGGTAGAGGATGTTCTCGCTGAAGGCGAAGCCGGCGCCGATGAGACCGGCGTAGACGATGCCGTCGATGATCCCGTCGAACTCGTGCCGGCGCAGCAGGTAGATGAGGAAGATCCCCAGCCCCTTGAGCGTCTCCTCGGTGACCGGCGCGAGGTAGACCGCCCCCGTGGCGAACGGGTCGACCCAGTGTGCCTCGACGAGCAGCGCCAGCCCCAGGGTGTTGAGGAAGAAGGCGCCCACGACGGCGATGAGGGCGCCCCACAGGAAGGCGGCCACGAGGTAGCGCACCGGCTCGGCCTCGTAGCGGTCGAGCCAGAGGTAGGTGGGCACGATGATGACGAGGGGGATCAGCGCCATCAGTGCGGCGAGCACCGCGACGCGCGTCTCGAGCTGGCCGCCGATGATGGCGAGCAGGACGAGCAGGGAGCCGAGGACGAGCGTGACGGCCACCCCGAGGGTGAGGATCCGGCGGAGCACCGGTCGCCACGTGGGGTTCGGCTCGCGGCTCCACTCGCGGGCTTCCAGCCGCTCGAGCTCTTCTGCGGGGTCCCCTGGCGTCATGACGGCAGGCTAGTGCAGGACCGGATCTGGCCGCGCCTCTATGGTGGTCCGGTGACGACGACGAACGACTCGACGAACCAGCGCGCCACCTCCGACCGGATCATCTGGATCGACTGCGAGATGACTGGCCTGTCCCTGCGCACCGATGCCCTCGTCGAGGTCGCTGCCCTCGTCACCGACTTCGAGCTGACGGTCCTCGGAGAGGGCGTCGACGTCGTGGTCAAGCCGCCGGCCGAGGCCCTCGCGCAGATGGACGAGTTCGTCCGCGACATGCACACGACGTCAGGGTTGCTCGAGGAGCTCGACGGTGGCGTCTCGCTGGAGGAGGCGCAGGGGCTCGTCCTCGACTACGTGCGCAGCTTCGTGCCGGAGCCGCGCAAGGCCCCCTTGGGCGGCAACAGCGTGGCGACCGACCGTGGCTTCCTCGCCCGCGACATGCCCGACCTCGAGGCCCACCTGCACTACCGGATCATCGACGTCTCCTCGATCAAGGAGCTGTCCCGGCGCTGGTACCCGCGGGTGTACTTCAACGCACCGAAGAAGTCGGGCGGCCACCGGGCCCTGGCCGACATCAAGGAGTCCATCGCCGAGCTCCGCTACTACCGGGAGGCGGTCTTCGTGCCGCAGCCGGGCCCGGACAGCGCCACGGCCCGGGCGCTGGCGGAGGGCCACGTCGTCGAGCACTGACCGGCGCCCGGGGGCGTGTCACGAGCACTCCTCCGAAGCCTGTACGATTGGCGTCGCTGTCGCAGCATCTTGGTGGGTGTAGCTCAGCTGGTAGAGCACCTGGTTGTGGTCCAGGTGGTCGCGGGTTCGAGTCCCGTCACTCACCCCAAGTGATCCCCGCACGTGGCCTCACGTGCGGGGATCGTTGCTTTCCGGACCGTATGCCGCTGAGCCGGCTGCCGCTGAGCGCCCCGGTCGGGTGCCCTCCCGGGCTCGAGTGCTCCATGGGCGACAATGAGCCCGTGACACCCGGCAAGAAGCGCATGCAGCAGATCACCGTCGGCATCCTCGTCGGTCTGGTCATCGTGAGCCTCGCACTCACCCTCGTGGGCGGCGCGCTCGCCGCCGCACCCGAGGGAGCGAGCCCAGCGGCGAAGGCAGTGGCCCTCGCAGCGGACGAGCCGTCGACGACTCCGAGCGTCCCGGCGATCGGCAGCACCGGTGATCCGAAGCCCGTGACGAAGACGCCCCAGGGCACCTCGACCCAGGTGACCGACGACGAGCACGTCGGGGGCCTGATCGGCTACCTCGTCCTCATGCTGGGTGGGGTCCTTCTGCTCGTCCGGACGAAGCGTCGGGAGCGCCGCGAACGGGCCGCCGCGGGCCGGTCGGAGGCGATTTTGTCGCGTCCCTGACCGCCTGCTAATGTTTCCCCTCGTTGCGCCGCTAGCTCAATTGGCAGAGCAAGTGACTCTTAATCACTGGGTTCGGGGTTCGAGTCCCTGGCGGCGCACTTTCGAAGAGGCCTCCCGCACTGCGGGAGGCCTCTTCCGCTTTCCGGACGCGGCATCCGCGATCCGCGCGCCGACCGACGGGCAACGACCAACGGGCAACGGCTGACCCCCGGGTTCGCCCCGTTCGCCCCCCCAACGAAAAACCTGGATGCGGCCCCTTGACCGGACGCATCCAGGTGGACCGGACGCACGACATCGACGCATCGAGGTCAACGCGGCGCATCGACGGCAATGGGACGCGCCGTTGTGCACCCCCATCAGCTTCGCCGGGGCGGTCCGTCCGCGAGGGACTGGCCCTCGGCGAGCCGGGAAGCCAACCAGAGCAGCCCGGCTGGCTAGAGGTAGAGCCCGGTCTGGCCGTCCTCGACACGGGTGGCCGCAACGGCGTGGATGTCCCGCTCGCGCAGCAGCGCGTAGTCGTGGCCCTGCAGCTCCACCTCGGCTCGCTCCTCCGGGTCGAACAGGACCCGGTCGCCGAGCTTGACCTGGCGGACGGTCGGCCCGGCGGCGACGACCTGCGCCCACACGAGGCGCTTGCCGACCGTGGCCGTGGCGGGGATGAGGATGCCGCCCCCGCTGCGGCGCTCGCCCTCGTGCTCGAGGCTGACGAGGATGCGGTCATGGAGCATGCGGATCGGCAGCCGCCCGGCTGCCGATCCG
>NZ_JAPFQL010000130.1 GCF_028446585.1 Intrasporangium calvum
CACTTCTGGAGGTAGAGGTCGAAGTCGACGCCGTTCGGGCCGTCGAGACACGCCGTCATGACGCCCGCCGTCGAGTCGTAGACGTACGGCAGGTAGGTCGTGCCGCCCGACGACACGGTGCCGCTCTGGACGACGTCGTAACCGGCGCAGCCCGAGCTCGTGGACGTGACCGTCAACCCGTAGCTCGCCGTGTGCGACTTCCCTCCGCCGGCCGCGGTGACCGTCACGTTCGACGTCCCCGCCGGCGTGCTCGATGACGTGGTGATGGTCATCGTGGAGCTGCCGCCCGCCGTCACCGTCGCCGGTGAGAACGTCGCCGTCGCCCCGGCCGGGAGGCCGGACGCGCTCAGCGTGACGCTGACCGCCGAGCCCGACGTCACCGCCGTGCTGACCGTCGCCGTCGTGGACGAGCCCGCCTCGACCGAGCCCGTCGTGGGCGAGACCGACACGGAGAAGTCGTCACCCGGCTGGGTGTCGCCGCTCACGGCCTGCGCCCACGCGGTGTGGGCGATGCCGTCCGCGGCCCGGTTGAGCCCCGTCGCGTTGACGTTGCTCGGGTAGGTGTCGCAGGACGAGTGGTAGCAGGGGTCGTAGGCCGCTCCGGCCGTGCCGCCCCACTTCGTCGCCTGCGCGCTCGTCTTGGTCGCGCTCGCACCCATGGCGTAGCCCGACGTGGGGATGCCGTAGGCCTCGAAGGAGTAGTCGTCCGAGCGGCCCGCGCCCTCGGTGTTCTCCTCCGGTGCGAGGCCGAGGCCGTCCCAGTAGGCCTTCATCGGCGCGGCCGCCGCGGAGGTCAGGTGGTTGATGAAGTAGCCACCGTTCGTCGACGCGACCATGTCGAAGTTGTAGTAGGCCTTGATCTGGCTGCGCTGCGTCGCCGTCAGGCTCTGCACGTAGTACTCCGAGCCGTTGAGGCCCTGCTCCTCGTCGGTCCACCAGGCGAACCGGAGGTGCCCGGACATCGTCGGGTTCTGCTGCGCCAGTGCGAGAGCGGTCTCGAGAACCGCGGCCGAGCCGGACCCGTTGTCGTTCATGCCCGCTCCGCCAGACACGCCGTCGAGGTGCGCCCCGAAGACGTAGGTGCGGTTCAGGTCACCACCGGGCCAGTCGGCGATGATGTTGTCCGACGGGTAGGTGCAGGTCGAGCACCGCTGGAGGGAGACGGTGAAGCCGGCGGCCGTCAGCTTGTCCTTGATGTAGTTGACCGAGGCCGTGTAGCCGGCCGAGCCGGCCCGGCGGTTGCCCCCGTTGCTCGACGCGATGGACTGCAGCGCGGAGACGTGCGACTTGACCTTCTCGACGTCGATGTCCGGCGCGGTCGGGCTGGGAGTGCCGCCGCCGACGGTCAACGTGTAGGTCACGGTGCGGTCGATCGCCGCGCCGTCACCCAGGACCGTCACGGTGTAGGTCCCCGCCGGAGTCGACGTGGAGGTCGCGATGGTCATCGTCGAGCTCGCACCCGAGGTGACCGTCAGCGGCGAGAACGCCGCCGTCACACCGGCCGGCAAGCCGGTGGCCGAGAACGTCACCGACTGGGCGGAACCCGAGGTTGTCGTCGTCGCGACCGTCGCCGTCGCGCTCGAGCCGGCCTCGACGTTCCCCGACGTCGGGGAGAGCGCCATCGCGAAGTCCTGGGAGCTGGCCGTGCACGTCGGCTCGGTGCTCTGCGCCCCGACCGCGACGGCCAGCCAGGCCGCCTTGACCGTGTTGAACTCGGTGCACGAGCCCGGATAGAGGTCCTTGGTCGCCTGGAGGGTGGCGACCCGGGCCTTGGCGTGCGTCCACGGGGAGGTCTTGCGCTGGAGGGCGTTGACGAAGATGTTCGTCGCCTTCTGGAGGCCGATCCCGGTGACGGAGCTGGGCCCGCCCGAGCAGATCGGGCTCGACGGCTTGCCGCCACCGGGGTTGCTGCCCTCGGCCAGGAGGTAGAACCAGTGGTTCTGCGGTCCCGCCGCTGCGTGGACCTCGGTGTTGGGGATGTCGGAGGAGTAGCAGTTGGGGTCGCCCAGCGCCGAGGGGTTGTACATGTTGCGGATCGGCCCCGAGCCAGAGAGGTCGACCTCCTCGCCGACGAGGTAGTCGCCCGGGTCGCTCGCGTTGTTCGCGAAGAACTCGGTGGCTGCGCCGACGATGTCGGCTGCCGACTCGTTGAGGCCGCCCGACTCGTTGCCCGAGCCGCCGCTGCCCCCGGAGAACTGGAAGAGGCCGTGGCCGAACTCGTGCGCGACGACGTCCATCGACGTCGCCTGCTTGGTGTTGGCGCTGTTGCGGCCGAAGTTGGCGTAGGAGCCGTTCCAGTAGGCGTTGACATCGGCGAGGCCCACTCGCGCCGGATAGTTGCCGCCGGAGCCGTTGATGCCGTTGCGGCCCGCCCAGGCCGCGAGCATCAGCTCCTCCTGCTCGCCGCCGTACATCGCGTCGACGCAGGCGGTGGGCATGTCGGTGCCCGAGCCGTTGCCCCACACGTTGTCGGAGTCGGTGTAGGTGGTGCCGCTCTGGTTCTGGCACTTGAGGCCCGGCGCAGACGTGCTCGTCATGGAGTACGAGGACCCTGATCCGGTCGTCGTGATCGAGACGGTGCCGTTGTGGTGGCCATAGCCGGTCGCCTCGCGCACGAGGTCCTCGACGGAGGCGACCTTGCCCGAGCGGGCGTCGACGTAGACCTCGAGGACGGCGGGCAGGCCGGTGCTGCGCTCACCCTCGACCTTGACGTGCCAGGCGAGCCGGGGTTGCTTGCCGTCTGCCATGAAGATGACGAGGTCGGGTCCGTCCACGTGCTCGACGGAGTCGACGAGCGCCCTGGCGGTGGCTGCCGCCTTGCCGGCGCTGACTGCAGGCCGCGTCGAGGACACCGCGGGAACGCGGTCCGTGGCCTGGGTGATGTCGTGCACGGCACCCGTCTCGTCGGCGGTGACGATCGTCTCGGCGCCGATGACGGGCAGGCCCTGCCAGCTGCGCTGGTAGAGCACGTAGTGGCGGCCCCCGGGACCGGCGTTGGAGCCCTGGCGGATGAACGCTTCACCGGTGGAGGCAGCGGTCGCCCCCAGTCGGCGCTGCACGGCTGCGTCAGCCGCCGCGAGCGCCTTGTCCTTCGAGGGTTGCCCGGCAGGCGCCGAGCTGACAGTGGCCGTCATGGCGCTCCCGGCCGGGGCCGGGTTTGCGGCCGTGGCCAAGGGGGCCTGCAGGGCGAAGGGTGTGGCCAGTCCCGCGAGGGAGCTGAACGCCACGATCCGCCCGAGCCGGCGAGGTCTGGGTCTCGTCATTGAGATCAACCTTTCCGTGAGTAGGTTGCTCACGAGGGTTGCGTCTGCTTCGAGATGCCGGTAATCCCACTTGGCCATAACCTCGGCGTTGTGGAGCTCGACGTACGCCATCTCCGCGTGGTGCTGACCGTGGCCGAGGCCGGCAGTGTCAGCTCGGCGGCCGCCCGGCTGGGGGTGTCCCAACCGTCCCTCAGCGCCCAGCTGAGCCGTATCGAGCAGGCCGTCGGGGGCGCGCTCTTCGCCCGCAGCCGCGAGGGCGTCCGGCCCACGCCTGTCGGGCGTCTCGTCATCGACCGGGCGCGGGACATCGTCGCGGGACTCGAGGGGATGGTGAGTGAGGCACGCCGGCAGGTCTCGGGTGCCGGGCCGCTGCGGGTCGGGTGCAACACGTGGCGCTACTTCTCGGCCTTCCTGCTCGAGCTCGAGGCGCTCGGCTTCGAGCGTGAGGTGACGGCCTCGGTCGACACGTCGAGTGCGGTGATCACCGAGAACCTGCTCCACGGCGACGTCGACGTGGCCTTTGCCGGGGTGCACGTCGGCTTCGACGACGGCTGCCCCGAGGGCCTGCGCCAGTCCGTGGTGGTGCGGCACGAGCCGTTCTTCATCGCCCTCGCGGCGACGCACCCGCTGGCGGCTGCGGGCGAGGTGCACCTCGGCGACCTCGGCGCTGACGAGTGGCTGCTCCCGCCCGGCAAGCCCGACGGGACGTACGCAGCGCTGACGGACGCGTTCCGGCGGGTCGGCATCGCCCCCGCTTCACCGCTGGGCCGCCAGAGCCTGCCGGACTTCTGGCCGTACATCGCCGCTGGGCGTGCGGTGGCGCTCGCGATGCCGAGCGACGTTCCTCCACCCGGGGTCGTGCTGCGCCCGCTCGCCGGGCATCCGGTGGCCGGGACCAGGGTCGTGCGATGGAGCCCGGCACGAGTCACCGAGGGCGAGGCCGCCGCTTGTGTCCGGGCCGCCCAGTCGACCTTCGTGCGCGAGCTGGAGGAGACCGCGATGCTCCAGGCGTGGTGGCACGAGTTCCCGGGCCATCGGCCCACCATCTGACGCCGTAGGCTCACGGTCGTGCACCGTCGCCTCGCCCTCGTCCGCCGCCCGTCGCCGCTCCTGGCGGACGGGATTGTCACGCACATCGAGCGGTCCGGGTCGGTCGACGCGGACCTGGCGCTGCGCCAGTGGGAGGGCTACTGCGCCGCCCTCCAGCGCCGAGGCTGGGACGTCATCGAGGCCCCGCCCGTCGACGACTGCCCGGACGGTGTCTTCATCGAGGACCAGGTCGTCGTCTTCGGCGACCTCGCCGTGCTGTGCTGGTCGGGTGCCCCGCAGCGCCGGGCCGAGCAGGCCGGTCTGCGCGAGACGCTCGAGCGCGTCGGGTATCGCTGCGTCGAGATCGAGGCACCGGGGACCCTCGACGGCGGCGACGTGCTCAAGTGGGGCCGAGAGGTCTGGGTCGGCACCGGCGGCCGGTCCAACGAGTCGGGGATCGACCAGCTCGAGCGGGCCCTGGCGCAGTTCTCCGTGGTCGTCCACAGGGTCCCCGTGACGCGGGCGCTTCACCTCAAGTCGGCGGTGACGGCGCTCCCCCTGGGCACGGTCATCGGTCACGAGGCGACGGTGGACGACCCGTCCCACTGGTCGGACTTCCTGTCCGTGCCGGAGGAGGCCGGCACCGCTGTCGTCCTCCTGGGCGGGATGTCGGTGCTCATGTCCGCCGCGGCCCCGCAGACCGCACACCTGCTCCAGGGGCAGGGGCACGACGTCAGCGTCGTGGACATCTCGGAGTTCGAGAAGCTCGAGGGCTGCGTCACCTGCCTGTCGGTCCGCCTGCGCGGCTGACCCCACTCCCCCCCTCGAGTGGCCCCGTCCTCCACAGGCCGGTCCTGTGGATTCTGGGGCCACTCGAGTTCGTCGGTCTCCAGACAGGCGTGGCCGTATGCCGCCGCGCTCACTCCCAGCCCCACCCCCACTCGAGTGGCCCGACCGTCCACACCCCCACCCGGCCGGGCCTGTGGATCAGGGGGCCACTCGAGTTCGTCGGTCTCCAGACGACGCGGCCGTATG
>NZ_JAPFQL010000131.1 GCF_028446585.1 Intrasporangium calvum
TGGGGAGACGAACCCATCACCCATGACTGAGCCAGCGGGGGCCGCCGCGCATCGCACGGGCGCCGGGCACCGCACGGCCACCGCCTGGCGGTTCCTCGGCCTGGCTGCCGCTGCCGCCCTGGCCGCCTCGTCCTGGGGGTCCGGCTCACGACCCACGCTGCACACCCGGATCCTCTGGCCGGGCCTGGCCCCGACGGCGGAGTCGGGCGGATCCCCCTTGGCCGCGACCGTGTCGGTCCTGGCCATGGGAGCCCTGGTGCTCGCCTGGTGGCGGCTGCGGACGGCCGTCGTGAGCGAACGCTGGTGGTGGGGGACGGCCGCGCTGTGGTTCGCGCCGCTCATCGGGTCGGCGCCGCTCTACAGCCGCGACCTCTACTCCTACGCCGCTCAGGGCGCCCTGTGGTCCGAGGGGCTCAGCCCCTACGAGCACGGGGTCGAGGACCTGGCGTCGCCGTGGCGGGAGTCGACCGCACCCACCTGGCTCGAGACGCCCTCGCCGTACGGGCCGGTGTGGTTGGTGATCGCCCGCGCCGCGGCCACGCTCGCCGGTGAGCAGCTCTGGGTGGCGCTCCTGCTGCTGCGTCTCGTCGCGGTCGCGGCCGTGGTCCTGCTGGCCTGGGCGGTCGCGGACGTGGCGCGCCAGGTCGGCGCGCCGGGGCGCCCCGCGGCGTGGCTCGCCGTCGCGACTCCGCTCGTGGCGGCCCACTTCGTCAGCGGCGCCCACAACGACGCGGTGATGGTGGCTGCGGTCATGGCGGGCTTCGCCCTCGCGCTGCGCGGCCGCCTCGTCGTCGCCGTCGTCGCCGTGGCACTCGGCGCCATGGTCAAGGTCACCGCAGTCGTCGCGCTGCCGTTCGTCGCGCTGCTCTGGGCTCGCCACCTCGCCAGGCTCCGCAGTGCGGACGCCGCAGCACCGGACGACGTGCCGCTCCCGTTCCGGCGCGGGGACGTCGCGGCCGGTCTTGCCCTCACCGCGGTCGCCGCCGCGATCCCGATGGCGCTGGTCACCCGGGCCGCGGGACTCGGAGGTGCCTGGCTCAACCCTGGCGCCACTCCCGGCCGCAACGAGCAGTGGACCTCCTTGCCGACCGCCCTGGGCATGGCGGTCGGGGCGGTCGGGCACGTCCTCGGACGCCCGGAGTGGCGAGACCCCGCCATTGCCGCGTCCCGCCTGGTCGCGCTCGTGGTGCTGGGTCTCGTCCTCGTGCTCATCTGGCTGGCGGCCGCCAAGCCCGAACCCGCCCGCCGCTCGGCGGCGGACGCCCCAGCGGGCGAAACAGCGGTGGCGTGGCGCCGGCGCATCGTGCGGGGTGCCGGCTGGGCCTTCCTCGCCGTCATCGTTCTCGCCCCGGCGTTCCTGGGCTGGTACTTCCTCTGGGCGCTGCCCCTCCTAGCCGCCACCGACCGCGACGGCGACGGCGACACCGACCCGGCGACCCGACGTTGGCTCGCCGTCGCAGCCACGATCCTCTGCTTCGCCCAGCTCCCCGACGGCTACAGCCTCGGCCTCACGACGACCGCGGTCGGCGTCCCGATCGCGGTCGTCGCTCTCGTCCTCCTCCTGCGGGCAGCGGTCCGGTGGGGTCGTCGCACCGAATGGCCCGGACTGATTGCGCTCGATCGGCCTCTCACCACGGCTCCGGTGGGAAATGATGGTGGGGTGCGCCGCAGGGCCGAGCCTTCGCAGCGGAGCTGGTCACTCGAGCCCGAGCCGGAGATGGACTCCGGCCCCCAGCCCCCTCCTGCCCCCGCGCCCCGACGCCCGCGCCAGAAGGGTCTCCCGCTCTTCTTCTCGGCTGTCTTCCTCGCGATCATCGGCGTCGCCGTCTGGAGCTGGACCGCACAGGTCGCCGTCGAGGATGCCGCGGCCCTCTGGACCCTGCGCGATCGCGCCCGGGCGGTCACCTCGGACTTCCCGGCGTTGGCGACCAGCTCGAGGCCACCCTGCGGGGTCACCGACGAGGCCTGGGTGGAAGTCACCTGGGGGAAGATCAGCGGGCCGACCGTCGACGAGATGGAGACGGAGCTGCGGGCCCTGAACTGGCTGCGGGACACGGCGGCGGACGGCGTGGTCCTGCACCAGGTGGAGGAGGGGCGCGAGCTGACCGCCGAGGTCACCCCTCCGACGGGCGAGGTGGGCGTCCGCCTCACCCTCACCAGCCCGGCCAACTCGTTGGCATGCCTCCTCCACTGAGGGCCGCCCTGGCCTGAGGGGGTCACATGACGAGAATCACGCGACCTCTGCCGGAAGCACCTGAGAGCCTGTACCCCATGCGTCTCGTGTCCCAGTCCAAGAAGCTCGCGTCCGTCTGCTACGAGATCCGGGGGCCGGTGCTCGCCGAGGCCAAGCGGCTCGAGGACGAGGGCCACCGGATCCTCAAGCTCAACATCGGCAACCCGGCGCCCTTCGGCTTCGAGGCTCCCGAGGACATCCTCGTCGACGTGATCCGCGCCCTGCCGACGGCGCAGGGCTACAGCGACAGCAAGGGCATCGTCAGCGCCCGAAGGGCGATCAAGCAGCACTACGAGGTCCGTGAGTTCCCGCGCCTCGACATCGAGGACATCTACCTCGGCAACGGCGTCAGCGAGCTCATCGTGATGGCGATGCAGGGCCTGCTCAACAACGGCGACGAGGTGCTCATCCCGGCACCGGACTACCCGCTGTGGACCGCAGCTGCGTCGCTGGCAGGCGGCACCCCGGTCCACTACATCTGCGACGAGCAGGCCGGCTGGGCGCCCGACCTCGACGACATCGCGAGCAAGATCACCGATCGCACCAAGGCGATCGTCGTGATCAACCCCAACAATCCGACCGGCGCCGTCTATCCGGTCGACGTCCTCGAGGGCATCGCGGAGCTGGCCCGCAAGCACCAGCTGATCATCATGGCCGACGAGATCTACGACAAGATCCTCTACGAAGGCGCGAAGCACACGTCCATCGCCGGGCTCGCTCCCGACCTGTTCTGCCTCACCTTCAACGGCCTGTCCAAGGCGTACCGCGTCGCGGGCTTCCGCTCCGGGTGGCTCGCGCTGACCGGGCCGAAGGAGCACGCGCGCAGCTACATCGAGGGCCTCGACGTCCTCGCCAACATGCGGTTGTGCGCCAACGTGCCCGCGCAGCACGCCATCCAGGTGGCGCTCGGGGGCTACCAGTCGATCAACGAGCTGATCCACCCGGGCGGGCGCCTCCTCGAGCAGCGTGACAAGGCGTGGGAGATGCTCAACCAGATCCCCGGTGTCTCGTGCACCAAGCCGCAGGGCGCGCTCTACCTCTTCCCCCGGCTCGACCCGAAGGTCCACCCGATCCGGGACGACGAGCGGTTCGCGTTCGACCTCCTCAGCGAGGAGAAGCTCCTCGTCGTGCACGGGACGGGGTTCAACTGGCCGTCCCACGACCACTTCCGCCTCGTCTTCCTCCCGCGGGTCGAGGAGCTCGAGGACGCGATGCAGCGGATCGAGCGCTTCCTGTCCACCTACTCCCAATAGGCCGTATGCCGCTGGGCTCGGTCCGCGAGCCAGGCTCGTTCGCCTGCGTCAGAGGCGGGTGGCGGCCCACCACTTGAGCAGGGCCCCGAGGACGACGGCCCAGGCGACTGCCAGGGCGAGGGCGAGCGCGATGGCCACGGCGGCGTGGCGCCGTCCCCGCGGCTCGCGGGCCATGCTGAGGCCGCCGAGGGCCAGGCCGATCAGCTGCGGGGCGAAGCAGAAGCCGAAGACGACTCCCACGAGGGACGCGGCCAGCGCGGCGCGGGCCAGCGGCGCCTCCTCCGCGAGCCTCGCGCCGCCGAGGCGTGAGGGATGATCGGCTGCAGACACGCGTTCAGCCTAGTGATGGAGACCCAGATGACTGTCCGATCCCGGTTCCCCCGGCGCGCTGGCCTGGCCGCCGCCGCGCTCGGCCTGGTCGCGGTGCTCGCCGGGTGCACGGAGGAGATGCCCGGCCTGACCGACCTGCCGCCCGACGTCGCGGCGGCCCGACCGACGATCAGTGGCGAGGAGGCGCGGTTCGTCCTCCTCGCTCGGGAGCGGGGCGCAATGGTCACGGGGAAGACCGTGGCGGACGACATCGAGACCGGGACGACCGTGTGCTGGGCGCTGCAGAACGGCGCCACGCTGGAGGAGATCGCCGTGGACGGGGCGGGCAAGCCGCTCGGCAACGAGGGCGACCAGCTGCGCACCAAGCAGCTGATGGCTGCTGCGGTGGAGGGGCTCTGTCCGGACTACGAGGAGCAGGTGACCGGCCTGAAGCTTCCGTGACGTCTCACCGCGTGGAGGGCGCGGAAGAAACCGGCCCTCCCGCGCGGTTGGCACCACCGTGACCCATCGGACCAGTCCTCGCGCGCAGCTCAACATCCTCGACCTCGTCCAGATCGCCGAGGGCGGCTCGGCCGCGGAGGCCATCGCGCAGACGGTCGACCTGGCCCAGCACGCCGAGCGGTGGGGCTACGGCCGGTACTGGATGGCGGAGCACCACAACTTCCGCGGCGTGGCGTCCTCGTCGACGGCGGTCCTCATCGGGCACGTCGCTGGCCACACCTCGAGCATCCGGGTCGGTGCCGGCGGCATCATGCTGCCGAACCACGCTCCCTACGTGGTCGCCGAGCAGTTCGGCACGCTCGCGACGATGTATCCCGGACGCATCGACCTCGGGCTCGGCCGCGCTCCCGGGACCGACCAGCCCACCGCGCGGGCGCTGCGCCGCAACGAGATGGCGGCGATGAACTTCGCGGCCGAGGTCGAGGAGGTCCAGGGCTATCTCGGCGACCCCGACCCGAGGGCTGCGGTCCGGGCCATCCCCGGCGAGGGCACCCACGTGCCCATCTGGGTCCTCGGCTCGAGCCACGGAGGTGCACAGGTCGCGTCCGCACTCGGGTTGCCCTACTCCTTCGCGTCGCACTTCGCGCCGGCCGCGCTGATGAGCGCTCTCGATGTCTACCGCCGCGGCTTCCAGCCGTCCCCGCTGCCCAACGGCCTGGACGAGCCACGGACGATGGCCGGCGCGAACGTCATGGTGGCCGACACCCAGGTCGAGGCCGAGCGGCTGTTCACGTCGGTCCTCGACCGGTTCCGCGGCATCGTGACCAACCAGCGCAGTGGGCTGCGGCCGCCGGCGGACGCGTCACCCGCCGAGCTGCTCGCCTCGTGGTCGCCGGCCGAGCGGTCGGCCGTGGCCGAGATGACGCGGGTCTCCTTCG
>NZ_JAPFQL010000132.1 GCF_028446585.1 Intrasporangium calvum
CCGCCTCAGTCCTTCGATGCCTCGAGCCTTGCGGTGCGCGAAGGGGACTCCAGGTCCAGGACCTTCAGCCTCGCACCAGAGGCACGAATCGGTAGGGGCCGTGGCGGCTGGTACGAACCTCCCCGGCGTCCTGCTCGAGGAGGGTCAGCCACCCGTCGATCGGGATGACCATGCGGCCGCCCTCGCCGAGCTGGTCGACGAGCTCGCGCGGTAGGCGCCGCGGGTCCGCGGAGACGAGGATCCGGTCGAAGGGGCCCGCGCTCGGTGCGCCGAGCACGCCGGGCTGCGCCCGTTCGATCCTGGCCCCGACGACGCGTTCTGCCGCGAGGTTCGCCCGGCCGACGTCGACGAGCTCGGAGACGATCTCGACGCCGAGGACCGTCCCGGTGTCGCCGACGAGGTGGGCGAGCAGGGCGGTCGTCCACCCGCTGCCCGCCCCGACGTCGAGGACCCGTTGGCCGGGCAGGACCTGCAGCAGCTCGAGCATCGTGGCGACCGTCCGCGGCTGCGAGCACGTCTGCCCGTGGCCGATCTGGATCGGCCCGTCGTGGTCAGCCCGGTAGCGGACGGCCTCCGGCAGGAACCGGTCGCGCGGGTGTGCCCTCAGGGCGGCGGCGACGCGGGCGTCCATGGGTCGATTCTGCCCGAGCAGCGTCGAGCCGGGCCGACCTGTGTCGACCAGGTGCGGTGTGGGGCTGGGTCAGGGCCGGCGGGCGATCACGTGCAGGAGCGTGCCGAGCGCGCGGTAGGGGTCGGTCCGGCCGAGTCGCTCCTCGACGTCGAGGATCAGGGTGAGCTCGTCGGGCGGGGGCGTGGGGGCGTCGACGGGCACCCCGTCCGACGCCACCCGGATGCCGTACCACGCCTCCACACGCAGTCCAGCAGCGTCACAGTGGGCGGTGAGCGAGTCGAGGGAGTCCGCCCGCGCCGGGACGCCGATCTCGTTGACGTACCGGGCGTCTCGGCCCTGCGCCGACGCAGCCTGGATCTCGTCGAGCATCGTCAGGGCGGCAGGCCAGTCGCCGCGGATCGAGGGGCGCCACGCCATGGCCGGCCCGTTGCGGGCCACGAGGGAGAGGAAGCCGTTCGGCGCCACGCGGGCGGCGAGGCGAGCCACGGCGTCACTCGCGTCGGGAAGGTACATGAGGACCCCGTGGCAGAGGACGGCGTCGAACAGGGCGTCGTCGCCGAGGACGGCACCCAGGGTCTGGAGGTCACCGGGAAGGAGCCTGATGTCAGCGGGCTCGGCCAGCCCGGCGGCATACGTCGCGAAGGCCTCTCGCATCCGCCCGTCGGGCTCCACGGCCGTGACGTGATGGCCGGCCGCGGCGAGCCGCACTGCCTGGGTGCCCTGCCCGGCACCGACGTCGAGCACGCGCAGGGGGTGAGCACCGAGGTGCTCACCCAGCTGGCGGCCCACCATCTCCTGCCGCACGACGTTGCGCAGGTTGCCCAGTCGCTCGAGCCACGGGTCCATCCCTCCACGAAAGGTGTTGTCCGCCACGCTGCGACGCTACCCGGGGACCGTCGCCCCGGCACCCGACGTCGCGGGGGAGTCGGTAGGGTCGGCCTCGTGACTGACCTGACCGACGACGTTCTCACCGCAGACCAGATCCAGCAGATCCGCGAGCGGGTCGACGCGCTCATGCCCGAGGTCCGCGCCGACCTCGAGGCGCTCGTGCGCATCCCCAGCGTCTCCGCAGCCAGCTTCGACCAGGCCGAGGTCGCTCGGAGCGCCGAGGCCGTGGCGGAGCTGCTGCGAGCCGAGGGCCTCGAGGTCGAGGTGGTCAGCGAGGGTGGTCGTCCGGCCGTCATCGGCCACATCGACGGTCCGGAGGGCGCGCCGACGGTGACCCTCTACGCCCACCACGACGTGCAGCCGCCGGGAGACGAGGGCGACTGGGACAGCGCACCGTTCGAGCCGATCGAGCGCGACGGGCGGCTCTACGGCCGCGGGGCCGCGGACGACAAGGCCGGGGTCCTCGCCCACATCGCCGCCCTGCGTGCCCACCGGGGGAGCCTGCCCGTGGGCGTGACCGTCTTCGTCGAGGGTGAGGAGGAGTCCGGTTCACCCTCGCTTCCCGCGATCCTCGAGCGGCACGGCGACCGGCTCGCGGCCGACGCCATCGTCATCGCCGACTCCGGCAACTGGGCCATCGGCACGCCCGCGCTGACGACGACGCTACGGGGCGGCATCCGCGTCGTCGTGCGCGTCGAGACCCTCGACCACTCGGTGCACTCGGGGATGTTCGGTGGGCCGGCCCCGGACGCGGTGACGGCCCTGATCAAGCTGCTCGCCACCTTGCACGACGACGAGGGCAACGTCGCCGTGCAGGGCCTGGAGGTCGGCGAGGCGGCGGACCTGGACTACGACGAGGCCCGCTTCCGCGCCGAGTCCGGCCTGCTCGACGGTGTCGAGCTCATCGGCACGGGCTCGATCCTCACGCGGCTGTGGAACAAGCCGTCCATCACGACGATCGGCATGGACGTCACCTCCGTGGCGAAGGCCTCCAACACCCTCGCGGCACGCGCTGCCGCCAAGGTCTCGATGCGACTGGCACCGACCCAGGACCCGCTCGCGGCGTTCGAGCTGCTCCAGCAGCACCTGCTCGACCACGCGCCCTGGGGGGCGAAGGTCACGGTCGAGCTCGAGGAGCACGGCTCCGGTTTCGCGGCGGACGCCAACGGCCCGCTCTACGACCAGGCCCGGGCGTCGTTCCGCGATGCCTGGGGTGTCGAGCCGGTGGACATGGGTGTCGGCGGCTCCATCCCCTTCATCTCCGACTTCGCGGCGCGCTTCCCGCAGGCCGCGATCATCGTCACCGGTGTCGAGGACCCCGACACGCGGGCGCATGGCGCCAACGAGTCGCTCCACCTCGAGGAGTTCGCCCGGGTCTGCGCGGCCGAGGCGATCTTCCTCGCGCGTCTCGGCGCCACGCGCTCCTGAGGCCCGCCCGCTGCTGAGCTGGCCCCCCGCTGAGCCGGCCCCCCGCTGAGCCGGCCCCCCGCTGAGAGCCGGCTCAGCGGCATACGGGCTGGGACAGGTCAGGCGGAAGGGGTGCCGTTGCCGCGGTAGATGCCCTCGCGCAGCTCGAGGGCGTAGGCCTCGAGGTCCGGCATCCCGAGGTCTCGCGCCACCGCGACCTCGGCCTCGATGTCATAGGGGACCCGCACGAAGTTGATCGAGAAGGCCTCGGGCGCAGGGGAGTCCAGCTTGCCCTCGAGGATCACGTAGGGCGCTGTGGGGGCGTCGAGGTGGTTGCCGACGGCACCCGCGTTGAAGAGCGTGAGTCCCTCGTCGGCCTCGAGGAACGTGCTGTGGATGTCCCCGTAGCCGACGACGTCGGGCGTCGTGTCGTCCGGCCACTGCCCGGCGCGGAACGAGCCGGTGAAGTCGGTGTTGGTGAACATCCCGAGGAACTCCTCGTGCGTGTGGGTGACCCGCACGCGCACGAACTCGCTCGTCTGCGAGGCGTGGAAGAGCCGGATCCGCTTGCCGCTCATGATGAGCTCGTGCGTGTTGGGCAGCGCGGCGAGCCAGCGGATGTCGTCCTCGGTCAGCTCGTCACGCGCCCACTGCCCGCCCTCGAAGGGCTGCACCGGGTCGCGGGAGATGAAGGTGTCCCAGTTGCCCCGGACGGTGACCTCGCACGTCTCGCGGGTCAGCTTGATCGCCTCGGAGCCGCGCGGCCCCTTCCCGAC
This sequence comes from Intrasporangium calvum, assembly GCF_028446585.1. GTDB lineage: Bacteria > Actinomycetota > Actinomycetes > Actinomycetales > Dermatophilaceae > Intrasporangium > Intrasporangium calvum_A. The sequence goes on from NZ_JAPFQL010000132.1 coordinate 3,703, forward strand.
GACGTCGCCGAGGTTGAGGATCCGCGTGATGCCTCGCGCAACGATGTCGGCGAGGACCGCTTCGAGCGCGGTGACGTTGCCGTGGACGTCCGAGATGACTGCGATCCGGTCGTGGTGTGCGGCCCCCGATGCCACCCCGTCAGTCCTTGTGGGTGATGCCGGGCAGCGCCAGCATGCGGTCGAGCGCGATGCGGGCGTCAGCGGCGACCTGGCTGTCGACGACGATCGGGTTGACGACCCGGCCCTCGACGAGCGACTCGAGCGCCCACACGAGATGCGGCAGGTCGATCCGGTTCATGGTCGAGCAGTAGCAGACGTTCTTCTCCAGGAAGGCGATCCGCTGGCCGGGGAACTGCTGAGCGAGCCGCTTGACGAGGTTGAGCTCGGTGCCGACGACCCAGGCGGTGCCGTCGGGGGCGGCCGCGATGGTCTTGATGATCTTCTCGGTCGAACCGACCTCGTCGGCGAGCTCGACGACCTCGTGGCGGCACTCGGGGTGGACGATGACCTTGACGCCGGGGATCTCCCGCCGAGCCGTCTCGACCGCGTCGACGGTGAACCGCCCGTGCACCGAGCAGTGCCCGCGCCACAGGATCATCCGCGCCGCGCCGAGCTGCTCGGGGGTCAGGCCGCCGTTGGGGCGGTGCGGATCCCAGACGACGCAGTCGTCGAGCGAGAGGCCGAGCTCGCGGACGGCGGTGTTGCGGCCGAGGTGCTGGTCGGGGAGGAAGAGCACCTTGCCGTCACCGGCGACGCCGCCGACCTGCTCGAACGCCCAGTCGAGCGCGGTGCGCGCGTTGGAGCTCGTGCAGACGGTGCCGCCGTGCCGCCCCGTGAAGGCCTTGATCGCGGCGGAGGAGTTCATGTAGGTGACCGGGACGGTCCGGTCGGCCACCCCGGCCGCCTGGAGCTGCTCCCAGGCGTCCTCGACCTGGGCGATCGCGGCCATGTCGGCCATCGAGCAGCCCGCGGCCAGGTCGGGCAGGATCACCGTCTGCTCGTCGCTCGTGAGGATGTCGGCCGACTCAGCCATGAAGTGCACGCCGCAGAAGACGATGTAGGGCGCGTCAGGGCGTGCGGCGGCATCGCGCGCCAGCTTGAAGGAGTCGCCCGTGACGTCGGCGAACTGGATGACCTCGTCGCGCTGGTAGTGGTGGCCGAGCACGAAGACGCGGTCCCCCAGGGCGGCCTTGGCGGCGCGAGCGCGCTCGACGAGGTCGGGGTCGGAGGGCGCGGGGAGGTCGCCGGGACACTCCACGCCGCGTTCCGTGTGCAGGTCGGTGCCCTGACCGAGGACGAGCAGGGGCAGGGGTGCGGAGGGGGCCGCCATGTCCGTCGTCATGCGCAAAGGGTATGCCGCTGAGCCCCCTTCCTGCCCACTGGTCCCGGCGCGCCTCCCTCCGTCCCG
>NZ_JAPFQL010000133.1 GCF_028446585.1 Intrasporangium calvum
GCGAGGGCGCCACGGAGTGCGAGACCAGCCGCGACCTGGTCCATGAACTCGTCCTCGTGCAGTCGCAGGCCGATGTTGGGGATCCGCAGGACGGTGTCGGTGGTCAGGGCGACCCGGTTCTGGCGCAGCTGGTCGTCGACCGGGGCCAGCCCCTTGTAGTGGTGCACGCCATCGATCTCCACGACGAGACCGCAGGCCCAGCGCACGTCGAGGTAGGCCCGGCCCGTGGAGTCCTCGCGCACCTGCTGCCGGATCGGCTCGGGCAGGCCGCGGGCCCGGCACAGCTGCGCGAAGTCGAGCTCGCCGAGGGACTGGACCCCCAGGGCAAGGTCGCGGAGCACCCCGCGGACGAACGCTCTGCGCTTTCGGCCACGCACCCCCTCTGACGTCTCGAGCAGCTGCTGCGCAGTGCAGAGAGTGGTCGACCAGGACGAGCGGGCGGGGCAGGTCGGGGTCGTCCGCCACGGCGGCAACCAGGCCGGCAATGTCAGAGAACGTCCCCGGCCAGCCGCCGCCCGGCATCCCGGCCCGGCGGTACTCGCCGACCGCGACGTGCCACCCGGCCGCGGCCAGCCCTGCGGCCTGTGCCCGAGCATGGGTGCGGTCATAGGCGGCCCGCCAGAAGCCGCCGTGCACGACGAGCACGGTCCCCTGTGGACACCGGGGCCACTCGAGTGGGGGGTGAGGTACGGAGGCCTGTGGACACCGGGGCCACTCGAGTGGGGGGTGAGGTCCGGAGGCCTGTGGACACCGGGGCCACTCGAGTGGGGGGAAGGGGGAGCCGCCGCCGCAGGGGCATCGGGAGGGTGGGAGGACGGGAACCGCACGTCCTAGACGTGAGCGAGCTCAGCGGCATACGGCCTGGTGTCGTCAGGCGGGGGAGCGGTGGGGCCGATCGCGTCATGGTGGCAGAGGGGACCGCGCCGGGCACTGAGTAGGGTGACCCCATGACCACGTGGGAGTACCTCACCGCACCGCTGCTGATCCACAACACGAAGCAGATCCTCGACAACTTCGGCGCCGACGGCTGGGAGCTCGTCCAGGTCGTGCCCGGCCCCGACGGCACGAGCCTCGTCGCCTACTTCAAGCGTCCGAAGGGCTGAACGCATGTCCGCAGTCGAAGACCGTCTGTCCGAGCTCGGCCTGGCCGTCCCGGAGGTCGTCCCGCCGGTGGCGGCCTACGTGCCGGCCCTGCGCAACGGCAACCTCGTGTTCACGTCCGGGCAGCTGCCGATGAAGGACGGGGCCATGCCGGCGACGGGCAAGGTCGGCGCCGCTGTCGACGCCGACGCCGCCAAGGAGCTCGCCGCCCTCTGTGCACTCAACGCGATCGCCGCGATCAAGTCGGTCGTCGGCGACCTCGACAAGGTGACCCAGGTGGTCAAGGTCGTCGGGTTCGTCGCGAGCGACCCGGAGTTCACCGGCCAGCCCGGCGTCGTCAACGGCGCGAGCGAGCTGCTCGGCAAGGCGTTCGGCGACAAGGGAGTGCACGCCCGCAGCGCAGTCGGCGTCGCCGCGCTCCCGCTCGACGCGCCGGTCGAGGTCGAGGTCGTCGTCGCCGTCGCGGACTGACCCTGTCATGACGGCCCCCCGCTACTTCCCGCTGACGCAGGTCCGCGGCCTCGGCGACCTCGCGTTGCGCTGGCTGCGTGGCGAGCGGTGGGACGAGGCCGCGCCGCGTCAGGCGAGCACCGTCATGCTCGTGCGGGACGGTGAGCGGGGCACCGAGGTGTTCATGCTCAAGCGCGTGCCGCAGATGGCGTTCGCGCCGAGCATGCACGTCTTCCCCGGCGGCGGCGTCGACCCGCGCGACGCGGAGCCCGGCCTGCCCTGGGCGGGTCCGTCGCCCGAGGAGTGGGGCAGGCGGCTCGGGTGCACGGCCGCGGAGGCGCAGATGTTCGTCGCCGCCGCGGTGCGCGAGGTCTACGAGGAGGTCGGCGTGCTCCTGGCCGGCCGGTCCGCGACTGGCCCGCTCGTCGACCCGCACGACGGGAGCTGGGCCGGCGTGCGCGAGAGGCTCGTGTCACGCGACCTGTCCCTCGCCGAGGTGCTGCTGGAGCGCGACCTCGTGCTCCGCTCGGACCTCATCGTCGCCAAGGCGCACTGGCTGACGCCGGTGTTCGAGCCGCGGCGCTTCGACACGTGGTTCTTCGCCGCGCGGATGCCGGAGCACCAGGTCGCTGACGGCGAGACGAGCGAGGCTGAGGTTGCCGAGTGGGTCGTCCCGCAGGAACTCCTCGAGGAGTATGCCGCTGGGCGGGCTTCCCTGCTCCCCCCGACGGTCGTGTGCGTGGAGGAGATCGCAGCCGCGCCCTCGGCGGCCGAGTTCGTCACGCACAGCGCCGACCTCCCGCTGATCATGCCGGTGATCGTGGAGACCCCCGCCGGTCCGGCCATGCAGATCGACACCTGACGGAGGTGCTGAGGTGAAGGGCTCGGCGGCGGATCCCTCGTGGGCGGGCGGGGCGATGACCGAGCGCGCGACCTGCGTCCTCTGCCCCAACCCGTCACCGATGACCCTGGACGGCACCAACACCTGGGTGTTGGCCGAGCCGGGGTCGACCGAGGCCGTCGTCATCGACCCGGGGCCGCTCGACGAGGGGCACCTCGCCCGGGTCCTGGCGGAGGTCGAGGAGAGCGGGCTGCGGGTGGCGTTGACGTTGCTGACGCACGGCCACTCGGACCATGCCGAGTCCGCCGAGCGGTTCCACGAGCTGACCGGGGCGCCGGTCCGTGCCTTTGGTCGGGGGCACGACGACGTGGTGCCGGGAGAGGTGATCCGGGTCGCCGGCCTGGAGATCGTCGCCGTCGCGACCCCGGGCCACACGAGTGACTCCTTCTCCTACCTGCTGCCCGCGGACACGGCCCTGCTGACCGGGGACACGATCCTCGGGCGGGGCACGACGGTCGTCGCCTGGCCGGACGGTCACCTGGAGTCCTACCTCGAGTCGCTGCACCGCATCGAGGCGATGACGGCGACCGGCGACGTGGCCCGGATCCTGCCGGGGCACGGGCCGTACGTCGAGGACGCCGCTGCGACGACGACGTTCTACCTTCGGCACCGCGCCGAGCGGCTCGACCAGGTGCGGGCTGCGCTCGCGGCAGGGGACCGCACGGCCCGCGAGGTCGTCGAGCGCGTCTACGCCGACGTGCCGCGCAACGTCTGGGGGGCCGCCGAGATGTCGGTCCAGGCCCAGCTCGAGTATCTCCGGCAGCAGCCGAGCCTCGACGACTGAGCGCCTCGGCGGTGGCGGTTACCGCCACGGCCGACCGGGTACGCAGGGGGAGCACCCTGCGCCTGAGGAGCTCCCTGTCATGAAGCACCAGCACGATGGCATCGTCGAGGCCTATGCCGGAGGCGCCGACCGCCCCCTGCCCGGCTACCTCGCCCTGCTCTCGACCTATGCAGTGGTCGGCGGCGGCCTCGTCGCGGCTGCTCGCAAGCGCACCGCCGACGGAGCCGACCTGCCCGACTGGTCCGACCTGGCCCGCGTGTCCGTCGCGACATACCGCCTCAGTCGCGTCCTGACCAAGGCCTCGATCACCAGCGCCCTGCGAGCGCCGTTGGTGCGCTACAAGGGCAAGGGCGCGCCCGGGGAGGTCGCCGAGGAGGTGGCTCCGGAGGCCAAGGAGCACACGACGACCCACGCCCTCGCCGAGCTGGTCACGTGCCCGTACTGCCTGGGGCAGTGGATCGCGACCTTCCTCGTCACGGGGCAGGTGCTGGCGCCGCGGTTCACCAAGGTGGCCACGAGCATTCTGGCTGTCTCTGCCGCCTCGGACGCGCTCCAGCTCGCTCGCGCAGCCCTCGAGAAGGCCGCCCTGGATGAGCCGGCGCCGAGTCGCCCGGCCGCTGCTGGGTAGGTCTCTCGGAACCCGACAGACCGTTCTGAAGGAGGGCGCAGATGACCACCAAGGTCGAGAAGTCAGTCGAGGTCGACGTGCCGGTGCGCACGGCCTACAACCAGTGGACGCAGTTCGAGGAGTTCCCGGACTTCATGGGAGGCGTCGAGTCGGTGACCCAGCGGGACGACCGGACCCTCCACTGGGTCGCCGCGATCGCCGGCGTGCGTCGCGAGTGGGACGCGGAGATCCTCGAGCAGGTGCCGGACGAGAAGGTGGCCTGGGCAGCCACCAGCGGTGCCACGAATGCCGGCGCCGTGCACTTCATCCCGAACGGGCCCGGCCAGACCCTCGTCACGCTGCACCTCGAGTTCGAGCCCGAGGGCCTCGTCGAGAAGGCAGGGGATGCGCTCAACGTGGTCGAGCGCCAGACGGAGGCGGACCTCGCGAACTTCAAGTCGTTCATCGAGTCGCGCGGGGCCGAGACTGGCGCTTGGCGCGGTGAGGTCAGGGCTGGTTCGGCTCTGGGGACCCCTGGCGTCGCGGACACCGTCCCACCTGGCCAGGACGTCGTCGACGTCCTGACCGCGGACCACCGGGAGGTGGCCGGGCTCATCGGCGAGATCTGGACGACTCAGGATCCTGGCGAGCGCCGCGACCTGGCCGACACCGCGATCGCCGAGCTGGTCCGGCACGCGGTAGCCGAGGAGATGTATGTCTACCCGGCCATGCGCAAGCACCTCGCCGATGGGGACGAGGCGGTCGAGCACGACGTCGAGGAGCACCAACAGCTCGAGGAGCTGATGAAGCAGTTCGAGGGTGTCGAGGGCTCTGACCCGCGGTTCAACGAGCTGCTGCGCAAGCTGGACACGGTGCTCGCCGACCACATCAGCGACGAGGAGACCAAGCACTTCCCGCAGCTGCGCGCGGCGCTGCCCGAGAGCGAGCTCGTCGAGCTCGCCGGCAAGGTCGAGAGTGCCAAGAAGCTCGCGCCGACGCGGCCACACCCGGCTGCCCCGAACCACGAGCTCTTCCACAAGCTGGTCGGGCCGGGCGTGGGCATGGTCGACCGTCTCCGCGACAAGCTGACGGGCCGCACCACCAGCTGACCACCCCACCCCCAATCGAAAGAGCAGTTCGCGACGAAGGTGTCGCGAACTGCT
>NZ_JAPFQL010000134.1 GCF_028446585.1 Intrasporangium calvum
CCCACCCCCAATCGAAAGAGCAGTTCGCGACGAAGGTGTCGCGAACTGCTCTTTCGATTGGGAAGGGGGGCGAGCTACTTGGCGCGCTTCTTGAGGCGCTCGACGTCCTGGAGCAGGACGGCCCGGGCCTCGAGCCGGAGCCAGCCGCGGGACTGGAAGTCGGCCAGCGCCTTGTTGACCGTCTCGCGGGAGGCGCCGACGAGCTGTGCCAGCTCCTCCTGGGTCAGGTCGTGCGCGACCATCACGCCGCCCTCGACGCTGCGCCCGAACCGCTCGGACAGGTCGATGAGGGCCTTGGCCACGCGCCCGGGGACGTCGGTGAAGACGAGGTCGGCGAGGTGGGCGTTGGTGCGGCGCAGGCGCTGCGCGAGCGCGGCCAGCAGGGTCTTGGCGACCTCAGGCCGGCCGGTGAGGAGCCCGGTGAGCGAGTCGTTGCCCAGGCCGAGCAGCTGCGTCTCGGCGACCGCGGTGGCCGTCATCGTGCGGGGGCCGGGGTCGAAGAGGCTGAGCTCGCCGAACATCTCGCCGGGGCCGAGGATCGCCACGAGGTTCTCGCGGCCGTCGGCGCTCGTGCGCCCGAGCTTCACCTTGCCCTCGGCGATGACGTAGAGCGTGTCGCCCCGGTCGCCCTCATGGAAGAGCACGTCGCCGCGCTCCATGCGGGACAAGGTCATCTGCGACTGCAGGGCAGCCGCGGCCTCGTCGTCGAGTGCCTTGAACAGCGGAGCGCGCCTCACCACATCTGGGTCCACGGGGGTCAGTCTGCCATGAGAGGTATGCCGCTGGGCTCGCTCGCACGCCCAGCGGCGAGTTCTGGTGTGGCCGGCTCAGTCGACGATGCGGTAGTCGATGGGCTTGCAGACGCCGTTGTTGGACTTTTCGGCGGAGCAGGCGGTGAGGCCGACGAGCAGGTCGGCGTCGGCCCGCAGGACGAAGCGGTCGCCCGCGACCGAGGTCGGCGGGTCGATGTGGAGCTCGCCGTTCCGCTCGACCCAGACGTTCATGAAGATGTTGAGCGTCGTCGAGATCCGGTCCGGGTCGACGCCGAGAGGTCCCATGTTGGTCGCGAGGTTCTCGAAGCAGCTGGGGTGGTAGGCGCCGCCGAACTCCGGGTAGAGCAGGTCGAAGGTCTGCTGGCTGCACGGGGTGAGCAGGAAGTCGTGCTGGCCGCACGTGTCCTCGACGACGGTCGCCATCGGGGTGCTCCGGTTGCTGTAGAGGACGCTGCCGGTCGTCACGGCGATGGAGTTGGCGTAGTCGATGGTGCGCCCGGAGGACAGCCACTCGTCGTGGTCGTCGGCCAGGACGCAGAAGAAGTCGCTGACCTGCTCACCGGTCGGGTCGATGACGACCAGCTGCTGGCCCGCGCGCAGCGGGAAGGCGGTGCCGGTCTGGGGCGCGAGTCTCGTCAGCTCCATCGCGCCACCCTAGCCATCGTGGATGTCGAGGGGCGGCTGCCAGCCGGGGTCGTGCTGTCGCCCGGAGTACTGCAGGGCCTCGGAGGCGTCGCCGTGGTCGGCCGCCATCGGGTTGACCGAGCCCTGCAGGTCGGTGTCCCGGCGCCGGATCGTCTCGCGCAGCCCCTCGAAGCGGCCGTCCTCGCGCAGCCGCTCGAACTGGTCGTGCGGGTTGAAGACGAGGGTCGGCAGCGGTGCCCGGCGAGCGACCCGTGACGCGGCTGGGTGCATCCCGACGACGAAGTAGGCGTGCCCCCCGGCGCTGAACGCGAAGTGCGGGTCGGCCGGGTCGGCCGCGACACCAGGCGCCCACCTCTCGTCGTCCGAGTCGTGCATCCCCTGGAGGACCCGGTAGAGCGCCGCCTCGAAGTCGGCCTCGCTCGCCGGGACCGGGCCGCGGAAGGTCACCATGAAGGAGCGGAAGTCCTCGCTGTCCGAGGTCCGCTCGGCGAAGTCGGCCAGGTGCTCCAGCAGCGTCTGCGGCGTCGAAGGGTCGTCGATGTCGTCCAGGACGAGATGGGTCGCCGACTCGCGGCGGAACACGGACTTCGCCCCGAGGCAAGGGAACTCGGCATGCATGACCATGAGCTCCATCGCCGTGCCGATCTGCCCGGCCGGCGCCGTCTCGAGGTGGTCGTGCGCCATCAGCTCCAGGACGCGCTCGAGGCCGTGCGTGTCGGGTCCACTGGGGGACCCGGCCGCTGCCCTCGGCACTGCCTCGATCGCCATGCCCTCTCCCTACCCATTCGGCGAGAGCGGCAAGCGGCAAGCGAAGCGCGAGCGCGGGAGGGTGCCGTGGGAGCCGCTGCGCGGGAGCCAGCTCAGCGGCATACAGTGTCGTCTGTGTCTGCCCGTGCCGTCGTGACCGCTGACGAGAGTCCTGTCGCGCGCACGCGGCGCGCTCGGAAGATGTATCGGGCGCTGCACGACCGCTACCCCTACGCGCACTGCGAGCTCGACTTCACCAGCCCGCTCGAGCTGCTCGTCGCGACGATCCTCTCCGCGCAGACGACGGACGTCGGGGTCAACAAGGTGACGCCGATTCTCTTCGCGAAGTACCGGACCGCGGCCGACTACGCGGCCGCCGACCGGACCGAGCTCGAGACGATCATCCAGCCGACCGGCTTCTTCCGCGCCAAGACCGACAGCCTGATCAAGCTCGGTCAGGCGCTCGTCGAGCGGTTCGACGGCGAGGTGCCGGGACGGCTCAAGGACCTCGTCACCCTGCCGGGCGTCGGGCGCAAGACGGCCAACGTCGTCCTCGGCAACGCGTTCAACGTCCCGGGCATCACCGTCGACACCCACTTCGCGCGGCTCGTCCAGCGGTTCGGGTGGACCACCGAGACCGACCCGGTCAAGATCGAGCACGCGGTCGGGGCGCTCTTCATGCGGCGCGACTGGACGATGCTCAGCCACGTCCTGATCTTCCACGGCCGCCGCACCTGCCACGCGAAGAAGCCGGCCTGCGGGGCCTGCCCGGTCACTCGCTGGTGCCCGAGCTACGGGATCGGCGAGACGGACCCGGAGCGGGCGGCCAAGCTCCTCAAGTACGAGCTGGCGCCGAAGTGACGGGGCCGGCACCGCGCAGCGCTCGCGTCGTCCACTCGGGGCCGACGGGCACGATCCCACCCGGGCCCGCCGGCCTGCCCCGCCCGCAGTGGCTCGACGACGTCGCCGAGCGGGTCCCGTCCGTCGACGCGCACTGGTTCTCCCGGTTCCAGCCACCGGAGGAGGGCGGCCGCGAGTCGGCCGTGCTCATGCTCTTCGGCCCACCGCCTGCCGGCGAGGAGGCGCAGGGTGAGCACGTCGTGCTCATCGAGCGCTCACACACGATGCGCACCCAGCCGGCCCAGATCGCCTTCCCCGGCGGCTCCCGCGACCCCGAGGATGACGACAGCGTCCACACGGCGCTCCGCGAGGCCGAGGAGGAGACCGGGATCGACCCGGGCGGCGTCGACGTCGTCGACGTCCTGCCGAGCCTCTATCTCCCGCCGGCCAACTTCGTCGTCGCCCCCGTGCTCGGGTGGTGGGCCGCGCCGGCCCCGCTCAGCGTCCGCGACCCCGCGGAGGTCCATGAGGTCCTCTCGGTGCCGATCTCGCACCTCGTCCACCCGGAGACCCGGTTCACCGTGACGCACCCGAGCGGCTTCGTCGGGCCGGCGTTCCAGCTGGACCACCTGCTCCTCTGGGGTTTCACCGCTGGGCTGCTCAGCCGGGTCCTCGAGCTGGCCGGCCTCAGCGTCGAGTGGGACGAGGCGCGCCGACGGCCGCTCCCCGAGATCTACCTGCGGGACCGCCGATGAGCGGCGGCCTGCTCCTCGACATCGCGCTCGGGCTGATCCTCATCGCCTACGGCATCTCCGGCTACCGGCAAGGCCTCGTCGCGAGCGTCTTCTCGCTCGCCGGGTTCTTCGCCGGGGCGGTCATCGCGATCTGGAGCCTGCCGATCATGCTCGCCGACCTGGAGGCGGTGGCCAACGACTCGCGGTTGCGCGTCCTCCTCCTCATCGTCGGGGTCGTGCTCATGGGCTGGATCGGCCAGGTCCTCGGCAGCCTGCTCGGCGGGCACCTCCGCCGTCAGATGGGCCAGCAGGGCGCCCGGCAGGTCGACTCGGTCCTCGGGGCGGTCGTCGTCGTCATCGCCGCGTCCATGATCATCTGGTTCCTCGGCGGGTCGCTGCGGACCGCGGGCAACCCCAGCGTCGCGCGGGCGATGTCGGACTCCCGGGTCCTGCGCGCGGTCGACGCGGTGATGCCTGACAAGGCGACGCAGGTCTTCGCAGGCTTCCGTGGCTTCCTGTCGAGCCAGGGCTTCCCGCAGGTCTTCGGGGACCTCGTGCCCGAGCCGATCACCCCGGTCGAGGCCCCGGACCCGCGCATCGGCGACACTCGCGCGATCACCCGCGCGGCGGCGTCCGTCGTCAAGGTCACCACGGCATCGGAGAGCTGCGGGAGGGGCCAGGAGGGCACCGGCTGGGTCCTCAGCCCGGACCGGGTCGTGACCAATGCGCACGTCGTCGCCGGCGCCGACCGGCTCCAGGTGACCAGCCAGGAGGGGACGGTCAGCGGGCGCGTCGTCCTCTTCGACGCCGACCGCGACCTCGCCGTCATCAGCACCGAGCGCCTCGACGCCCCGGCGCTCGAGCTCGGCACCGACCTCCCGCGCGGGTCCGCGGCGGCGGTCCCCGGGTTCCCGCTCGACGGTCCCTACACCGTCGTGCCCGCCCGCGTGCGGCAGGTCCTCGACGCCCGGGGCCGCGACATCTATGGCGACGACCCCGTCGTCCGCGAGATCTACTCGCTCTACACGCGCGTCCAGCCGGGCAACTCCGGCGGGCCGCTGCTCGACGAGAACGGCCGGGTCACCGGCGTCATCTTCGCCAAGTCCCTCGAGGACGACAA
>NZ_JAPFQL010000135.1 GCF_028446585.1 Intrasporangium calvum
CGGGGAAATCGAAAGAGCAGTTCGCGACACGCTGTGCTGGGGGCCACCCCGGCGGGACGTGTCGCGAACTGCTCTTTCGATGTGGGTGCCAGGCGTGCGAAGCACGCCGCGGCTCACGCGTTGGGCTTGCGGCCGTGGTTGGCTGCGTTGCCCTTGCGGGAGCGGCGCTTGCGGGCGCGCTTGCTCATCTCGGCTCTTTTCGTCGGTGGTGCTGGTTGATCCGTGCCCGGGGGCACGAAGCCCTGATTCTTCCATACCGGCCTGCGAGGCCCCAATCGGCGCTGGGGCGAGGTTTGAGGAGGGGTTGGAAAGGTTAAGGAGTTGGTAAAAAGTGGGCTTCTAAGGAGAACTCTTCCCCGAAAGAGCCACGAAGTTTGGCACGCTGTAACCGACGCACCAGCTGGCGCCCCCCATGCGCCTGCCTACCTGTGTCCCGACAAAGGAGCCCCCACCATGCTGCGCAACCTTCTCCTCGCCCTGGCTGCAAGCCCGTTCGTCCTCAGCGTGACGACCGTGATTGCCAGCGACACCTGGACGTGGGGTGGCTGAAGCAGCTGACCGACCCCCACGGTCCTAGCTGTTTCCCGCCCATTTGCCCAGATCGGCACCTGCCTCCAACAGTCCCGCGCCGGTGGCGCCGGTGAGATCACCCGGCCGGCTGGTCACGCGAGAGTTCCTCGTCCGTGGCTACATCACCGTTGTCACCGTTGCCGCCCTCGGCGTCGGCGTGATGGCGTGGCAGGTCGACTCCGTGGTCGACCTGCCCGCACTGACGCTGCTGGTGGCGATGGGCGTCCTCAGCTTCCAGCTGCGTGAGCCGGACGTCGGCTCGCGCATCGGCTTCTCCTTCCTCAGCATCATCCTGCTGGCCTCCGCGGCCATCGTCGGGCCCCTCGGCACCTGGGCGGTCGGCCTGCTCTCCGTCACGGTGGACCGTCGGGAGCCCCGGTGGTCCACCACCGTGTTCAACATGGCGATGACGTCGATCGTCGGTGCCGCTGGCGCCCTCGCCTACGACTTCGCCGGCGGGCTGCGCCGGCAGATCGAGGCCCTGGAGGGCGCCGGTGCGATGACCGCATCCGTGGGGATCCCGATCCTGGTCGCGGACGTCGTCGGATGCCTCACGAACGCCGTCCTCCTCGCGGGTGTCATCCACTACGCGCAGGGTGTGCCCTTCACCGTGGTGGTCCGGCGGGTCCTCAGCGGGTCCGGTTGGGCGTACGTCGGCTACGGCGTCATCGGCTTCCTCTTCGTCGTCCTGTGGTTCCCGGCGCGGCTCGGTGCCTTCAGCGCCCTGCTCGTCCTCGCGCCGCTCCTGGCCGCCCGCTGGGCGTTCATCCAGTACGGCGATGAGCTCCGCTCGCACGAGCGGACCCTCGACACCCTGGTCACGGCCCTCGGCAAGAAGGAACCGCCAGCCATCGAGCGCAGTCGCCGCACCGCTCGCCTGTCTGAGTGGCTCGCCGAGGAGCTCGGTCTGGGGCCCCATCAGATCGGGACCGTGCGGCAGGCGGCGACCCTTCACGAGATCGGGCACCTCGCCATCCCGGCCCGCACCCTCCGTCGGTCCCCGGACAGTCTGACGGACCACGAGCGTCGGCTGCTCACCTCGCACGGCGTCGTGGGCGCGCGCATGGTCGACGGGATCGACTTCCTCGACGAGGCCCGCGCGGGGATCCGTCACCAGCACGAGCGGTTCGACGGGCACGGCGGGCCCGGGTCCCTGTCCGGTGCGGACATCCCGATCTCTGCTCGGATCATCGCGGTCGCAGGTGCCTTCACGGCGCTCACCCAGGGGGGCGGCTCCGACGGGCGGGTCGACCCGGACTGGGCCGTGGGGGTGCTCGACGGCGAGGTGGGCCGCTACGACCCCGGGATCGTCGACGCGCTCCGGCGCGTGCTGGCCAAGCACGAATGGTCCTCACTCGACGAGGGCGAGGCATGAGAGCCCGCGCGGTCGGACGGGTGAAGCCGTTCGCCGCGGCAGCCGCAGCCATCGCGGGGTGTGTCGCCCTGGTCATGCTGTCGGCGGACTCGCCGGCGTGGGACGACAGCAGTAGCGCCGTCCTCGTCGCCACCTTCACGGCCGCGATCCTGCTGGGGGAGTGGTTCCAGGTCTCCGGGCCGCGAGTCAGAGGGTCGGCGCCTCTCGCCACGGCAGCAGCCTTGGGCTTCGTCTTCACGACGGAGCTGCCCGGTGGGCGTGGGGTCTCCTACGGTTCTGTCTTCGTCCTCGCGGTGACGGCCACGGCGATCACGGGGGTCGCCCTGCTGCGCCATCTCAGCGGCCGAGAGGTCAGTCCCGTCGAGACCACCGGTCGGTTCGTCAGCGTGGCCGTGGCGGCGCTGCTCTACCGGGTGGTCCATCTGGGGCAGGAGCGTGGGCGGCCGGTCGTCGACGACGGTCTCGACCCGTGGCAGCGTGCGCTCCTGATGCTGTCCATCGCCGTCGTGGCGCTCCTGGCCGACGCCTTCGTCATGTCCATGGCGAGGGCGCTGCTCCGGGCGGCGTGGTGGCAGGCGTTCAAGGACGAGATCCGTTCGACCTTCGCGCTGTCCACGGCCCTGGCGGTCACGGGGGTGCTCATCGCCCTCGCGGTGCCCCCGCTGGGCGCCCCGGCCGTGCCCTTGTTCCTCTCCCCGCTGGTCCTCACCCTCTTCGCCTTCCGCCGCTACATGACCATCCGGGCGACCTACCTCCAGAGCATCCGGACCTTGTCCCGGCTGACGGACGCCGCCGGTTACACGCCCGCCGGGCACTCGGAGCGCGTCGCCGCCATGGCCCTGGCGGTGGGGCGGGCCCTGGGGCTTCCGGAGCGGGACCTGGCCAACCTCGAGTACGCCGCGCTCCTGCACGACATCGGCCAGGTGGCGCTCGTGGACCCCATCCCCGGCGGCGCGACCGTGCTCGCTGCTCCGGCTGACCAGCGTCGGATCGGGGCCGACACGCTGGCCATCGTCCGAGAGACCGGCGTGCTCGAGGACGCGGCGACGATCCTGGAGCACCAGGCCACGCCGTACCGCCAGTGGCGCGAGTTCGGGGAGGAGATCCCCCTCACGAGCCGCATCCTCAAGGTGGTCAACGCCTACGAGGACCTGACAGCGGGCTCCCGCAGCCAGCGAGCCCGGGAGCGGGCCGTGGAGCGCATCTACCTGGGGCTCGGCTACGAGTACGATCCGCACGTCGTCGACGCGCTCCTGCGCCACCTCGAGACGGCGCCCCCCACCTGACGCCGCAAGAACGGCGCGGTGACCGGCCCCACACCGGAAATCTGCCGGGCCCCTGCCATTGCGCCGTCGTTCGTGGCAGACTGTCCGCGTTCGGGCAACCCCCGTTTCGCATATCTCATACCTGAGGCCAGACCCGCGGCCCTTGCCATTTCCGCCAGGGCTCGCGATGCCCTGTTGATGCGAACGAGGTTCCTCTCATGAGTGCGTTACCCGTGACCCCACCCTTCGATGCGGACGACCCGGTGTTCCGGGCGCACGAGGGCGGCAAGCTTGGGGTACACGCGACGTCCCCGCTGCGCGACGCCGACGACCTGTCGCTGCTCTACACGCCGGGTGTCGCCGAGGTGTCCCGCGCGATCGCCGCCGACCCCGCTCTCGCCCACCGCTACACGAGCAGGCGCAACACCGTCGCCGTGGTCAGCGACGGCACGGCCGTCCTCGGCCTGGGCGACATCGGCCCGCTCGCCGCGATGCCGGTGATGGAGGGCAAGGCCGTCCTCTTCAAGCACTTTGCCGATGTGGATGCCGTCCCCGTCTGTCTCGAGACCGGCACGGTGGACGAGATCGTCGACGCCGTCGCGCGCTTCGCCCCGACGTACGGCGGGATCAACCTCGAGGACATCTCGGCGCCGCGGTGCTTCGAGATCGAGCGCCGGCTCAAGGAGCGCCTCGACATCCCCGTCTTCCACGACGACCAGCACGGGACCGCGATCGTGGCCCTGGCCGCTCTGTTCAACGCGGCCCGGGTCGTCGACAAGCGCCTCGAGGACCTCACCGTCGTCGTTTCCGGGGCGGGTGCCGCGGGGGTGGCGGTCTCGTCGATCCTCGTGTCCGCGGGTGTGGGTGACGTCATCGTCACGGACTCCCAGGGCATTCTCGGGCCGGACCGGAGCGGGCTGCCGGAGCACAAGGAGTCCCTTCGTGCCCTGACGAACCGCACTGGGCGGGTCGGCCTGCTGGGTGACGCGCTGGAGGGCTCCGACGTCTACATCGGGGTCTCGGGCGGCACGGTGCCCGAGCGTGATCTGATGCGCATGGCGCCTCGGGCGATCATCTTCGCCCTCGCCAACCCCGACCCCGAGGTGCATCCCCGGGTCGCGCACAAGTTCGCCGAGGTGGTGGCGACGGGACGGTCCGACTTCCCCAACCAGATCAACAACGTGCTGGCGTTCCCCGGGATCTTCCGCGGGGCGCTCGACTCGGGTGCGCGCGCCATCACCGAGGAGATGAAGCTCGCGGCAGCGCGGGCCATCGCCGAGCTCGTCGCGGACCCGACGGCGGACCAGGTCGTGCCGAGCGTCTTCGACGAGCGGGTGGCTCCCCGCGTGGCGGAGGCGGTCTCGGCGCTCGCGCGACGCCACGGCTGAGCACCGCCTCCGGTCGTATGCCGCTGGGCCCGGTTTCCGGGCCCAGCGGCG
>NZ_JAPFQL010000136.1 GCF_028446585.1 Intrasporangium calvum
GGGGGAGGGAGAGGTCCGGACAGGGGCGAGGGGCGGGACCATGTCGGTCCCGCCCCTCGCTGGCGCGTCAGTGCGGACGCGCTGCTGACCTGGTCAGGCCTTGCCCAGGATGCGGTTGAGGTTGGTGCCGCAGACGGGGCACTGGCCCTTCGCCATGCGCCGGCCGTTCTCGGACACGACGACCTTGCCCTCGGCCTCGCGCTTCTCCTTGCACTTCACGCAGTAGAACTCGCCCTTGTAGGTCTCGTCAGCCATTGGTGTCTCCTTGGTACTGGCACCCCTCTGACGGGCGCCTTGGCTCCGTCAACCCTAGAGCACGCTGAGCACGAGATCACGCTCATCCCCGCATGGCGCGCCCCGTCGGCCCCGCTCGGCGGGCCGCCGCACCCCTCGGGGGACGTCCTCCGGGGCGGCGCGTCCGCGCCGGCGTGCGTGCTGCGGCGCGCGTTCCGGCCTACCCTGCCCCCATGGCAACGTCCGTGCGGCAGGTGCGCCAGACCGTGGTCGACGGCGTGACCGTCGAGGTGCGGCGCAGCACCCGGCGCCGTCGGACCGTGTCTGCCTACCGGCAGGAAGGCCGGCTCGTGGTGCTCGTGCCCGACCGGCTGACGAGGGCCGAGGAGGGTGAGTGGGTCCGGACGATGCTCGCCCGGGTCACGGCGTCCGAGCAGCGTCAGCGGCGGTCGGACACCGAGCTGCTGGCCCGTGCCGGTCACCTCTCGCGGACCTACCTCGCGGGGCGGGCCCAGCCGTCCAGCGTCCGCTGGGTGGCCAACCAGGAGTCGCGCTGGGGGTCCTGCACGCCCGCTGAGGGGTCGATCCGGATCTCCGACAAGGTGCGTGGGATGCCCGCCTGGGTGCTCGACTACGTGCTGCTGCACGAGCTGGCACACCTCATCGAGCCGGGGCACGGGCCGGACTTCTGGGGCCTGCTCAGCGGGTTCCCGCGCCTCGAGCGTGCGCGGGGCTACCTCCAAGGGGTTGCCGCCTCGGCCGGGCTGACCCTGAGCGACGAGTGACGTCAGCGACCGACGGCTCGCCGAGCCGCGCCCACGAGCGGTGACAGCTCCTCGCGGGTGCCGTCAGGGAGCCCGTCCACCGGCCACCAGCGCACGTCGACGGACTCGCTGCTGACGGCGGGAACGGCACCAGGCGGCGCCACCGCGACGTAGCGCACGTCGAGGTGCTCCGAACAGCGACCGAAGGCGCTGCCCAGGCTGTGGCGGTCGAGCATCACGATCTCGGGCAGGACCGTCAGCCCCTCGACCCCAGACTCCTCACGCGCCTCACGGGCGGCCCCACCGCGGAGCGTCTCGTCGCCGGGCTCGAAGTGCCCGCCGAACTGGAACCATCGCCGAGCCTTCTGGTGCAGCGTGAGGAGGACGCGCTCGCCGGCTTCGTCGAGGACGATCACGCTCCCGGTCAGGTGGGCGGGCGGGCCCCCTCGCGACATGGCGTCGACGTGCCTCCGGAGGTGGTCGAGGTAGTCGCGACGCAGCCGCTCCTGCCCGGCGTCCGGCGCCTGCCACTGCTGGAGGGTGGCCATCGCGTCCGTCCGGAGGAGCCCGTATGCCGCTGGGCTCGCTCCCGGGTCAGCCTCCATCGGTCGCGGCGGAGCTCCCGAAGCGCTCACGCGCCCGACCCGGGTCGCTCGTCGCCGCCGAGCTCGTCGGTGGTGGTCTCGTCGGTGGTGCCAGAACCTCCGGCTGCCGCCTCGTCGAGGATGTCGCGGAGCACGCTGTCGAGGTCGGCGCTGAGATCGGCCGAGCCCAGCGTGTCATCCGTGACGGCCTCGCCCGCCGCAGCGGTCGGGGCCCGGCCGGCTGCCCGCTCGACGAAACCGATGATGTCGTCAAGGTCCGCGGACGTCGGCGCGAGGTCGGGGTGCGACCAGCGGCCGTCGCGCAGCTCCTGGCCGCCGGAGTTCTCGAGCGCCGCCCAGAGGTTCGCTGCATCGCGCAGCCGGCGGGGTCGCAGCTCGAGCCCGACGAGGCCGGCGAACGTCTTCTGGGCGGCCCCGCCGACCCGGCGGCGCCGCACCGTCTCGGCGAGCGCGGCGGCCTGTGGCAGGTGCGCCCCGGTGGCGCGGTCGGTGACGTGGTCGACCCACCCCTCGGCGAGCGCGAGGAGGGTCTCGAGCCGGGTCAGGGCCTGCCGCTGGGCCGCCGTCGGCTGGGGTCTGAAGAGGTTGCCCTGCAGCGCACTGCGGATCGCCTCGGGGTTCGTCGGGTCGATCGTCGAGAGGGCGGACTCGATCGCATCGGTGTCGATGGTGATGTTGCGGGCATAGTCGGCGACGGCCGACATCAGCTGGGGGCCGAGCCACGGGACCGCGGTGAAGAGCCGGACCCTGGCCGCCTCCCGCACCGCCAGGTAGAGCCGCACCTGGGGCAGGTCGATCTCCACCGAGGTCGCCAGCTCGGCGACGTTGCCCGGGAGGAGGGCGATCAGGCCCGTCTCGGTCAGCGGCAGCCCGACCTCGGTCGCGCCGACCACCTCGGTTGCGAGGGTGCCGACGGCCTGGCCGAGCTGCGCCGCGAACATCTGACGGCTCAGGTTGGAGAGCATCGGCGCCCACTGCTCGAGCATCGCGGCAGGGTCGAAGCCAGACCCGAGCATGCCCTGGAGCTCGGGGGGGAGCGCGTCGCCGAAGGCCTCGGGACCCAGCTCCCCGAGCTGCTTGCGCATCGCCGCCGAGGTGGCGTGGGTGACGCCGTCGGCCACCGGCTCGACCAGGTCGAACCACCGGGGCATCGTCGTGTCGACCCACTCCGCCCGACTCAGCCCGGTGGCACGCCAACCGGACATGCCGAGTGCGGTCACCTCGTCGAGCCAGAGGACCGCGACGGCCACGGCATCCTGCACCTCCCGGGTTGCCCTCGCATCGTGGAGGTCGTTGCCCTCGGACGCCATCACGTGCTTGCGGGCGACCTCGGTGGCGAGGTCGCGCGCACCGGTGGGGGACTGCTGGGCCGACATGAAGGTGCCGAGCTGGGCCCGCATCGCCGCCTTGGTGGCCGGATCGGTGGGGTCCACTCCCATGCTCCGCATCGCGGCAGCGAGCTCAGGGTTCTCGGCCGCCTGACCGAGCACCTGCTCGAGCATGGAGCTGAGGTCTCCGAGGCCCGGTCCCTGCTGCGCCCCGCCGAGGGGGTCGTCCCCGGGGTGCTCGCCCTCCCGGCGGCTCAGGTCGTCGGGCTCGTCGGGCACGTCAGGGCGACGGTCGGACATGGTGCTCCTCGGATTGCTGGCCACTGCGGCGGTGCGCCGCTCCTCACCAAGACAACCACGAAACGGCGACGATCGTTCCCCTCGCCTGACCCCCCGGAACGTCCCCGCGGTCGTCGGCCGCGATCACCCAGCCTGGCCGCATACGATGTCCGGCGTGACGGTCACCCTTGCCGAGATCCGAGAGACGCCGCTGTCCGTCGACGAGGTGCTCTCGAGCGTCGCCGACCCTCGTGCGGGCGGCACGTGCCTCTTCGTCGGCACCGTGCGCAACCACGACGTGAAGCACTCCGAGAAGTCGCTCGAAGGGGGCGACCCTGCCGATGTGACGCACCTCGACTACAGCGCGCACCCCCAGGCCGCGGAGGTGGCCAGGGCGCTGGCCGAGCGCTTGGCCGCCGAAGGGCGCGTCGTGCGGATCGGTGTCGTGCACCGCGTCGGCCGGCTCGACATCGGCGACCTGGCGGTCGTCGTGGCGGTGAGTGCCGAGCACCGGGGCGAGGCGTTCGACGTGTGCCGTCGCCTCATCGACGAGCTCAAGGCCACCGTGCCTATCTGGAAGCACCAACGCTTCACCGACGGTTCGGACGAGTGGGTCGGCCTTCCGTGAGGACGATCCGTCGGGTGCCCGCGGAGGAGATCGGCGCCCCGACACCATCCCTCTCACCATCCCGTCAGCCGGCCCCGCTCAGCCGCGGCAACATCGTCTTCCTGGCCAGCTTCTTCCTCGGGCTGGCACTGCTCGTCGTGGGCAACCTCGTCCACGTGCCGGTGGCCATCATGAGCCCGGGCCCGACGATGAACACCCTCGGCAACGTGCCGGGGGAGTCGGAGGACTCGACGCTCATCGCCGTCGACGGACTACCCACGTACGACGCCGAGGGTGAGCTGAGCTTCACCACGGTGTCCGTCCTCGGCGGACCGGGCTTCCCGGTGGACGCCTTCGACGTGGTGGGGGCGTGGATCGACCCGTCGCAGGACGTCCTGCCCGTCGATGAGGTCTTCGACCCGGCCGCGAGCGAGGAGCGGATCGCCGAGGAGAACGCCGTCCAGATGGCCGGCTCACAGGAGGAGGCCACGGCCGTTGCCCTCCGAGCCCTGGGCAAGACGGTGACGACGCACGTCAAGATCGCCGAGATCGTCGACGACTCCCGCGCCAAGGACGTCCTGAGGATCGGTGACCGGGTCGTCCGGGTCGGCGACACCCGCATCACGACGGCGGAGAGCGTCCGCACCGCCCTTCAGTCGGTGTCCCCCGGAGAGACCGTCGAGATCGAGGTGACCCGCGGCGGTGAGCGACTCGTCGTCGATGC
>NZ_JAPFQL010000137.1 GCF_028446585.1 Intrasporangium calvum
GGGTGGTGGCATCGAGTGGCCCGGGCATCCCCAGTGCATTGACACCCAGGAGCGAGCGGCCGGGTGAGGAGAGCGCCCCGCGCCCGGTGACGCCGAGCCACTCCGCCTCACGGAGCACCCCCTCGACGGCCCCGTCGAGCAGGGCAGCCGAGCGCAGGGGTCGCCGCCAGTGCAGCCGGGCGCGGATGGACTCGCCGTCCGCGGCCGTCCCGGGCGCAAGGGATGCCAGCTCGACGAGCACCTCACGCCGGATCCCCCGGATGGCGGGCCACTGGACGTCGGCTCCGAGCGCGTTGGCGGGGGAGTCGCCGACCCGTTTCCCCACGAGGTGCGGGGCGCGGGTCGAGGACAGCCACGCCCTGGCCAGGACCGCCCAGCGGCGCCCGGCCTCGCTCGCCGACCACTCGTCCAGCTCCGGTGTGGGAGCCCAGACGGGCACGATCTCGCCGTCGTCCGCGACGAGCCCGGCGGCATACGCCACCTCGACGACGAAGGCGGCGCGCTCCGGCTCGACGTCGAGCACCTGCTGGGCTGCCTTGAGGTCTCGCACGGACAGCCCGCCGGCCCGCAGCACCCGAGGGGGCTCGGCGCCCCAGGCCGAGCACAGCTCGTCGACCCGGGCGAGCAGGTCGCTGGCCGCGCCACCGGCCACCGCGTCGACCACCCGGGCAGAGACGTCCCGAGCGGTGATCTCGGGCGCCTGCAGCCGGGTCCTGCGGTGCAACCGGCCGTCGCGCAGCACGAGAGCGACCTCCCGGGGGAGGGCGACGCGGTCGCTGCCGACGGAGACCAGCAGGTGCTGCTCGAGCAGCCAGCGCACGGCGGTCGCGCCGGCCGGTCCGCTCGGCATGAGACCGGTGGGGGGACCCCAGGCCAGTCGGTCGAGCACCGTCCGGGCGGCCGGCGGTGCACCATCGATGGCCCTGCGAAGGTGGGACTCCGAGGGAACCGGCGCCCCGGGCCGGAGGTCCCCGTAGGGCGCCCCGAGCCCCGCGACGCTGGCCCCGAGCACCTCGGGGACGGTGCGGACGACGTGGGTCCCGTCCGCTCCGCGCCAGAGCAGGGCCCGGGTCCACAGCTCGTCGACGAGTGCCTGGACCTTCGGCAGGTCCGACTGGTCCGCTCCGAGCAGCCGCAGGACGTGTCCAAGCTCGTTCCGAGGAGGGATCGCCGGAGCCACCACGAGCGCCTCCAGGACCCGCAGGTGTCCCTCGTCCAGCGCGTCGATGGCTCGCTGCACGCTCGCCTTGGTGGAGGCCCGCGCAGCGAGGCTCGTGAGGTCGGCCGGAGCCGGACGGGCGAGGTCGGGACGGGCGAGGACGAGCGCGACGATCTCGCGGTCGGTCCGGGCCCGGATGTCGTCGGCCAGGCTCCGGGCTGCCCCGCTCTCCCGCCTGTTGATGGCCACGGACCCAACCTAGACGGAGCGGCTAGCGTGGAGACCATGACCGCCCTCTTCCCAGAGCCCGCCCGGCCGTCGTTCGCCGCCGCGTCGGCCGCACCGACCGGGCAGCAGTGGACCATCGGGCGCGGTCCCTTCGAGGCGAGCGTCGTCGAGGTGGGCGGGGGACTGCGCAGCCTGACGATGGACGGCGCGCCGCTCGTCGCCGGCTTCGGCGCCGACGAGCCGTGCCAGTCCGGTCGGGGGCAGCAGCTGATGCCCTGGCCCAACCGGATCCGCGACGGGCGCTACACCTGGCAGGGCAAGCAGCAGCAGCTGCCGATCACCGAGGTCCCCAAGGGCAACGCGAGCCACGGCCTGGTCCGCTGGGCCATCTGGGAGCTCATCGAGCTCGAGCCCGACTCGGTCACGGTGGGCTACCGCCTCTATCCGCAGCCCGGCTGGGACCACCCGCTCGACCTGCGCACCACCTATGTGCTCGACGACACCGGGCTCGTCGTCACGGCCGCGGCCCGCAACGTCGGGACCGCGCCCGCCCCGTTCGGCTACGGGGCCCACCCCTACCTGGCGATCGGCGACACCGCTCTCGATGACGTGTGGGTCAAGGTGCCGGCGTCGACGTGGCTGCAGACCGACGAGCGCGGGCTCCCGACCGGGCGCGCTGCCGTGGCGGACACCCCGCTCGACCTCCGCACCGGCCGGCCGCTCGGCGACACGAAGCTCGACACCCCCTTCACCGACGTCCTGCGCGACCCCGACGGGATGTGGCGCTGCACGGTCGCCACGGGGGCGGCGGGCCGGATCGACCTCTGGGCCGACGACGCCTTCCCCTGGCTGCAGGTCTTCACCGGCGTCGTCGAGAAGGGGCTCGGCCAGCCCGGCATCGCCATCGAGCCGATGACCTGTCCTGCCGAGGCGTTCAACTCCGGCGACTCACTCATCACCCTGGCCCCCGGCGACGAGTGGACCGGCACGTGGGGCATCTCACCGGCACGCGGCCCGGTCGCGGACGAGGCTCTCCGGCCCCGCTGAGCGGGCGCAAACGGCGTTGCCGGCAGCAGATAGGCTGGACCGCAGCGCTCGACCAGGTGGTAGCGCGCATCAAGACGAGCAACGAGGTGGACTGTGCCGACTGGCAAGGTCAGGTTTTTCGACGCCGACAAGGGCTTCGGCTTCATCGCCGAGGACGACGGCGCTGACGTGTTCCTGCACGCCAACGCCCTGCCCGAGGGCGTGACGACGCTCAAGAAGGGGACCCGCGTCGAGTTCGGCATCGTGGAGGGACGCAAGGGCGCCCAGGCCCTGCAGGTCCGAGTCCTCGACCCCGCCCCGTCCCTGGCGGCGAAGCGTCGCGAGCGCGACCGCAAGCCGACCGAGGAGATGGTCGTCATCATCGAGGACGTCATGCAGGTCCTCGACGAGGTGAGCAACGGCCTGCGCAAGGGCCGCTACCCCGACCGCGAGTTCGGCACGAAGGTCGCGCAGGCGCTCCGCAAGGTTGCCGACCAGCTCGAGGGCTGATCAGATGACTCCGACGATGACCCCGAGCCGGCGTCCGGCCAGACGCGAGACCGCCAAGGTCGACGCCGTGCTCCTCGCCGCCGCGGACCAGGCTCGGACCGCCCTCTCCGAGGTGGCCGAGCCCGGCACCGTCGGGGCCCACACCGGCATGGACATGCTCGGCGAGCGTCTCGCGATCCACTGGTTCGAGTGCACGTCCCCGGGCTACCACGGCTGGCGCTGGGGCGTCAGCGTGACGCGAGTGCCGCGCGCCAAGGTGGCCACGGTCTGCGAGACCAACCTGCTGCCCGGCGCGGAGGCGATCCTCGCGCCCGAGTGGCTGCCCTACGCCGACCGGCTCGCCCCCGGCGACCTCGGCCCGGGCGACGTCCTGCCGAAGCGGACCGACGACCCCTACCTCGAGGCCGGTTTCGAGGCGACCGGTGAGGAGGACGTCGACCAGCTGGCCTTCTTCGAGCTGGGGCTGGGCCGCCCGCGCGTGCTGTCCGCCGAGGGGCGCGAGGCCGCGGCCACCCGGTGGTACGCCGGGGACAACGGACCGACCTCCGAGGTCGCCGTCAAGGCGAGCGCCCCGTGTGCGACGTGTGGCTACTTGCTGCCGATGGCCGGCGCGCTTCGGGCCGTCTTCGGGGTCTGCGCCAACGAGTGGAGCCCTTCGGACGGCCGTGTGGTCTCCCTGGACCACGGGTGCGGCGCGCACTCCGAGACGGACGTCGAGGCCCCGGAGCCGACGCCGATCGGCGAGCCGATCGTCGACGAGTTCGCCGTCGAGCTCGAGGTGCTGGACCGTGCGGTCGAGCCATCTGCATCGACCGAGCCGGCTGCATCGGCCGAGCCGGAGGAGCCGACCGACCTGGACACCGCGGACGGGAGTGACGAGCGGGACTGAGCCCAGCGGCATACGGCCTTGGTGGTGGACGTCAGACGGCGTCCTGGGCGTTGCCGCGTCCCCGCCGCACGTAAAGCCAGCCGATGCCGCCGAGCAGCATCCCCGCGACGCACGTCCACGGCCACCAGCTGCGGTCTCCCTCGTGCAGGGCCGGCACGAGGAGGGTGACCACCAGCGCCACGGCCCACCCGACGATGCCCCACTCGATGATCTTGAGCATCGGCACATGCACCGGCTGGAGCGGCTCTCCGGGCTTGCGCGGAGGGGTCGGGGCGGTCACGGGGCCAGCCTAGGTGATTCGGCGGCCCTGGCCCGCGCGGGTCGTGGAGCGTGGCCGGCCCCGCGCCGCTAGAGTGCGCGCCATGTCGACCGAAACCACCAGGCGTCCGGCGCCCGCCGGACTCGACGGCTACTTCAAGATCACCGAGCGCGGCTCGACT
>NZ_JAPFQL010000138.1 GCF_028446585.1 Intrasporangium calvum
GTCGGGGGCCGCGCCCAGCGGCATACGGCAGCTGCTGCACGCAGGCGGGGGAGGGCGCCCATGCGGTGAGACTCACGTCACGTCCCGTGGGGCGACGGACTAGGGTTGAGCAGACGAGACGTCGCAGCGCCGCGACCGACCGCCGACCAGTGAAGTCTCACCCCGAGAGGTGCACAGCAGTGACCGTTCGCGTAGGCATCAACGGCTTCGGCCGCATCGGCCGCAACTTCTTCCGAGCCGTCCAGGCGTCGGGAGCCGACATCGAAGTCGTTGCCACCAACGACCTGATGGACAACAAGACCCTGGCCCACCTGCTCAAGTACGACAGCATCCTGGGCCGGTTCCCGGGCGAGGTCAGCTACGACGAGACGTCGATCATCGTCGACGGCACGTCGATCCGCGTGTTCGAGGAGCGCGACCCGGCGCAGATCGACTGGGCATCCGTCGGCGCCGACATCGTCGTGGAGTCGACCGGCTTCTTCACCGAGGCGGAGAAGGCGAAGGCCCACGTCGCGGGCGGCGCCAAGAAGGTCATCATCTCCGCGCCGGCCAAGAACGAGGACATCACCATCGTCATGGGCGTCAACGACGACCTGTACGACCCGGCCGCGCACACCGTGATCTCCAACGCGTCGTGCACGACGAACTGCCTCGCCCCGATGGCGAAGGTCATGCATGACGAGTTCGGCATCGTCAAGGGCCTCATGACGACGATCCACGCCTACACGCAGGACCAGAATCTCCAGGACGCCCCGCACAAGGACCTGCGCCGCGCCCGCGCCGCCGCCCTCAACATCGTGCCCACGTCCACCGGCGCCGCCAAGGCGATCGGCCTCGTCATGCCCGACCTCAAGGGCAAGCTCGACGGCTTCGCCCTTCGCGTGCCCGTCCCCACCGGTTCCGCCACCGACCTCACCTTCGAGGCGAGCCGCGAGACGACCGTCGAGGAGGTCAACGCCGCGGTCAAGGCCGCTGCCGAGGGCCCGCTCAAGGGCTACCTCGTCTACACCGAGGACCCCATCGTGTCCAAGGACATCGAGACCGACCCGGCCTCCTGCATCTTCGACGCCGGCCTGACCAAGGTCATCGGCAACCAGGTCAAGGTCGTGGGCTGGTACGACAACGAGTGGGGCTACTCCAACCGGCTCGTCGACCTCGTCAAGCTCGTCGGCCAGTCGCTCTGACGCAGGCTCTGACGCAGCGCCACCGTCCCCGCAGGCGGGCTCCCCAGTGGGCCCCTCCGTCGCCTGTCGACGGTCCCCGTAGGCTCGCCTGCGGGGGCGGTGGCTGCCGCCGACCCCCCAACCGAATGTCCTGACCGACCCGAAGAGGCACCGCGTGAAGACGATTGGCGACCTCGGGGACCTGCGCGGCAAGCGCGTCCTCGTCCGCTCCGACCTCAACGTCCCGCTCGAGCAGACCGAGCGCGGCGCGACGATCACCGACGACGGGCGCATCCGCGCCTCCGCCCCCACCATCAAGATGCTGTCCGAGCTGGGCGCGCGGGTCATCGTGTGCGCCCACCTGGGCCGACCCAAGGGCCAGCCGGACGCGAAGTACTCGCTGGCGCCGGTGGCCCAGCGCCTCGGCGAGGTGCTCGGCAACCCCGTCGTCTTCGCCGAGGACACCGTTGGCGAGAGCGCTCGCGCCGCCGTCGAGTCCCTCGAGGACGGCGGCGTCGTCCTGCTCGAGAACCTGCGCTTCAACGCCGGTGAGACCGCCAAGTCGGACGAGGAGCGAGCCGAGTTCGCCCAGGCCCTCGCCGGGCTCGCCGACGTCTTCGTCTCCGACGGGTTCGGGGTGGTCCACCGCGCCCAGGCCTCGGTCTACGACGTGGCGCGCCTGCTCCCGCACGCGACGGGTGGCCTGGTCCAGGCGGAGGTCGACGTCCTGCGCCGCCTGACGCAGGACCCCGAGCGGCCCTACGCCGTCGTGCTCGGCGGCGCCAAGGTCTCCGACAAGCTCGGCGTCATCGGCAACCTCCTCGGCACTGCCGACCGCCTCCTCATCGGTGGCGGCATGGTCTTCACGTTCCTCGCCGCCAAGGGTCTCGAGGTGGGCAAGAGCCTGCTCGAGGCCGATCAGGTCGACACCGTCAAGGGCTATCTCGAGCGCGCGGAGCGTGAGGGTGTCGAGATCGTCCTGCCCGTCGACATCGTGGCCGCCGACGCCTTCAGCGCCGACGCCGCGCACGACGTCGTCCCCGCCGATGCGATCCCCGCCGACCGGATGGGCCTCGACATCGGGCCCGAGTCGGCTGCGCTCTTCGCCTCGAAGCTCGCGGACTGCAGGACGGTCTTCTGGAACGGCCCGATGGGCGCCTTCGAGATGGAGCCCTACGCCGCCGGCACCAAGGCGCTCGCGCAGGCCCTCGTCGACGTCACGCGCCAGGGGGCGCTGACCGTCGTGGGCGGCGGCGACTCCGCCGCAGCGGTTCGTCAGCTCGGGTTCGCCGACGCGGACTTCGGCCACATCTCCACCGGTGGCGGCGCCAGCCTCGAGTACCTCGAGGGCAAGGAGCTGCCCGGACTCACCGTCCTCGAGGAAGGCGACAACTGATGGCGACCGCCAAGCCCGTCGGCCGGATCCCGCTCATGGCGGGCAACTGGAAGATGAACCTCGACCACCTCCAGGCGACCCACCTGGTCCAGAAGCTCGACTGGACGCTGCGCGACGCCAAGCATGACTACGAGGCGGTCGAGGTCGCGGTCCTGCCGCCCTTCACCGACCTCCGCTCGGTGCAGACCCTCGTCGAGGGCGACCGGCTGCACCTGCGCTACGGGGGGCAGGACCTGTCGCCGCACGCCTCGGGCGCCTACACCGGTGACATCTCCGGAGCCTTCCTCAAGAAGCTCGGCTGCACCTACGTCGTCATCGGCCACAGCGAGCGGCGCGAGGGGCACCACGAGACGGACGAGGTCGTCGCCGCGAAGGTGCAGGCCGCCTACCGCCACGAGCTGACGCCGATCCTCTGCTGCGGTGAGGCCCTCGACGTCCGCAAGGAGGGCCGCCAGGTCGAGCACGTCGTCGCCCAGCTGCGCGCGGCCCTCGCCGGGGTGAGCAAGGAGCAGGCGGCGAGCATCGTCATCGCCTACGAGCCCATCTGGGCCATCGGGACCGGCGAGGTCGCCACGCCCGATGACGCCCAGGAGGTGTGTGCCGCGATCCGCAACCTGCTCGCCGAGCTCTACAGCGGCGACCTGGCGGACGGGGTCCGGATCCTCTATGGCGGCAGCGTCAAGGCCGCCAACGTGGCCGCCATCATGGCGCAGGAGGACGTCGACGGCGCGCTCGTCGGCGGGGCGTCCATCGACCCGGCCGAGTTCGCGTCGATCTGCCGCTACCGCGACCACCTGACCGCGAGCTGACTCAGGGCCCTCCCCGGCCGGCTGGGACATTCGGCCCACCGGCCGCGGGAAGGTATCCTGTCCACTGGCCTCGAACGAGGCTCGACCGGGCCCGTCCGACGGGGTCGCCGAGCCCGCAGACGTCCCTCGACCGGCCGACCATGCGACGGGTAGCGCGCCCGTCACCGACGATTTGGAGTGACCACGTGGATGCGGTTCGCATCGTGCTGCAGGTCCTGCTGGTGCTGTCCAGCCTGATCCTGACCCTGTTCATCCTGCTCCACAAGGGCAAGGGTGGCGGCCTCTCGGACATGTTCGGAGGCGGCATGTCGACCTCCCTCGGTGGTTCCTCGGTCGCCGAGCGCAACCTCGACCGCTTCACCGTGGCCGTCGCCATCGTGTGGGCCACTGCAATCATCGGGCTGGGTCTGCTCGCCCGGTTCCAGAGCTGAGAGGACACGTCGATGGCGAGCGGTAACGCAATTCGAGGCAGCCGGGTCGGCGCAGGCCCGATGGGCGAGGCCGAGCGGGGCGACACCGCCCCCCGGGTCTTCATCTCCTACTGGTGCTCCAACGGCCATGAGACCCGGCCGAGCTTCGCCGAGGAGCCCGGCATGGTGCTGCCCGAGCTGTGGGACTGCCCGCGCTGCGGCTTCCCGGCCGGCCAGGACAAGGACAACCCGCCGGCTCCGCCGAAGGTCGAGCCCTACAAGACCCACCTCGCCTACGTGAAGGAGCGCCGCAGCGACGCGGACGGCGCTGCCATCCTCGACGAGGCCCTCTCGAGCCTTCGGGAGCGCGGCCTGATCCAGTAGGGCCACCAACCACGTGAGTATGCC
>NZ_JAPFQL010000139.1 GCF_028446585.1 Intrasporangium calvum
CGGACCCCAAAGGCACTGGGCAGGCACGATGGACCATGCGGTGGAAGCCTGCGCTGAACGCTTTCGCCGTCACCTTCGCCGACCGCATGCCGGCCGCCGAGAACCTCTGAAGATCACGTGCCAGAAACACCGTTCGTCGGACGGACCCTTGTACGCCACATCGCCGACTGCTGGGCGTCTGGTGCGTGAGTGCTTGCCGGTAGCCAGTCGTTGGCTCAGCCGGCGCCGGGCAACCGGGAGACCTTGGAGTGGAAGGATGACTGCGTGATCGACTCTGTTTGGCAGCGAACGGCTCGGACCATCGTGTCAGGGCAGATCGCGGGTGACATGAGGTTCCACGAGCGCCGAGCCGTCTCGCGACCACGTCGTCGCCGAGGTGAGTTCGCAGCCAGTTATGCCGTGGTCGACGCGCACGGTTCCGGTGTCCGCTTCCTGCTCGAGGACGTCCATGTCACGTTCGCATCGAGCATCTTCACCTCCTGCGTGTTCGAGGGAAAGCGCGCATGGCCCGCCGCCGGCGCATTCGGTCACACCTCCGGCAGGAGCGTGTACCGCGACTGCCACTTCCTTGGCGTGAACTTCGACCTACACGGCTTCTCCTTGGGGTGGGCGAGATTCGAGCGGTGCACCTTCGAACGCTGCAGAACTGGGCACATCTACTCTCCCCGTGCGGACCTCGTAGGGTGCCGTTTCATCGGTCGTGTTGACAATGCTCAGCTTCTGGGAGCTGATCCCGCGACGGGGATCCCCAATGACATCCGGGATAACGACTTCAGCAACGCCGAACTGGGTCGAGTCTCCTTCCAGGCGGGTGCTCGACCGGAGGACCAGCTATGGCCCCGGGACGTCGTTGTCGAACGGGATGCCTCCGGGTGGGAGACGGTCGTGCGGCCCTCGGCCGACGCCTCACCCTGACACCCCCTAGTACAAGTCGCGTTTGGCAACCACGCCTCCGGCCATAAGATCGGGACGACTAACGCCCGTCCGGAACTGCCCGTGATTGCGCGTCTCGGATCCGCGTCACACCACCGCGACATGGGGTGGTCGGGTGCACCGTCCGCCCTGATGGCGGCACGGCGCCCTCGATCGTGCATGGGTGGGCTTCCCACCGGGTGCCACAGTGGGGCGGGGATGATTGCCCCGTCGTAATCGCCTTGCGCGCCTGAGCGTCTGGTGATGAGGTAGCCCGGTGCCCCAGCCCGAGACGGACAATACTCGCGTCATCTCGGCCGTCCCCGGTCGAACAAACGTCTACGTCCACCTCGACGTCGTGTATGCGCAACGTGATGGCGTCGACCTGCATCTGCAGATCATCCAGCCCAGTGGTGACGCGGCGATGCTCGGCTGGGAGGCGGCGTTCTCGGGCCGGTACCCGTGTATTGCCTTCGTACAGGGGGCCGGGTGGCGCGAGCAGGCTCTCGGTGCCGCCATGTCGTACCTGTGCCGGTTCGCCGCGCGCGGCTACGTCATCGCGATCGTCGAGCACCGCCCCTCCGCGGTGGCCCCGCACCCTGCGCAGGTGCACGACGCCAGGACGGCCATCCGCTGGCTCCGACAGCATGCCGACCGGTACGGCATCAACGCCGAGCGCATCACCATCGCCGGGGACAGCTCCGGCGGGCACACCGCCCTGCTCGTCCACGCCACCGACGGGTCGCCCGCACTGGACGACGATCCCGACGCGGGACCGTTGAACCTGTCTAGCGCGGTCGCGTTCTATGCGCCGACCGATCTGACGCAAATGGAGCGCGACGACGCGGTCCGCGACCTGCTCGGCGGCCGACGTCCCAGCGAAGACCTTGATGCTGCCCGCGAAGCCAGCCCTGCCTATCACCTCGACGCACGTCCCCGCGGGCCGGTTCTCCTGGTTCATGGCACCGCTGATGAGGTCGTTCGCTACGAGCACAGCGTCGCCTACGCGCAGGCACAGGCCGAGGCCGGCCACGAGTGCGACCTGGTGCTCGTCGAGGGTGCCCACCACGGCATCTGGCCCTCCCTGTTCAACTCCGAGGTGGCCGACGTCGTGGACGCGTTTCTCCGCCGGCAGACCATGGGCACGCATGAGCCGCCGACACCTGAGGCCGTGACGGACACGAGGAAGCAGTGAGTGCCGATAAGCGAAGGGAGCCGGTGCCCCGAATGGGCTACGGTCCGATCGGTATGGAACTGCCTTGGCCCTTGACCGATGGCCGCGTCACTGTTCGTCCAGCCGATCCTGCCGACGCGCACGCCTTCCTCGGCTACAAGCGTCGGCCCGAGTGCCAAGCGTATGTCAGCCGCACCGTCGACACCCTTGAGCAAGCACAGGCTTTGATCGGCGACCGCATTGGGGAGGCAGACTCCCTGCTATGCGCTGTCCTCCTTGCTGATCGGGTGGTCGGGGACATCGGCGGCCGACGGTACCGTCCCGAGACGCTGGGCCCCGAGCCGGACGTCCACGACTTCTACCTCGGCTACTCCATTGACCCCGACTACTGGAACCGCGGAGTCGCCAGCGCAGCAACCGCCCTGGTGGTGACTGCTCTGCACGAAGCTGGAATCCGCCGAGTCGTCGCGAAGACCTTCGCCGAGAACGCCGCATCCATCCGAGTCCTGACCAAGAACGGGTTCGTTCTCGAGGGCACCGAGCGGTTCGCCGCCCTCGGGAGGGACGGCCGCTGGCTCGACGACTGCACCTTGGCCCATCTGGTCGGGTAGCGCCCCGCAGCCCGAACGGAGCGGGCGGCAGGCGGGTGGCCGCCCCACGGGGGCATGCTCAGTCGCTGGTTGAGTGGCGGTTTAGTGCGGCCACAGTGACAAACTCGGTTCGTGGGCAACTTCGACATCGTGCCGTCACCTGGCGGTTGGCGGTCGCCTCCAGGGGCCCGCCCCGCATGGAACTGGACTCCGCCTGAGCATGGTCTGACTCCCCGACTTGATCGGGTGCCCCGCTGGGTCAGGGTGTGGTTCAGGGTGCCATTCGCAGATCGGTTCGCGTACGTGTGGATGTGGCATCACGGCGGCTGGGACATCGTGCCGTCGACCCCGCCAAGGCCCGAGCAGGGCGGTGTCAGCGAGCCGCTCCATTCCAACCCATCCCCTTCAGAGATTCAGCTTGCGCGAACGGCCACGGACGACTGATACGCCACCTATTCGCGAGTCGCGCGGCTCGGACCTGCGTCTTACCGCCGCAAGAGGACGCTGAGCCGGGTCGGCTAGGCAGCGCAGCCTTCGTCGGCGACCCTGCGTCAATCCCGATGCCGTCCCCGATAGTTTGCTGCTCGCCTGCGGACGCGGTAACCGATAACCAACGCGGTAGCTGCGAACACACCGAGCACCCCAGCACGGATCTGCAAGGACTGGTAGAAGGTCGACGCGACAAGCGCCGCGAAGGCGAGGTGAAGCACCACGTCCTCTGCAGCCTTGAGGTGGGACCAGTCGTATCCGATGGGCAGCATCCCCAGCACAGCAGCTAATGCGATCAGTGCCCAGATCAAGTCCATAGCGTGCTCTGCCACCGTTCTTCACGCGTGGAACGAGCAAAATCGACTAACGCCGACAGCGGCATCGCGTGCACCGGTAGGAACTTCGCTTCTAGACGGGTGTCGCGCAAGGGTCTCCCTCCGGGTCGAGCGGGGGTAGCGTAGCGAATCGGCCCAGGCCTTTGGACCCGCGTCTTACCGCCGCCTGTCGACCAGCGGCCTTCTCGCACAACCTGCTGTGTGCAGCCGGGGTCGCAACTTACTTGATGGCCGCCTGCGCCTTGCCCTTGTTGACGTCCTCGGCGTACAGGGGGAAAGGCGCTGGGAGAGTTCCATTCCCGGAGCGGCGACGAGTTACAAAGGCTCCCTGTCAACTGCGTGCCCGTAGGGCGCTTCTTTCTCCGATATCGGATGCCATGCCGCATCTGGGCGGCACTGGGCCCGCGTCCGTTCGGCTCTGTACGCCGGCCCCGACGCTTCCGGGTAGGACCACTGGCATCATCAGGTGCGTGCGTCCTGTCGTCGTATGGCTGCGGCTCGTGTCCGGGATGTCGGTCGGGCTCCTCCTGCTCGCGATGTTGCCAGCCGCTGCTGCCCCTCACCCGGGGGAGCCGGTCCTCCGACGCGTGATGCTCCTTCTTGCACTGCTCGGTTTCGCGCTTGGAGCTGCAGGCTGGGGGCTGGGCGCGCGGTGGGGCGGCTTGGGCAGGGTGGTGCGAGGCGGAGGTGAGCTGGTGTTCGGCCTGGCGATGTTGGCCTACGTCGTGGCCGTTCTGCAGCTGCCGGGCTGGCTCGGTTGGGCCCTGTTCGGGCTGTTCGCGACCGCCGGGGTGGCC
>NZ_JAPFQL010000014.1 GCF_028446585.1 Intrasporangium calvum
GAAGAGTCCGAAGACCTCGGGTGAGGTGGCGACGGCACAGAGCGCCGTGAAGAGGGAGAACCACAGCGTGCACCAGAGGATGGTGCGTCGTCGGCCGAGCCGGTCCGCGAGGTAGCCGGCGCCCAGGGCGCCAACGAGCATGCCGGCGAAGGCCAGGCTCCCGACGAAACCGGCCGTGGCCGGGGTGAGCGCCCAGCCGGGCTCGTCGAGCAGGGCCGGGATCGTCGTCCCGTAGACGATCAGGTCGTAGCCGTCGAAGACGACGATGAGCCAGCAGAGGAGCGTGACGAGCCACGCGGGGCGCGTCCGGAGCGTGGTGGCGAGATTTGGAGGATTCAGGGGCGTCGTTGCCATGAGAAGAGATGGTGAGTTAAGTTCACCATCAGAGAACAGAGGATTCTGCTATGAAGAACAAGCCGCACTACGCGCTCCAGAGTGTGGACCACGCGCTCCAGCTTGCCGTGATCCTGCAGGTCGAGGGCCCGCAGAGCGTGACCGAGGCCGCGCGCCGCCTCGACGTCGCCCGGTCGACCGCGCACCGGCTCCTCTCAATGCTCGTCTACCGGGACTTCGCCCGGCAGGGGCCCGACCGTCGCTACTACGCGGGACCCGTCATCTCGCTGGAGGCCGGCGGCAGCGACCACACGGCGGTCCTGCGGGATGTCTCGATGCCGCACCTGCAGGTGCTGGTGGACCGGGTCGGAGAGTCGGCGAACGTCATGGTCCTCGCGGGCGACTACGTGCGCTTCATCGCCTCCGTGGAGTCCCGGGAGACGTTCCGGGTCGGCAACCGCGAGGGCATGGTCTTCCCCGCACACCTGACCTCAGGGGGCAAGCCGATGCTCGCCGAGCTCTCACCGGAGGAGCGCGCCGAGCTCTACGCGCCAGAGCGGTGGGAGGGTCGCGAGGCCGAGCGTCCGGACGTGGCGGCGCTCGAGCGGGAGCTGGAGGTCGTCCGGCGCCGTGGCTTCGCGATCAACCGCGACCGGACGGAGACGGGGGTCACCGCGATCGGCCGTGGCCTGCGGGTGGGCGAGCGGACCAGCGCCGCCGTGACGGTCTCGATGCCGACGGTGCGCTTCCAGGAGGACCGCCTGGTCGACATCGTGAGCGCGCTCGCCCTGGCCACCCGAGACATCGAGCACGACCTCGAGGGCCGGCTCCACGCCGAGCGCCGCTGGTCCTGAGGGGTAGGGGGAATGGCTGAGCACGCTCTCACCCTGCTCGAGCGCGCCCTGGCGGTTCGCGCCGACCCGAGCTGAGCGGCATACTCGCTGGGTGAAGAACCTCAGCGAGCGGATCCCAGCCGACCCGGATCCGGACCGCCTCTACGAGGTCTTCACGGAGTGGTCCACCGACCTGGGACTGACGCTCTATCCGCACCAGGACGAGGCCTTCCTCGAGGTGCTCTCGGGGAGCAACGTCATCCTCTCGACGCCCACCGGCTCGGGGAAGTCGCTCGTCGCGAGCGCCGCGCACTTCACGGCGCTCGCCGAGGACCGCGTCTCCTTCTACACCGCGCCGATCAAGGCCCTCGTCTCCGAGAAGTTCTTCGCCCTGTGCGCCCAGTTCGGGGCGGACAACGTCGGCATGATCACCGGCGACGCCTCCGTCAACGCCGACGCACCGATCATCTGCTGCACCGCGGAGATCCTCGCCAACATCGCCCTGCGCGAGGGCGCGGCGGCGGACATCGGCCTCGTCATCATGGACGAGTTCCACTTCTACTCCGAGCCGGACCGCGGCTGGGCCTGGCAGGTGCCGATCCTCGAGCTCCCGCAGGCGCAGTTCATCCTCATGTCCGCGACCCTCGGCGACGTGACGATGTTCCGCGACGACCTGACCCGCCGGACCGGACGCTCCACCGCCGTCATCACCGGCACCGAGCGACCGGTCCCGCTCGAGTTCTCCTACGCGGAGACGCCGCTGCACGAGACCATCGAGGAGCTGCTCGACGCGGATCGGGCCCCGATCTACGTCGTCCACTTCACCCAGGCGGCCGCCCTGGAGCGGGCCCAGAGCCTCGTGGCCGTGCGGATCACCTCCCGCGAGGAGCGTGATGCCATCGCGGAGCGCATCGGCGGCTTCCGGTTCGGCGCCGGCTTCGGCAGGACCCTGTCGCGCCTCGTCCGGCACGGCATCGGCGTCCACCACGCCGGCATGCTGCCGAAGTACCGCCGGCTCGTCGAGCAGCTCGCCCAGGACGGCCTCCTCAAGGTGATCTGCGGCACCGACACCCTCGGCGTCGGCATCAACGTCCCGATCCGCACCGTCCTGCTCACCGGGCTGACCAAGTTCGACGGGACGAGGCAGCGCCTCCTCAAGGCCCGCGAGTTCCACCAGATCGTCGGGCGGGCCGGCCGTGCGGGCTTCGACGCGCGCGGCTGGGTCGTCGCGCAAGCCCCCGAGCACGTCATCGAGAACCTCCGTGCCGTCGAGAAGGCAGGCGACGACCCGAAGAAGCAGCGCAAGGTCCAGCGCAAGAAGGCGCCCGAGGGCTTCGTCAACTGGTCGAGGGACACGTTCGAGCGGCTCGTCACGGCCGAGCCCGAGCCCCTGCAGCCCAGGCTGCGGATGTCGCACGCCCTGCTCGTCAACCTGCTGGCCCGCGAGGGCAACCCCGTGGCCCACGCCGTGCGGCTCATCCGCGAGAGCCATCACGAGGAGAAGGACCAGCGCCGGCTCGGCCGCCATGCCCTCGTGCTCGCCCGGGAGCTGCTCACGTCCGGCGTCGTCGAGCGGCTGCCGGCGGCGGACTCGTCCGGTCGGCGTCACGCTCTCACGATCGACCTCCAGCGCGACTTCGCGCTCAACCAGCCGCTCGCGCCCTTCGCGCTCGCCGTGATGGACACGCTCGACCCGGAGTCGGAGACCTACGCCCGCGACATCGTCTCGGTGATCGAGGCCATCCTCGAGGACCCCCGCCAGGTCCTCTGGGCGCAGGAGTACAAGGCGCGTGGTGAAGCCGTGGCGGCGATGAAGCTCGACGGCATCGAGTACGAGGAGCGGATGGAGCGGCTCGAGGAGGTCACCTGGCCGAAGCCGCTCGCCGATCTGCTCGAGGTCACCCTCGCCGCCTACCGGCGCACCCACCCCTGGGTCTCGACCGACGCACTCTCGCCCAAGGCCGTCGTGCGCGAGATGTACGAGCGCGGCATGACCTTCAACGAGTTCATCTCCGCCTACGGCTTGTCCCGGTCGGAGGGGCTCGTCCTGCGCTACCTGACCGACGCCTATCGGACGCTGCGCCACACCGTCCCCGAGACGCACCGGACGGACGAGCTCGAGGACATCATCGAGTGGCTCAGCGAGCTCGTGCGCCAGACCGACTCGAGCCTCCTCGACGAGTGGGAGGACCTCGTCAACCCCACGGAGGCCCTCGCGCGAGGAGGTGCAGACGTGACTCCTCCGGCCCGGCCCATCACCGCCAACGAGCGCGCCTTCACCGTGCTCGTCCGCAATGCGATGTTCCACCGGGTCGAGCTCGCCGCACGGGACCAGTGGGAGGCGCTGGGCGAGCTCGAGGCGCGCGTCGCCGAGCTGACCGACCCGCCGCAGAAGGTCGTCATGAGCGCCGAGGCCTGGAACGACGCGCTGGGCGCCTACTACGACGAGCACGACTCCATCGCGACCGACCAGGAGGCGCGCTCCCCCGGGCTGCTGCAGGTCGAGAAGCTGCCGACGACGTGGCGGCTGCGGCAGGTCGTCCTCGACCCGGACGACGACCGCGACTGGGGCATCACCGCCGAGATCGACCTCGCGGCGAGCGATGAGGTCGGGGCCGCGGTCCTCACCGTGACGGGCTTCGAGCGCCTCGGCGGCTGATCTCACCGAATCCCTTGCGGAGCAACTGCGTCGCCGGGTACCTTGTGAAGCATGGTACCCGGTCAGGAAGCCATCCTCACCCATCTGCGCCGAGGGGCGCTCGAGTACTGCGTGCTGGCCATGCTGGGCGACGGGCCGCTCTACGGCCTCGACATCGCCCGCAGGCTCACCGCTGACTCGGTGCTGCTGGCCAGTGAAGGCACCCTCTATCCCCTCCTCGCCCGGCTGCGGCGGGCCGGCCTCGTCGAGACGACCTGGCAGGAGTCGCCCAGCGGTCCCCCACGCCGGTACTACGCCATGACCGACCAGGGAAGGGCGGCTGTCGCAGCCTTCGCCCGTGCCTGGACCCCCTTCCGCGACGCGGTGGACGCGGCGCTCACCCAAGGAGAGACACGATGAACGTCACCACCCACCCCGCCGTCGCGCGCTACCTGGACGACCTCGGCCGGATGCTCGGCGATCTGGAGCCAGGCGAGCGCGCCGAGGTGCTGGCCGGAGTGCGAGAGCACATCGAGGAGGCCCTGGGAGACCGACCCCACGGGTCCCCTCAGGAGGACGACGCAGCAGTGGCTGCGGTGCTCACCGAGCTCGGTCCACCTGACGTGATCGCCCAGGCCGCCTACGCCGACCGGGCTGCACCAGCCGACGATCGATCCGCCACCCGCGTCCCCCTGACGAGCCGGGCCTGGGTCCCCGTGGTCGTCGCGCTCCTGCAGGCCCTCTCCCTGCTCCTCGTCATCCTCGTCGTCGGCTCGAGTGTCGGCTGGGTCGAGGAGTCGAGCACCACCTCCGGGGGGGAGACCGTCGTGCGCACCATGGGAGGGAGCAGCATCGCAGCGGCACTCGCGGGCGGGCTGGTGGCCCTGCCCCTGTGGATCGTCATCGCCCTGCTCGTGGGCTTCTCGGCCCTGTGGACCGCGCGCGAGAAGGTGACCCACCTGCTGGTCGTCCCCGTGACGGCTCTGCTCTTCGCCGCGGGACCGAGCCTCGGCTGGTCGCTCGGGGGGCCGACGGGCATGGTCGTCTCCGCGTGGACCGTACTGACACTGGTCGTCGCGGGAGGTGGGTGGCTGCTCTACCGGCTCACCGTCTCCGCCCGCCGCCGGGCCTCGGCCGCTCGCTGACCCGTGACCTGCACGGCGCGTTGCGCCCATTCGTGGCGCGCAGGCTCTCCCACGGGGTAGAGGTGTCTTCAGACGCCGCAACCGCGGCACGTGGAAGATGAGGGAGACATGGACGGATACAGCGTCAAGCATGCGGCGCGCGAGGCAGGCAACCAGGATGCGCTGCTCATGGCGGCTCGGGCCGGCTACGCGGTCAACGGCCTGCTGCACCTGGTCATCGGCTGGATCGCCCTCCAGCTCGCCTGGGGGCTCGGCTCGTCCGGCAGTGCCGACCAGTCCGGCGCGCTCGGCGCAATGGCGTCCAACATGCTCGGACGCGTCGTCCTCTGGATCGGGGTCGTCGGCTGGCTGGGCCTGGGCCTCTGGCACGTCATCGAGGCCGTCATCACCCACGGGGAGGCCAAGGATCGGGCCAAGTACGCCGCCAAGGCCGTCGTCTACTTCGCCCTCGCCTGGACGGCTTTCGAGTTCGCGCGAGGCTCCTCCTCCTCCAGCAAGGAGCAGTCCTCCGACTTCACCGCCAGCCTGATGAGCCAGCCGTTCGGCACCGGTCTGGTCGTGCTCGTCGCCCTCATCATGATCGGTGTCGGCATCTACCACGTCCACAAGGGCTGGAAGCGCAAGTTCCTCTCCGACCTGGTCGAGCACCCGGGCCCGGCCGTGGAGAAGCTGGCGCGCTTCGGCTACATCGCCAAGGGCGTCGCCCTCATGGTCGTCGGCGGCCTCTTCGTCGTCGCCGCCCTCGAGAACGACCCTGACGAGGCGACCGGCCTCGACGGCGCGATGAAGACGATCCTCGAGGCCCCGGCCGGTCAGTGGCTCCTGACGATTGTGGCCCTCGGCTTCATCGCCTTCGGCATCTACTCCTTCGTCCGCGCCAAGAAGGCTCGCGTCTGACGCAGCCACCCCACCCGGAACCCCCACGCACAGAGCCGCGCCGGTCTGACCGGCGCGGCTCTGTCGTGCTCGGGCGCGGGGCCCAGCGGCGGGACCTCAGTCCCGACGCCGACGCAGCCAGTGCCAGGCGAGCAGGGCACAGACGACGCCGTTGACCACGCCGAGCAGCACGTCGGTCAGGTGGTGCATGCCGCGGTAGAGCCGCGCGTAGGACACCAGGATCGGCACGAGGATGCACACCGCGGTGACGAGGCGGCGCAGCCAAGTCCGCTCGATCCGCTGGGCCATCAGCGCGAAGCTGAGGTAGAGCGCCGTGGCAGCGCCGACGTGCCCGCTCGGGTAGCTCGACGTCGGTGGCGCCGGGTCGAGCTTCTCGACC
The DNA here is from genome assembly GCF_028446585.1 of Intrasporangium calvum. Lineage (GTDB taxonomy): Bacteria > Actinomycetota > Actinomycetes > Actinomycetales > Dermatophilaceae > Intrasporangium > Intrasporangium calvum_A. The sequence continues at coordinate 6,226 of NZ_JAPFQL010000014.1, forward strand.
TCCGGGCGCTCGCGCCCGACGACCCAGGCCGCGATCACGAAGACGGTCGCCTGGATCGAGATGGCGATGGCCGGGATGACGGCGTACCACCACTGCCGGGTGCGCCAGAGGATGATCAGGCTGATGACGGCACAGGTGCCGATGATGATCTCGGTGTTGCCGAGGCGGGACCAGATGTCGGTCGTGGTGTCCCACATGGCGGTGCGGGACCGACCTTCCTGCAGCTCCCGGTTGACGGCCGTCTCGCCCTCGAGACCGCCGAACGGTCCCATGATGAGCCAGCCGGTCGCCACGATCACGGCGAAGAGGGCGATGCTCGGGGCGAGGACCCGTGCCGCTGCGTCGCGCCAGGCCTCCCGCGCACTGGGTTTCGACTCATCTCGCTGCCAGCGGTGGAGGTCAACGCTCATCGTCGTCACTTTCTACAGGGGGTCGGGGGTTGAGTTCGTGCGGCTCGGGGCCAGCGGTGCCTTCGGGGGGCGGTGGGGCGTGGTGCTGCGTGGGGTTCCAGCCGAGGTAGCCGAGATACGACGCGACGCCGAGTCCGCTGCCGAAGAGCAGCCCCGCCACGACGTCGGAGGGGAAGTGCACACCGAGGAACACGCGGTCGGCGGCGGTGATCAGCGGATAGGCGACGGCGACGGCGACGGTGATCCGGCGAGCCCGGGGGGACAGCACCGGCCAGACGAGCAGGGTCACGATGGTCGCGATGGCCGCGGCGTTGGCGGCGTGGCCGGACGGGAAGCTGTAGCCAGGGGCGTGCGAGACGGGGTCGCTGACATGGGGCCGGGCCCGGTGGACGACCACCTTGAGGACCAGCTGGAGGTTCCAGGCGACCATCATCGTGACGAACGCCCAGATGGCCCGGGTCTTCAGCTGGTGCCGGCGCCAGATGACGATGCAGAGGATGGTGGCGGCGATGTAGGGCCACTTCGGCTGAGTCATCTCCTGCCAGATGACGAGGAAGCGGAAGAGCGCGTCGTTGTCGCGGGTCACGTCGGTCGCGGCGGTGATGGCCGCCTCGTCGAGCTCGATGACGGGCAGGAACTTCTGCCGCACGACGAACGCCAGCAGGGTGACGGGAACGGCGAAGAGCAGGCCGTAGCCCACCGCCTTGAGCATCCGTCTCCCCCGGCCGTATGCCGCTGGGCGCGCTTCGTGCCCCAGCGCGGTGGGGTGGCCGGTGGCGTCCGCCGACACGTGGTTCACCTGGTTCGGGAGGCGGTCAGGCATGGCGCACCACCAGTGAGCTCGGCTCGATGCGGACGGCGAGGCGGGTCCGCGGGCCGATGGGGTCGCCGTCGATCTCTGCCTCGATGGGACGGTCAGCCAGGATGGTGAACTCCTTTCCGCGGAGCCGGTCCAGCCGCTTGTGGCCGACGCGGTGGCGAGTGCTGACGTCGGCCACGACGGAGGCCCAGCCGAAGGCGCCCTTCGGGGCGATGACGACGGCGTCGAGGATGCCGTCGCGGTAGTCCGCGTCGGGCATGAGGTCGATCCCGCCCTGGAGCATGCCGCAGTTGCCGACGATGGCGCTCCGCGCTTGGCGCCGCAGCGCGTCCCCGGGTGCACCGGTCACTCCGTCGGCTCCGCTGGACGCCACCTCAACGGTGAACCCGCGGTTGAGCAGGTTCCGGGCACCCGCGAGGAGGTAGGCCGGCCAGCCAAGGAGGCCCTTGACCCGTTCGTTGGTCCCGGCCATGATCTCGCCGTCGAAGCCGAGGCCGGTCATGATGAGGAAGACCTCCTCGGCGTCGTCGTCCGCGGTGACGAACCCGACGTCGAGGCGCAGGTCGGTCCCGCTGAGCAGCGGCCCCATGGCGTGCTCGGTCGAGTCGACGGGCAGGTCCAGGTTGCGGGCAAGGAGGTTGCCCGTGCCGCCGGGCAGCAGGCCGAGCGCGACGTCGGTGCCGACCAGCGCCGTGGCGACGGCCCGCACGGTGCCGTCCCCACCGAGCGTGGCGACGACGTCCGCGCCGGCCTCGACTGCCTCGCGGGCCTGCTTCTCTCCGGTCTCCTCCGCCGTGGTCTCGATCCACCGCGGCTCGTCCCAGCCGTGCCGGCGGCACGCCTCGGCGACGACGCGACGGTCGGCGTCGAGGTCCTCGACCTTGATCGGGTTGTAGACGACGGTCAGTCGCCCTCGGGGTTCCGGCATGCTGCATCTTCCTCGCTCAGGGGTCCAGCAGCAATGACGTACCCCGGCGACCCGCCGTGGTCACACTCCCCGGGGAGCCGGCCCAGCGGCATACGACCTAACCGACGGCGAGCCGGGACTCCTCCTCACGGACCCAGAGCCCGATGAGGCCCTGGAAGTGGGCCATGAACAGCTCTCTCTCGTGCTCTGGATACGTTGTCTCGACGGTGCGACGGAGCATGCGGGTGAAGTCGTCGCTCTTGAACCACTCGAGGGCCGCCGCGTCCAGGTGCCCGAGGTGACGCGCGCACCACTGCTGGTAGGCCTCGGTCTCGAAGTGCTCATCCGCGAGGGCGAGGTAGGCGTCGAGCTTCCCCGCCTCGTTGAGGTCGTCGCGGTCGGCGATGTCGAAGTACCGGCGCGTCTGGAGGTCGACCGTGGCGCGCCGGCCGGTGACGAGGCAGTAGGCCGACCATCGGACGAGGGCCTTGATGGCCCAGGGGAAGTAGTAGTGCAAGGACGTCACGGCCACGTCGGGACACGCGTTGGCGTAGTCGATCGGATAGACCTCGTCGCCCTTGACGAGCATCTCGCACGAGTTGAACTCCCAGCCGAACAGCGCATTGACGATCCGGCTGATCGCTGCCGTCTCGTGGCCAGCACGAGGACTGAGGAACCCGTGGCTCACCGCATAGCGGTTGTGCATCGGCTCGTCCGGGCGGAAGTTCATCACCATCGTCTCGGGACCGATGGAGAGCGCGCGGGCGAAGACGTCGTAGTCGATCGTCGCCTGCAGGTGCATCAGCATCTCGCCGGACTCGTCGTAGGCCCGGACGAGGTCCTGCTCGTCGTCGATCCGGGAGACGCCGCGCCAGCCGCCCCCGTCGAAGGGCTTCATGTAGAGCGGGTAGCCGAGGTTGCCGGCGATCTGCTTGAGGTCGAACGGCCGGTTGTACTTGGCGCTCGTGTAGGCCCAGCGGACGTTGTCGACCGGGTTCTTGTAGGGCACGAGGATGGTGCGCGGCACCTTGAGCCCCATCCGCATCAACGCGCAGTAGGCGCTGTGCTTCTCCATCGACTGGAAGGTGAAGGGGCTGTTGAGCAGGTAGGTGCCGTCGACCAGCGCGGCCTTCTTGAGCCACTCGCGCGGGTGGTAGTACCAGTGCGCCAGCCGGTCGATGACCAGCTCGGTCCGCACGGGCTGGCGCAGATCGAAGGGCTCGATGGTGAGCCGCTCGGACGTCAGCTCGTGGGTCACCCCGTCGTCGGTCGTGATGGGCCCGACGAGTCCGAGCAGCGCCTCGAAGGCGGTCGGCCAGTCCTCCTCAGCCCCGAGCAGCAGTCCGATGACGTGGGTGCGCGTGCCGGCCATGCCCCGATCCTCGCAGGGCTGTCAACAGATCGGGCCGTATGCCGCTGGGCCGGTTGACGCCCGCAGCTGCCCCGGGTGCCGAGCTGGGTCCGGGAGCGAACGACCGAGGGCCCGGCCGGTGGCCGGGCCCTCGGTGGCAGTGGAGGGATGGTCTGGTGCAGGAGGACGCTCAGTCCTCCGGGATGATGAAGGTCTGGCCCGGGAAGATCAGGTCCGGGTTCTTGATGTGGTTGATCCGAGCGATCTCGCGCCAGGAGACGCCGTAGCGCTCGCCGATCTCGCTCAGCGTGTCGCCCTTCTTGACCGTGTACTTGCGGTGCTTGGGCTCGTCGCGCTTGGCAGCGGGCTTCGGAGCCGGCTTCTCCGCCGGCTTGACCGCCTCGGGCGTGGCCTGCGGCGCCGGCTTGCCGGAGCGGGCAGCCGCCTCGTCCGCGGCGGCCTTGGCCTCCTCGGCCTTCTGCTTGGCCACGGCGGCAGCAGCGTCGGCCTCCTTCTTGGCCTGCGCAGCCTTCTCGGCGGACTCGGTCCTGGCCTTCTCCTCGGCCTCCTTGGCCTTGGCAGCGGCCTCGTCGGCGGCCTTCTTGGCCTCCTCGACGGCGTTGTCGTCGTCGTCGATACCGAGGGCGTCCTTCAGACTGTCCAGAAATCCCATGGGGGTCCTCTCATCTGCTCGCACGCGGGCCGGTTGCCACGGCGCTGGCCTTTGACGCTATCCGCATCAGCAGACGGAAGGGGACTTGGGGTGGGACGATTTGCTCCACCAGCACAGATCGGGCTGCGTTGGGGCCGACGTGGGCAGTCAGGACGAGAGCGTGGCGACCCGGGCGCGACGGGTGATGTCGGCACAGTCGAGGCAGACGTCCTCCGGGACCAGCCCGAGCCGCATCAGCTGGCCGAAGAGGACACACCCGACACAGAGGCCCAGGACCGACTCCAGGGCCGGGAAGACCACCATCACGACGGTGATCGCCACCACGGCCACGAGCGCACTGCCCGACCCGGTCGACGCGTGGAACAGCCACAGTGCAGTCGCGGCGACGGTGAGAACCGCACCGATCGAGGCGGCGAACCGCTTCGGCGCACCCGCAGTCGGGCGCTTGGGGGCCGAGACGCGGGGCCGGACCCACCCCTGCACGAGCCGGGCGATCGGGCTCACCTGCGGGCCGATGACGGCGCGGAGCGTGAAGTCGATCGCGAGCACGGAGAGGAGCCACCACTGCTGCGTCGCCAGGGTCACGGTCGTGAGGACGAGGACCACCCCGGCGATGAGCCGGACCGTGACCTCGTCCACGACCGACGGGAAGCGCGAGAAAGTCATGCCTCATTATGCGTTGCATAATGGCGACTTATGAAATGCGTCCCGCTCTGCGGACGCTGGACGACGGCGCCCACCGCCAGGCCGGCTCCCCGCTCGGCCCGCGGTGCTCGAGCACGTGGAAACCGAGGTCGATGAGCAGCTTCCCGCTCATCAGCAGAGTGACCGCCGACAGGCCGACGGCCGCTGCCTCCGTCGGCCCACCCATGAGGAGGAAGCCACCGATGACCGTGATGTGCAGGGCCAGCATCCGCGGGTACGGAGCGACCATCGCCCAGTCGGCGGTCGCCCGCGTCCGTTCCTGACGCCCGAACCAGTGCAGCCCGAGCGAGAGCGCGTGACTGAAGAGGATCAGGGCCGCAGCAGCGACCCAGTCGAGCGCCCGACCCTGCAGGCCGACCTGCGCGATCAGGACTCCGGACAGCACGCCGTGGATCGCGGTGAAGGCACCGAAGCGCAGGGCGAACAACCGGGCCCGTCCCCGGTCACCGGTCACCCACGATCGGGCCCGGCTCGCATGGGCAGGATCCCGGACGGTCAGGAGGCGGACCATGGTCGTGAACCAGACGACGACGTTCTCGAACCAGTAGATGAGGAGCGCGTCCCCCACTCCGAAACGGCCCTCGTAGACCGCCCAGAGGGGAAGGAGATTCGCGAGGACGAGCACGACCGCGCTGAGCAGGCGCGACGCGGACGCCGGCAGTCGCCGCCCGAGCCGCACCATGAGCTCCACACCGAGGATCCGCAGGAGGAGGGCCACGGCCAGCCATGCTGCCACAGCCACGGACTCTCGGCGCGGCGAGCCTTCACCGGTCAGCCGGTGTCCCACGGCGACGAGCAGGACCATCAGGGAACACCGAGCAGGAACACCAGCAGGACCACCGAGCAGGAACGCGGAGCCGCTGGAAACGTCTCGGTGGTCGTGTCGTCAAGCCTGCTTCGACACGACCACCGAGACTGAGTCTGATCAGTTCACCGACGCCTCACGAGACGGCGCCGACGACCTGCCTCTCCTCCGCGAAGTGGCACGCGCTCGGGTGCTCCGACCCGGGCCGGACCATGAGCGGGGGCTCCTCCTGGGCGCAGATCTCCTGTGCCTTCCAGCACCGCGTCCGGAACCGGCAACCCGAGGGCGGGTTGGCCGGCGACGGCACGTCACCCTCGAGGATGATCTGGTCACGCAGGCCACGGAGCGCGGGGTCCGGGACCGGCACGGCCGAGAGCAGCGCCTGGCTGTAGGGGTGGGTGGTGTGCTCGTAGATCTCGTCCTCGTTGCCTGTCTCGACGACCTTGCCGAGATACATCACGGCGACCCGGTCGGCGATGTGACGCACGACGGAGAGGTCGTGGGCGATGAAGATGTAGGCGAGACCGAACTCGTCCTGCAACCGCTCGAGCAGGTTGACGACCTGCGCCTGGATCGACACGTCCAGGGCCGAGACCGGCTCGTCCGCGACGATGATCTCGGGATTGAGCGCGAGCGCCCGGGCGATGCCGATGCGCTGGCGCTGGCCGCCCGAGAACTGGTGCGGATAGCGGTTGATGTGGTCGGCGTTGAGACCGACCAGGTCGATCAGCTCCCGCACCCGGGCGATGCGGCCCTTCTTCGGCACGACCTCCGGGTGGATGTCGAACGGCTCTCCGATGATGTCGCCGACGGTCATCCGGGGGTTGAGCGAGGTGTAGGGGTCCTGCATCACCATCTGGATGTTGCGGCGCACCGATCGCATGTCGCGGGAGGAGACCTTCGAGAGGTCCTTGCCCTTGAGCATGATCGAACCGTCGGTCGGCTGCTCGAGGCCGACGAGCAGGCGAGCCAGCGTCGACTTGCCACAGCCCGACTCACCGACCACGCCGAGGGTCTCCCCACGGCGCAGCTGGATGTTGACGCCATCGACCGCTCGCACGGCCCCGACCTGCTTCTTGAACACGATGCCCTGCGTCAGCGGGTAGTGCTTGCGCAGGTCCTTGGTCTCGAGGACGACCTCTCCGAACTTGCTCGGGGTGTCGGTCATGACTCGATGACCTCCCTCCAGTAGTGGCAGGCCGCGACCCGGTTGACGTCGACGTCATAGTGCGGCGGCTCCGGCGGAACCTTGCAGTTGTCCTTGGCATAGCGGCACCGCGGGTGGAACGCACAGCCGGGCGGGATGTTCGTCAGCACGGGCGGCAGGCCCTTGATGACGGCGAGCTCCTGCCCCTTGAGGTCGACGCGCGGGATCGACTCCAGCAGCGCCTTCGTGTAGGGGTGCGCGGGCCTCGCGTAGATGTCCGCGACCGGGGCGTCCTCGACGACCCGACCGGCATACATCACCGAGATCGAGTCGGCGACGTCCGCCACGACACCCATGTCGTGGGTGATCAGGATCAGGCTCATGTTGTGCTCGCGCTGGAGCTCGGACAACAGACCCATGACCTGCGCCTGGACGGTGACGTCGAGGGCCGTGGTCGGCTCGTCGGCGATGAGGATCTCCGGCTCCAGGGCCAGCGCCATCGCGATCATCACGCGCTGGCGCATACCGCCCGAGAACTGGTGCGGGAAGTCGTTGACCCGCTGCTTCGCGGCCGGGATCTTCACCATGTCCAGCAGCTCGATGGCCTTGGCCTTCGACGCCTGACGCGACATGCCACGGTGCTTCCGGAAGAGCTCACCGAGCTGGAACCCGACCGTGAAGACGGGGTTCAGCGCCGAGAGCGCATCCTGGAAGATCATCGCGATGTGGTTGGCCCGGACTCGACGACGGTCCTCGTCGGACAGCTTGAGCAGGTCGACGCCGCGGTAGAGGATCTCGCCGTGCGTGATCTTTGCCGGAGGGCTGTCGAGAATGCCCATGATGGCCTGCGCCGTCACACTCTTGCCTGATCCGGACTCACCGAGGATCGCTCGGGTCTCGCCCTGGCTGAGCACGAAGTTCATGCCGTTGACGGCGTGGGCCTCCCCGCTCGTCGTGTGGAACTCGACGTGCAGGTTGCGCACCTCGAGCGGCGGGGCAGTCATGTCGAGCTGGCTGAGGAACCGCGCAGTCGACGGGGACTTGACGGGGGCTTCGGTGGTCATCCGGTCACCGCATCTTCGGGTCGAGGGCATCGCGCAGCGCATCACCCATGAGGATGAAGCTGAGCACGGTGCCGATGAGCAGAGTCGTGGGGAAGATCAGCAGCCACGGCGCCTCCAGGAAGTACACCTGGTGGTCGGTGATCATGATTCCCCAGGACTCCTCGGGCGGCTGGAGACCGACTCCGAGGAAGGTCAGCGTCGCCTCGGCGGCGACGAAGCTGCCGAGCGCGATGGTGGCCAGCACGGTCACCGGCGCGATGGCGTTGGGCAGGATGTGCCGCAGCATGATCCGGAGGTTGCCGGCACCCAGCGACCGCGCCGCGAGGACGTAGTCGAGGTTCTTCGCCGAGAGCACCGCACCGCGCATCACTCGGGCGATCGTCGTCCAGCCGAGGATGACGAGCACCATCGTGATCGTCAGGATGTTCTGCACCTTGACGACCGTGAGGAAGACGAGCGCGCCCAGCAGGAACGGCAGCGAGAGGAAGATGTCGACGACGCGAGAGATGATCGTGTCGACCCAGCCTCCGTAGAAGCCGGCGAGCAGGCCGAGGGTGCCCCCGATGAGGACGATCCCGACGGTTGCCCCGATGGCGATCGACAACGACGGCTGTGCTCCGTAGATGGCGTGAGAGTAGTAGTCACAGCCGAGGATGTTGAAGCCGAAGGGGTGGCCGTCCTGCGGAGGCTTCCGGCTCTGGCTGATGATGCAGTTGCGCGGGTCCTGGTCGGTCCACAGCCCGGGGAACAACGCCATCGAGCTCACCACGAGGATGTAGAGCGAGGAGATGACGAAGATGGGGTTGCGAATCAGCTGCTTGCGAGCGTCGCTCCACAGGCTGGCCGTCCCGCCCGTCGCGCCGGCGCCTTCCGAGGAGGAGCTCTGGAGGGCAGGCTCGTCCGAGGTGGCGGATGGGATTAGGTCACTCATGTTGTTCTCCGCCTCACTCGTATCGGATGCGTGGGTCGAGGACGGCATACAAGATGTCGACCAGCAGGTTGGCGACCAGGAAGATCAGCGCTGCGAGCGTGACGATGCCGATGACGACGCTGGCATCGCCGGTTCGTGCGCTCTGCGCCGCGACCCGGCCGATGCCGGGCACGTTGAAGATCGTCTCGGTCACCACGGCGCCACCCATCAGGACACCCAGGTCGACACCGAGTGAGGTGACGACGGGAATGAGGGAGTTGCGCAGGGTGTGCACGCCGGTGATCCGGCGCGGCATCAGGCCCTTGGCGCGTGCGGTCCGGACGTAGTCGGCGCGCACGTTCTCGACCATGCTCGTGCGGGTCAGTCGGGCCGTGACGGCCAGGCTGGTCGCTCCGAGCACGAGGCCGGGGATGAAGAGGCTGGCCCATGGATAGTCGGGCTTGTACCCGGCTGCGAGGAAGCCTCTGGAGATGATCTCGGGGAAGTTCGGATCGGCCCGGAGCTGGTTGCCGAACTTCACCGCGACGAACTCGCGGATGACGATGCCGAGCACGAAGATCGGCACCGCGATGATGAGGGTGGTCGAGATCTTGACGAAGTAGTCAAGGAAGCCACCGCTGCGCAGGCCGGCGAGGACGCCAGCCAGGATGCCGACGAACGCCTCGAAGACGAAGCCGATGAGGGCAATGCGGATGGTGTAGGGCAGTGCGGCGCCGATGATGTCGGTCACCTCGCGCTGACCCGTCAAGCTGATGCCGAAGTCCCACTGGGCGATGTTGACGAGGCGCTCACCGAAGAGGCCAATGCACGGGTTGCCCGTCTGGGTGAGACAGGGATCGTTCAAATTGAGGCGCTCCGAGAGCGCCGCCATCATGGCGGGCGTTGGCGTGCGGTCGCCGAACAACGCCCGGACCGGGTTACCGGTCAGCTGGATACCAAGGGATGTGAGGTAGTGCAGCAAGAACATCGTGCCGAGCACGGTCGGGATGAACTGAAGCACCCGCCGTATGACGTATCTCCCCACGGTGGGGTCTCCTATCGACGTGCGGTGGCGGCGACGACCCTACTCCGGGTCGCCGCCGCCACCAAGTCTGGATCTGGTTAGCTGATTGGGGCGGGGATCACTTCTGCTTCAGCGTGATCTTGCCGTACTCAACGTCCGAGATCTTGTTGAAGACGAACTTGTCGACGTTGGTGCTGTAGAGCGCCGCAACCTTGCCGAACCACATCGGGATGACAGGCATGTCCTCGCCGAGGATGTCCTCAGCAGCCTGGTACTTCGCGATGGCCTCCTCGACGCTCGCCGCCGAGTCGCCCTCGGTGATGAGCTTGTCGAACTCGGGGTTGGTGTAGGTGGAGTTGTTGCTCGAGCCACCGGTGCCGTAGAGGGGCTTGAGGTAGGTCTCGATGACCGGGTAGTCCGGGCCCCAGCCGAGGCGGAACGGGCCGGTGAACTTCTTGGCGTCAGCCGTGGCGAGGTACTCCGGGAACTGGAGGTTCACGCGGATCTCGTAGTCGATGCCAAGGGCGGCCTTGATCTGGTCGCCGACAGCCTGCAGCCACTTCTCGTGACCGACACCGGCGTTGCCCCAGAGGACGAGCTTGTCGCCCTTCCAGCCGCCGGCCTCGTCGAGAAGCTGCTTGGCCTTGGCCGGGTCCGCCTTGCAGTACTGGCAGACGTCCGGACGGAAGCCGTCGAAGGTCGGGGAGACGAAGCCCGTGGCGGCGGTGAAGCGACCGTCGAACACGGCGTCGATGATCGGCTGCCGGTCGATGCTCAGGGCGAGAGCCTGGCGGACACGCTTGTCCTTGAACTCGTCCCTGTAGAGCGGCAGACCGACGTAGGTGAACGTGTCGCCCGGGGCCTCGAACAGCGTGTCGCCGTACTGAGCCTTGGCCTCCTTGTAGCGAGCGGAGGGGACGGCTTCCATGACGTCGATCTCGCCCGCCTGGTAGGCGGCGTAGCCGGCGTTGTCGTCAGCGAAGATCCGGTAGGACAGCTTGTCAGCCATCGCGTCGTTCGCGTCGCCCTTCCACGTGTCACTGCGGACGAGCGTGATGCCGACGTTGTGCTCCCAGGCGCCCTCGATCTTGTAGGGGCCGTTGCCGATCGGCGTCTCGTTGCAGGCCTTCGTGTCCTTGAGGCACGCGTCGGCCATCGGGAAGAAGCCGGAGTAACCCATCGTCACCGGGAAGCCAGCGAACGGGTCCTTCAGCTCGACGGTGAACTCGGTGTCGCTGACCTTCTTGAGGCCGGAGAGCTCCTTGGCCTTGGGCTCGGGAGCCTCCTTCGGGCCGTCGCCGTCCGGGTCCGACGACGACATCTCGTCGATGCCGGCGATGCGGCTCATGAAGTAGGCGTTGTTCTGCGCGTTGGGCGAGTACGCGGCGTAGTTCCATGCACGGATGAACGCGTCTGCGTTGACCGGCTCACCGTTCTCGAACGTGTAGCCGGTCTTGAGCTTCACGGTCCAGTTCTTCTGGTCGCTCGACTCGATGGACTCGGCAAGGTCCATCTCGGCCTCACCGGTCTCGGCGTTGTACTTGACCAGACCGCGGTACAGCTGGCGGATGACATTGATGGACGGCATGTCGTCGCCGGCCGTCGGAAGCAAGAACGCGGGCTCAGTGGCGTAGATCCGAAGGTCGCCACCCTTCTGACCGGCCGCGGCGCCGGCGCCACTCGTCTTCGTGTCGGTGGGCGTTTCGCTGCTGCTGCACGCCGCCACCGCCAACATCGTCATTGCGGTTGCGACCGCGATAGTCGCGGACCTGCGAACCTTCATCGGCTCCTCCTTGTGAAACCCCGGGGATATCTGGGGGTTGGGGGACACACTTGCACCCGATCCGGTGGCTGGCACACCTCAGCCGCGTCCTGTTATGGAAGCGTTGTCAACCGGGTGTCCATAACGTGACCTCCCCCGAACGGCAGTAAGGGTCGCCTCCCCGGCTCCCCCGAGCGCGGCCGACGTATCTACGCTGACCCTCATGTCCCTTCACATCGGTGGCCATGTCGACCAGGAGGATCCGGTCTCCGAGGCCCAGGTCCGCGGGGCCACGCTCTCGCAGTTCTTCCTCGGTGACCCGCAGAGCTACAAGGGCCCCGTGATCCGCTATCCCGGGGGTGCGGAGGCGCTCCGCTCCGCGGCCCAGGAAGCGGGCATCGACCTCTACGTGCACGCTCCGTACCCGATCAACGTCGCGAGCCTGAACAACCGGATCCGGATCCCCGGCCGCAAGCTGCTCCAGCAGCACCTGCTCGCCGCCGCGGAGATCGGGGCCAAGGGAGTCATCGTCCACGGCGGCCACCTCGGCGTGGACGAGGACGCGGCCAAGGGGTTCGACAACTGGCGCAAGTGCATCGACGGGCTCGAGCTGCCGGTGCCGCTCCTCATCGAGAACACCGCCGGGGGTGACAACGCCATGGCCCGGCGGCTCGAGGCCATCGCCCGGCTGTGGGATGCCATCGGCACCGCGAGCGGTGCGGACTCCGTCGGCTTCTGCCTCGACACGTGCCACGCCCATGCCGGTGGCAACGACCTCGGCAGCGTCGTCGACCAGGTGCGTGCCATCACCGGACGGATCGACCTGGTCCACGCCAACGACTCCCGTGACGCCTTCGACAGCGGCGCCGACCGGCACACCAACTTCGGCGCCGGTCAGATCGACGGCACGGCTCTCGCCGACGTCATCCGTGCGGCCGGGGCTCCCGTGGTCTGCGAGACTCCCGGCGGCCGCGAGGGCCAGACGGCCGACATCGAGTGGCTCCGCGCCCGCCTCGCCTGAAGATCAGTCGGTGGTCCGGCGGTTGAAGGCCCGGATCGACAGTGGCGCGAGCACCGCCGTGAGCACGACGGACCAGATCACGGTCGCCAGGATCGGGTGGTGCAGCGGCAGCTTCGAGTCAGGCGGCACCGCTCGACGACATGGAGAATGGTGGGACCCCCTCCGCCCCGCGCCCCTCCCGCCCGACGCAACCCGTGGGTAACCTGACGCGCACGCGGAAGCGAGCCCAGCGGCATACGGCCCGGGTTCGAGGAGAGGTGGACGGATGGAGACCGACGTCGTCGTCGTGGGAGCCGGGCTCGCGGGCCTCGCCGCGGCCGCCGAGCTGGTGGATGCGGGCAAGCGCGTCGTGCTCGTCGACCAGGAGGGCGAGCAGAGCCTCGGCGGCCAGGCGTTCTGGTCGTTCGGCGGGCTCTTCCTCGTCGACTCGCCGGAGCAGCGTCGGATGGGGATCAAGGACAGCCTCGAGCTCGCCACGCAGGACTGGATGGGCAGCGCGCAGTTCGACCGCGATGAGGACCTGTGGCCGCGCCGCTGGGCGGAGGCCTACCTCGACTTCGCCGCGGGTGAGAAGCGGTCGTGGCTGCGCCAGCAGGGGCATCGCCTCTTCCCCGTGGTGGGCTGGGCGGAGCGCGGCGACGGGCGCGCGGACGGGCACGGCAACTCGGTGCCGCGCTTCCACATCACGTGGGGCACCGGTCCGAGCCTCGTCGAGCCCTTCGAGCGGCGGGTCCGCGACGGGGTGGCCAAGGGACTGATGACCTTCGCCTTCCGCCACCGAGTGGACGAGCTCGTCGTCACAGCGGGCACGGTGACGGGCGTGCGCGGCCGCGTGCTCGCTCCCGACGACGCGCCGCGCGGCCGGGCGACGAACCGCGACGAGACCGGTGACTTCGAGATCACCGCGCAGGCCGTCATCGTCACGAGCGGGGGGATCGGCGGCAACCACGACCTCGTCCGGCGCGCCTGGCCCGAGCGGCTCGGCCCGCCCCCTGCTCGAATGGTGGCCGGCGTCCCGGCGCATGTGGACGGGCGGATGCTCGGGATCACCGAGGCCGCCGGCGGACAGGTCATCAACCCGGACCGGATGTGGCACTACACCGAGGGTCTGCGCAACTGGGACCCGATCTGGGAGAACCATGGCATCCGGATCCTCCCCGGCCCGTCGTCACTGTGGCTCGACGCGCGCGGACGACGGCTGCCGGCACCGCTGTTCCCCGGCTTCGACACGCTCGGGACGCTGAAGCACCTCAGGTCGACCGGCTACGACCACTCGTGGTTCGTGCTGACCCAGAAGATCATCGAGAAGGAGTTCGCGCTCTCCGGCTCGGAGCAGAACCCGGACCTGACCGGCAAGGACGTCAAGCAGGTGCTCGGCCGGGTCAAGAAGGGCGCCCCGGGGCCCATCGAGGCGTTCAAGCGGCACGGCGAGGACTTCGTCGTGGCAGGGACGCTCGAGGAGCTGGTGCCGCGGATGAACGCCCTCGTCGGCGACGACCTCATTGACCTCGGCTCCCTGCGGCGCACGATCGTGGCCCGCGACAACGAGCTGGGCAATTCCTTCAGCAAGGACGCGCAGGTCACGGCCATCCGCGGGGCACGCAACTACCGCGGCGACAAGCTGATCCGCGTCGCCCCACCGCATCGCCTCCTCGACCCCAAGGCCGGACCGCTCATCGCGGTGCGCCTCAACATCCTGACCCGCAAGACCCTCGGCGGTCTCGAGACGGACCTGTCGGCGCGGGTGCTGCGGGCGAGCGGCGAGCCGTTGCCGGGTGTCTTCGCGGCGGGCGAGGTGGCTGGCTTCGGGGGCGGCGGGATGCACGGCTACAACTCCCTGGAGGGGACCTTCCTCGGCGGCTGCCTCTTCAGTGGGCGGACCGCGGGTCGCGCCGCGGCGGCCGCCCTCTAGGACTCCGCACTCGTGGCAGAAGTGGCCGCCGGCTCTTCCAGTGCGCGGTTCAGACTGCACCTCTGCTTGAAACCGGCACAACAGCAACAAGTGCGCACTCCTCGGGAGCCAGCCCAGCGGCATACGGTCTAGCCATGGCTGAGCTTCGTCTGGACCGTCGCCACGAGCACCTCCGCGCCGGCGGCACGAGCGTCGTCGTCGAAGTGGGACCCGACACCGTCCCGCGGGTGCTGCACTGGGGCGCGGATCTCGGCGACCTCGATGACGCGGCCCTGGCGGCACTCGGGGACGCGGTGCGACCGACGACGGGCGACTCGGTGGTCACCCACCAGACCTCGGTCCCACTCGTCCCCCAGCACGGCACCGGGTGGCTCGGCCGTCCCGGGATCACCGGCAACCGGGTCGTCGACGGACGGCCCGGCCCCGGCTGGTCTCCCCTGTTCACCTCGGTGCAGCATGCGCGCGCCGACTCGGAGACGGTCTGCCGCCTGGTCAGCGAGGGCACCGACCCGGTCAACGAGCTCGTGCTCACCACCGAGCTCGAGGTGCACCCGAGCGGCCTCGTCCGGGCGCGGGCCGCGTTGCGCAACGACGGCGCCACCCCCTATGCCCTGGGCCTGCTCGAGTGTGCCCTGCCCGTGCCGGCCGTCGCGGACGAGCTGCTCCACCTCACCGGTCACCACACCCGCGAGCGGATCCCGCAGCGCCAGCCCTTCACGGTCGGCCAGCTCGTCCGGGAGGCGCGGAGCGGCCGGCCCGGGCACGATGCCACGACCGTCATCGCGGCTGGGGTGCCGGGATTCGGCTGGCGGTCCGGGCGGGTCTGGTCCGTTCACGTTGCCTGGAACGGCAACCAGGTCAGCGTCGCCGAGCGGACCGACGGCGGCTGGCGGCTGCTGCGTGGCAGCGAGCTGCTCCTGCCCGGAGAGGTCGTCCTCGCGCCCGGCGAGACCTACACCGCTCCGTGGCTCGTCGCCTCGTGGGGGGACGGGCTCGACGAGCTGGCCGGCCGCCACCATGACTTCCTCCGGGCGCGGCCCCAGCACCCGACGCGCCCCCGGCCGGTCCTGCTCAACACGTGGGAGGCCGTCTACTTCGACCACGACCTCGACCGGCTGACCGCCCTCGCGGAGGCCGGGGCGGAGGTCGGCGTCGACCGGTTCGTCCTCGACGACGGCTGGTTCCGGGGGCGGCGCAACGACCGGGCCGGGCTCGGGGACTGGTTCGTCGACGAGGCGGTCTGGCCGGACGGGTTGCGTCCCCTCGTCGACCGGGTCCATGCCCTCGGCATGGAGTTCGGGCTGTGGTTCGAGCCGGAGATGGTCAACCTCGACTCCGACCTGGCGCGTGCCCACCCCGACTGGTTGCTCGGCGTCGGTCGTGGCGCGGGGCCGGAGTCCCGCTACCAGCACGTGCTCGACCTGTCGAAGGACGAGGTCGTCACCTATGTCACCGAGCGGATGTCCCAGCTCATCGGCGAGCTCGACATCGCCTACATCAAGTGGGACCACAACCGCGCCCTCGTGGACGCCGGCTCCCAGCCCACGGGGATCGCCGTCGGCCACGCGAACGCGCACGCCGTCCAGGCCGTCATGGCCGAGCTCAAGCAACGCCACCCCGGCCTCGAGATCGAGTCCTGCTGCGGTGGCGGCGGTCGCATCGACCTCGGCATCATCGAGTTCGCCGACCGGGTCTGGGCGTCCGACTGCATCGACGCCCACGACCGCCTCGACATCCAGCGCGGCACGAACCTCCTCCTCCCGCCGGAGCTCGTCGGCACCCACATCGGGTCACCCCGAGCGCACACGACCGGGCGGGTGCAGCCCCTGTCGCTCCGCGGCGGGGTCGCGCTGTGGGGCCACCTCGGGATCGAGTGGGACCTCACCCGCGCGAGCGCCGAGGACCGCGCCGAAGTGGCCGAGTGGGTCGCCCTCCACAAGGCGCTCCGTCCGCTGCTCCACACGGGTCGTCTCGTCCACGCCGACCTGTCGGGCGACGCCTTCCGGCTGGAGGGCGTGGTGGCCGACGACGGCTCGCGCGGCGTCTACGGGCTGGCCGCCTACGACCGCCCCCTCACGTCCTCCTACGGCCGTATGCCGCTGGGCGGGCTCCGCGACGACGTGACCTACCGCGTCACCCTCCTTCCCCCCGGCGGCCGGGCATCCGTCGGCCGCCGGCCGGTGTGGCTGGATTCGCCGGTCGCGCTCCCCGGCCGGGTGCTCCGTGAGGTCGGGCTGGAGGTCCCGATGCTCCTGCCGGACGGCTACCTCCTCATCGACGCGACGGCCACCTGACGACGTCAGGTCGGCACGATCGAACGCGCGAGGTGCGACAGCGGGAACGCTGATCGGCGCATCGGGGCTTGGTCATGTTCCCCTGTTCAAAGGCTCTCAGGATGCAACGTGCGAATGTCGTGACCGTGAGTGCCGCACCGTCGCCGCCGCGACAGCGAACACGACACTGCCAGCGGCCACTACGAACACGGTGAAGATTGTCTCCAGCACCCTGAAGGCGGTCGGCTCGACTCCCCAGTTGCCAATGAGCGAAGCGGCTGACATCACGACTGCGACAATGGCGAGTGCCGCGGATGCCAGCGCCGGCCTGGCACTGTCGAAACGGACGAAGTACGCCATGGGAATGAAGAGCACGGCGATGAGGCCTGCGCTGATCGCCACGGATTCCCATCCATAGCCGTTCCCAGGGGGGCCTTCGATGACAAGAACCACGACCCATACGGCACCGGCAATCAGCGCCAAGATCGAGGCACGGCCCCGCCAAGCTGGTTCCATCGATGTCATGGCACCACGGTCGATCGCCGATGCTCCACTGGCTAGGGCCCAAGGTCCTGACCCGCGACCGTCTGCTCCGTGCGCCGAGCGCTCCGCAGTGACCGCTCATCGGTATGAGCCCCTCCGGTGCACGCCGGCCTGAGCGGCTGGGCGGTCAGCCACATACGGCACCATGGTTGGGGTGACGGAGGATCCGCGCTCCTGGGTGCTGCACGTCGACCTCGACCAGTTCATCGCTGCCGTCGAGGTGCTGCGCCGGCCTGAGCTGGCGGGCAAGCCGGTCATCGTCGGTGGACGCGGCGACCCGACCGAGCGGGCGGTTGTGTCGACGGCGTCGTACGAGGCCAGGGAGTTCGGCGTGGGGTCTGGCATGCCGCTGCGGCTCGCGGCCCGAAAGGCGCCGGACGCCATCATCCTGCCCGTGGACGCGGACGCCTACAACGCCGCCTCGGACCAGGTGATGGCCACGCTGAGGGCCCTGGAGAGCGAGCACGGACCGGTGGTGCTGGAGGTGCTCGGCTGGGACGAGGCCTTCATCGGGGTGACCACCGCAGACCCCGAGGGCTTCGCCCGGAGTGCGATGGCCGCGGTGCTGGAGGCAACGCAGCTGCACTCGTCAGTCGGCATCGGCGACAACAAGATCCGCGCCAAGATCGCGACGGGCTTCGGCAAGCCGAGGGGCGTCTTCCGCCTGACGAAGGACAACTGGCTCGAGGTGATGGGCAACCGGCCCACGATCGACCTCTGGGGTGTCGGCTCGAAGGTCTCCAAGCGGCTGGCCGGCCT
This sequence comes from Intrasporangium calvum, assembly GCF_028446585.1. GTDB lineage: Bacteria > Actinomycetota > Actinomycetes > Actinomycetales > Dermatophilaceae > Intrasporangium > Intrasporangium calvum_A. Next base: position 24,312 of record NZ_JAPFQL010000014.1, read on the forward strand.
CGGGATCGAGACAGTTCGACAGCTCGCCTACGCGGACGAGGCCGCACTCATCGCAGAGTTCGGGCCGCGGATGGGCGCCTGGTATCGCGAGCTCGGGCGCGGCCTGGGGTCCGCCGTCGTCGACGACAGCCCGTGGATCGCCCGGGGCCACAGCCGGGAGACGACCTACCAGCACAACCTCACGACGCCCGAGGAGATCCGGGACGCCATCCGGGTGCTCGCCGAGCAGGCCCATGCCGACACCGCGAAGGAGGGACGTCCCGTCTTCCGGGTGACGCTCAAGGTGCGTTACGCACCGTTCTTCACGCAGACCAAGGCGAGCAAGCTCAACGCCCCGACCCACGACCGGGACGAGGTCGTCGCCGCTGCGGTGGCGCTGGCCGGCAAGCTGGACCCGGGTCGCGAGGTGCGCCTCCTCGGTGTGCGGGCGGAGATGGTCATGCCCGACGGAGCAGACCCGGCGGAACGGACCCCGATCCGTGGCCGGCTCTGAACCTCAGTGGTCGCGGGGCCGCAGCCCTTCCCAGCGGGCGAGCCGGTCAGCGATCTCGCGCTCCTGCTCGGCGTTGCGGCGGGCCCGGTCCTGCTCCGCGGCTGCCGTCATCACGCCCCGGTAGACGGCGATGACCGCCACGGCGGTGACCGCGTAGGCCGCGATGGCCAGGGGCACGGCGTTGCTGCCACCGCCGAAGGCCGACCGGAACAGGTGGAGGAAGACCGCCCCCGCGCCGGCGAGGGCTGCGACGACGAACCACACGATCGTCGTCCTCGTCACGCTGGAATGCACGGCGTCACTCTCGCACAGGCGGCGCCTCGGTCGACAGTGCACCTCCCGACAACCACAGCGGCAACTGGTCGGCGAAGTGCTCGTCACCCTCGACCCCGGAGGCTCCCAGGGGCACCACCCACCGGCTCCGGCCCGGGTCCGACAGGTCCCAGACATAGCGGGCCACGGGCCCGACGTAGCACCGATCCGTGACGCCGGGGGCGCTCCCGGCGGCGAGGACGCAGCCCTTGTCCCCAGCGACGGGGGCGTCCGGGACTGACGGGGCAGCTCCCAGACCATCGAGGGCATGGAGTGGGTCGAACCAGTGCCGGTCGCCCCACGCGGTGTGACCGTCACGGTCAGCCTGACGGGCCGCCCTCTCCAGCGCCTCCGCAGCTCCGGCCGCCACGTCGACTCCGTGGGCCCCCGCCCGATGCACCATCGCGGCCCAGCCGATGCCGATCTGGCGCGGCACCGAGAGCCACGTCGCGAAGAGCACCGAGTGCCCCGTTGGCTCGTGGAGCGCAGCGAGCGCCGGGTGCTCGGCCAGCCACTCGACGAAGGCGTGTCGCCACCGGGCGAAGAGGGTCGCCCCGCGACTGTCGACGTCGCTGTGCCCGTCCCAGGCGAGCAGCTCCGCACGCACCTGCGCCGCCGCACCAGTGGCCGGGGCCGGGGCCGCGCTCACCAGCTCGCGCATCAGCGCGGCCTGCCCGTTGAGCGTGTCGACGTGGACGGCGAGGAAGTCGTCGGCGGTGAGCCCGCCCCGATCGCCGATGAGCTCCCGGATCCGGCTCGCACGGAACGGGGACGCGTAGTCCACCCCCAGGCCGCCGCCGCTCCGCCGGTCGTTGGCGCTCACCAGCACGTCCCCAGCGGCCATGGCCCGTCCAGGCCGCCAGCCGACCCACTCATGGGCTGGGTCCCAGGCCGGAACGGGCGCCTCGAGGTTGGCCTGGTCCCGCTCGGGCACCCGGCCCACGAGGAGATGCCGCACCAGACCGGAGGTGTCCGCGACGAGCGCACTGTTGACCGGCTCGACCCAGCGGGCCAGGGCCGCCTCGACGTCGTCGACGGTCCGCGCCCGCAGCAGCGGCAGGAACGCGCCGAAGCCCAGGTCGGACGTCAGCTGCGAGGGAGTCCGGAGGCTCAGCAGCGGCGGCAGCCCCGACCCACCCGACAGCGCCGCGTCGAGACCCTCCTCGAGCCCGGTGACCACCGGGCCCCGCTCCGTGACCACCACCGGCACCTCGACCGGGTCCGCTCCCCGCAGCTGCACCGACGACACCTCTGCCGAGGCGGCCGACCAGCCCTCAACCCCGCGCGCCTCCAGCGACCCGTCCCCGGCCCACCGCAGCTGCTCGCGGGTCAGGTCCTGGTAGTCGGCCATCGCGTTGGTGATCCCCCACGCCACCTGGCCGGCGTGCGCGACGTGCTGCACCCCCGGCACCCCGGGGAACGCGAACCCGACCACGTCGAACTCATCGCACGCGAGGCCCACCTGCTGGTAGCACCCCGGCACCTCGAGGTTCCGGTGCGGATCCCCCGCCAGCAGCGGCCGCCCGCTCGCGGTGCGGGTCCCCGACACCACCCACGCGTTGCTCCCCGACTGCGTCACGCCCTCGGGGTGGAACAGCGGCAGCCAGTCCCGCCCGAGCCGCTCCGCGACGTGGCCCTTGAAGAGCTTCGCCGGGAAGGTGCCGAAGAGCAGATGCACCGCCCAGAAGATCCCGAGCGGCGTCCACGGCTCCCACGGCCGAGGAGCGGCTGCGTCGTCACCCAGCCCGAGCAGTCGGCTCTCGGGGGCGCGGGCCAGGCCCAGCGGCATACGGTCATTGACGCCGTCGACGTAGGCGGACACCCACGCGCGCGTCTCGTCGTCGAGTGCGTCGTAGCAGGCGCGCACCGTCGACTCGAGCCGCACCTGGCGGGCGAAGCGGTCCCAGGGCAGGCCGCTCTCGCCGATGTACTCCGCAGTCCGGCCCTCCATCCGCCATCGGAACCACTCGAGCTGCCAGCCTCGGTCCTCCGCGGTCACCTGGCCCTGCAGTCGCGCCAGGTCGAGGACGGAGCGAGCGCGCAGGTGCGGGATGCCGTGGGAGTCGCGGACGACCTGACCAGTCATGCCGCCAGCATCACGGGCTCGGCGCAGCACGTCCACGTGATTGCGGGGCTAGGTTGGGCTCCATGGTGCGCGGAGAACGCAACGTCCTGGGCGGAGACCTGGTCGAGTGCAGCGCCGATCCGGTCACCGGCTTCTACCGCGACGGCCACTGCACGGCCGGTCCGGAGGACCGCGGCAGCCACACGATCTGCGCCGTCGTCACCGCGGACTTCCTCGAGCACCAGCGCAGTGTCGGCAACGACCTCGTCACCCCGCGCCCGGAGTGGCGCTTCCCCGGCCTGATGCCCGGCGACCGCTGGTGCGTGGTGGCCGGCCGCTGGCTCGAGTCGCAGCGAGCCGGGTTCCCCGCGCCCGTCGTCCTCGCAGCCACCCATGAGCGGGCCCTCGACGTCGTCCCGCTCCAGCTGCTCCAGTCCTACGCCGCCGATGTCCCTGACGACCCGAGCTCCCTGCTGTGAGGGGACACCCCCGAGCAAGGGCACGGTTTGAGACCAATCTGACCATTTCCTCCCGCAGCGCCAGCGGAGGTCCGACAATCGGGTCGGCGCCCTGTAGAGCCATCCGAAGCAGCCCATGGAGGAGCCCGTGCGAGTCGTCCGAGTCGGCGCGCCGCGCATGGGCCCCGCGCTGCTCGCCGCGGTCGTGCTCACCGTCCTGACCTCCTGCTCCAGCCCCAACGAGCAGATCGAGCTGAGCCAGGCCCCACCCGGGGCGAAGGCGACTCCGACGGTGACCATCACGATTCCGGAGTGGCGGACCGTGACGCAGACCCTCACGGCGACGACGACGCTGGTGAGCGCCACCACCGTCCCGGTGACACCCACCGTCACCATCACCCTCCCGCCGCGGCCCGCCGCGACGTCGACTGCGGCGTTCGACCAGGCCACGGCGCTCGCCGGCTATGCCGCGATCATCCGCGACATCGGTGCACTCGACACGTCGGGCGGCGCCGGGCCGGGCGCAGCCGTCCAGTTCGAGTCGCTGGCCCGGCACCTCAGCGCGCTGGAGACTACGGCTGCGCCGCCCGGGCTCGACCCGCCGAGCTGGTTCGGCCGGGTCATCTCGCTGCGCCTCTTCGCCGAGGCGGCATCGGCCGAGGCGCTCGCCGGCTCACCGCAGGCGCCGGCGCGCTTCGTCGTGATCAGATCGGAGACGGGCGTCCTGCTCGCCATGGTCAACGGAGCCCTGCGGACCAACCTCGCCCTGCCCCCGCCGCCCCCCACGCGCTGAGCCCTCGGGCCGGTGAACCGTGCGGTCGCCGGCGTCGTCTCCAGTCCCATCACCGCAACCACGGAGGGACTCACCATGCAGCACACCCGACTTCTCGGTGCGGCAGCGGCACTGGCCGCCACCGCCGCGCTCCTCGCGCCCGTCCCCGCCCTGGCGGACGGCCGACCCTTCTCGACCGACCTCGCCGGCATCAACGAACCGGGTGGCGGTGACCCGGACGGCTCGGGAACGGCCCACGTCTGGGTGAACGTCGGCCTGAGCGAGGTCTGCTACCACCTGGTCGTGTCGGCTCTCGACCCCGTGGTCGGCGCGCACATCCACAGCGCACCGGCCGGAGTCAACGGCCCTGTCGTCGTGCCGCTCGGCGCCCCGGTGTCAGGCACCTCGAGCGGGTGCGTCGCCGTCGAGAAGTCCCTCGCCAAGGCGATCCTCAAGTCGCCTCAGGCCTTTTACGTCAACGTCCACACGACCGTCTACCCGGGGGGCGCCATCCGCGGACAGCTCGGCTGACGCACACCCACGAGGCCGTATGCCGCTGGGCTCGCTCCCGCTCACTGGCGCGGGAACGCTCGAGCCAGTCACACCGCTGCCGGTGGACCCGGCCGGCCCGACGGTGGGCACCCGCTGAGCCCAGCGGCATACGGCTCAGGAGTTTCGCGCGAAACCGTTGCGTCCCACCCTTCGGAGGAGCAGGCTCACCTCCACCGACTCAATGGGGAGGACCACATGCACCACGGAAGGTTCCGCGCAGCCGTCGCCGCCACGATCGGTGCGGTGCTCGCCGTGCCCCTGCTCACCGCGCCGTCGCAGGCGGCCGACGGCCCCTCGGAGCGAGCCGGTGCCCGACCGGGCAAGCCGCTCACGGTGATGACCCGCAACCTCTACCTCGGGGCCGACATCAACCGGCCGGTCCGCGCGGCGCAGACGGCCGCGGCGCAGCCCGGCGCGACGCAGCAGACGATCATCACGGCGCTCGCCGTCGCCACGGACGCCACCCGCGCCATCGTCGACCAGACGAACTTCCCCGTGCGCTCCAAGCTGCTCGCCGCCGAGATCGCCGCAGCCGAGCCGGACCTCGTCGGCCTCCAGGAGGTGGCGCTGTGGCGGTCGGGGCCGTTCAACCCCACCGCAATCGCGAGCCCCAGCGCCACCACCGTCGACTACGACTTCCTCCAGATCCTGCTCGACGAGCTCGATGCCCTCGGCGCCGACTACGACGCGGTCAAGGTGGGCGCGCGCGCCGACGTCGAGGCACCCGCCTTCACGCCGACCGGCCAGAACATGCGCAATGTCCGGCTCACGATGCGCGACGTGATCCTCAAGAAGGCGGACAACTCCTTCCGCGTGACCGCCGAGCACGACCAGATCTTCGCCGCCAACCTGCCGGTGTCGGTCGCCGGGGTGCAGCTCAACTTCTCGCGCGGCTACCAGTGGGTCGACGTGCTGGCGGGCAAACAGCAGCTGCGCTTCGTCAACAGCCACTTCGAGGCGTTCAGCTCCTACCTGGCGAAGCTCCAGGCCCAGCAGACCGTGGCGGAGGCGACCGCGACGGACCGGAGCACCGTCTTCGTCTGCGACTGCAACTCCGACCCGCTCGACAGCTCGGTCAAGCCGAACGACGGCGGCGTGCAGCACAACGACCCCTACGAGTTCATCACCGGGCCGGGCGGCTACACCGACCAGTGGCTGCAGTGGGCCTCGGCCGAGGAGGGCTGGACCTCCGGCCTGTCCGAGCTCGTCAACGACGCGACCGCGGCGGAGTTCGACCACCGGATCGACATGATCTTCTCCCACACGCTCGACGGGGACCCGCTCCTGGTGGACGACGGCTTCATCACCGGCGACGAGGTCACCGACCGCGACGCGACGACCGGTCTGTGGCCGTCCGACCACGCCGGTGTCGTGCTCCGTCTGCGGGGGTGGTGACGCCGCACGGCAGGATGGGGCCATGTCCTCGCGGAGTGGTCACCAATCAGTCGTCCAGCGGGCGGTCGCCGAGTACCGCGAGCGCTACCCGCGGCTGGTCGAGGCGACCCGGCTCTACGTGGAGATGGTCCGGGGACTGCTCGACGACGCCGGGATCAACTACCTCAGCGTGACGGGGCGGACGAAGTCCGTCGACTCCTTCCGCGGCAAGGCCGAGCGGATGGTCGACGGGGTCCCGTCGCACCCCAACCCCGCTGAGGACATCACCGATGTGATCGGTGTGCGCGTCATCACCTACGTCCAGGCCGACGTGACGGCGGTGGCCGACCTCCTCGCCCAGGAGCTCGCCGTCCTCGACGACCGGGACCTCGGGCTCGAGACGGCCCGGGCCGGGCGCTGGGGCTACGCAAGCCGGCACCTGCTCGTCGCCGTCGACGCGAGCCGCACGGTGCCGGCGGCCTACGAGCCGCTCCGACGACTGAGCGCGTCGGTGCAGATCCGGACCGTGCTCCAGCACGCGTGGGCCGAGTTCGAGCACGACATCCGCTACAAGGGCACCGTCCCCGAGGAGCACGCGTCCGACCTCGACCGGCGGTTCACCCTGGCGGCCGGGCTCCTCGAGCTGGCCGACCGGGAGTTCGCGGCGATCCGCGACCGCCTCCAGGTCGCCATCCCCGCGGAGCCGCAGGGGGACCAGTCGCCCGCCGAGCCGCAGATCGGCTCGCAGGACCTCGCCAAGTTCCTCGCCGGACGCTACGCCGACGCAGGGTGGTCGCGCACCGACCACTACGCCTGGGTCTCCGGGCTGCTGCGCGAGCTCGACATCACCGATGTCGAAACGCTGGAGAAGGTGCTCGCCCCCGTCGACAGCGCGCGGATCACCGCGCGGATGGGCTACAAGTACCCGCCCGGCGCCGTGCGTCACCTCGACGACGCGCTCCTCGCGGCGTTCGGGATGCGCTACGTCGAGCTCGAGGGCAATGCGCACCGCCGCGCCGCCCTGGAGGCTCGACTGGCCAAGCTGGGCGACTGACCCTGGCCGGTCCGCCCAATGGATTCGGACTGGACGTCCGGCCGATGCGGAGCACACTGATGGGGTGCCCACGTCGAGCCAGTGGATCGCGTTTCTCATCGCGTCGATCCTCTTCATCCAGGTGCCGGGACCGAGCCTGCTCTTCACCATCGGCCGCGCCCTGACCGTCGGCCGGCGGGAGGCGTTGCTCTCCGTCGTCGGCAACGGTCTCGGCATCACCACGCAGGTGCTCCTCGTGGCCGTCGGCCTGGGCGCCCTCGTCGCCGCCAGCGCCACCGCGTACACCGTGGTCAAGGTGGTCGGGGCGGCCTACGTCATCTGGCTCGGCATCCAGGCCATCCGGGACCGGGCCGCCGCCCGCGAGGCGCTCGAGACCCAGGTGGCGGCGAAGCGCGGGCATGCGCTGCGGATCGGCTTCGTCGTCGGCGTGACCAACCCCAAGACGATCCTCTTCTTCGTCGCCTTCCTCCCCCAGTTCACCAACCCGGCCGCCGGCCACGTGGGTGCACAGATGGCCGTGCTCGGCGTCGTCTTCGGCGTGATGGCCATCTGCTCGGACAGCGTCTGGGCGGTGGCTGCGGGCAAGGCGCGCGAGTGGTTCGCCCGCAAACCGCAGCGGCTCGACCGGCTCGGCGCCACGGGCGGGTCGATGATGGTGGGCCTCGGGCTCACCATGCTGGCCCGCGACTGACCCTCACTCCTCCGGGGCGGCGGCATCCGTCGGCAGGGGCCCGAAGCGGAAGCCGTGCGTTGCCGACTCACGCGAGCCCTGGGCAAGGGGCTCCTCGGAGAACCCGTCCGCGAGGGCGGCGGCCACGTCGAGGAAGGCCCGCCGGGTGCCCCGCTGGAGACCGGACAGGGTGGTGCGGCCGCCCGCCTCGAGCGCCTTGTCCCACGGCACCGTCGTGACCTGACGGCAGCGCGTCTCGAAGTGCTTGCGGGTGAACTGGACGATGGGGTCGCTCTCCCGCTCGATGCCGTTGACGACGACGACGGCTGATGCGACGAGCTCCTCGTGGCCGTGCTCCTCGAGCCAGTCGAGGGTCTGGGCGCCCGCCTTGGCTCCGTCGAGGGCGGGCCGCACGACGAGGACGAGCTGGTCAGCCTCATTGATCAGGCCCTGGTTCGCGCTGTCGAGGATGCCCGTGCCGGTGTCGAGCATGATCAGGTTGTAGAAGTGGTCGAGCAACGACACGACCTGGCAGTAGGCATCCCGGTCGAGGGCCTGGGCGATGCGGGCGTCGTCGTCCGAGGCGAGCACCTCGAGGCGGGACTCGGTGCACTGGGACGTGTAGCCGCGCATGTGGGCGAAGGACCGGATCCGGCCGGAGTCGGCGAGCAGGTCGGTGATGGTGCGCTGGCAGTCTCCCGCGATCCGGTGCGCCAGGTTGCCCGCGTCGGGGTTGGCGTCAACCGCGACGACCCGGTCGCCCCGCACCGACGCGAAGGTCGAGCCGACGCCGACCGTGACGGTCGTCTTGCCGACACCGCCCTTGCGGCTCATCACGACGATGCGGCGGGTGCCCTCGAACGGCGTGCGCACTCGGTTGTTCAGCTGGTTGCGGCGCATCTCGGACAGGCTCGGAGGCAGCCGGAGCCGACCACCAGAGAGGTCGGTCAGCAGGTGCCGCCACCCCGTTCGGGCCGCCTGTCCCCGCCGGCCCAGGACCGCTGCCTCGCTGAAGTCCGAGGCCGTGGCCCGGTGCAGCGGCACGACCTCTGCCACCGGAGTGGGCTCCGTGGACTCATTGGGCTCGGGGTGATCGTCGTGGAGGGCGTGGGGTTCCATCGGTGACCCTTCATCCATGGCCGGCTGGGGGCACAGCCCGGCGCTTCATGGCCAATTCAACCGTGCTCGTGCACAACTGGGCACCCGGGTCGACAGATTTCTTGGCCGGGGCTGTCGGGCGGCGCGTCAACCCCGTTGGAATCCCCCTCCACCTTTGGTTCACTCGAATCATGCCGACGCGCGTGGCAGGCGATCGCATCAACGAGTCCATCGATGCAGCGGCCCGGGACTTCGCCTCCCTGCCGCCCGATCGGCCGGTGCGCCTGGCCAAGCGGACCTCGAACCTGTTCCGCCACGGGACAGCCCGCAACGGCGTCCGGACCGGCCTCGACCTCTCCGCGTTCCGCGGCGTCTTCGAGATCGACCGCGAGGCGCGGACAGCGCGCGTCGGAGGGTTGACGACCTACGAGGAGCTCGTCGACGGACTGCTGCCAATCGGACTCGTGCCCCTCGTCGTGCCCCAACTGCGCACGATCACGATCGGCGGGGCGGTGACCGGCCTGGGGATCGAGGCGTCGTCGTTCCGCAACGGGCTGCCCCACGAGTCGGTTCTCGAGATGCGGGTGCTGACCGGTGGTGGGGACGGTCGCGGCGAGGTGGTCACGGCGACCGCGGACAACGAGCACGCGCAGCTGTTCCGGACCTTCCCCAACTCCTACGGCTCTCTCGGCTACGTCCTCGACCTCGTCATCGAGCTCGAGCCGGCCTCGCCCTACGTCGCCCTCCGCCACATCCGGTTCGACTCCGTCGAGGCGCTGACGAGAGCCGTCGCAGGCGTCCTCGCGAGCCGCGCCTGGGACGGCCACCGGGTGGACTTCGTCGACGGTGTGGTGTTCGGCGCGCGCGAGGCCTATCTGACTCTCGGTCGCTGGTCCGACCGCGTCGAAGGGCAGCCCGGACCGAGCGACTACACCCGCGAGCACATCTACTACCGCTCCATCCAGGAGCGCCGGACCGACGTCCTCACCGCGCGCGACTACCTGTGGCGCTGGGACACCGACTGGTTCTGGTGCTCCGCGGCCTTCGGGGCCCAGCACCCGGCGATCCGCCGCCTCTGGCCCAAGGACAAGCTGCGCAGCGACGTGTACTGGCGCATCGTCGCCTTCGAGCAGCGACACGGAGTGATGGCCGCCGTCGACGCCAGGAGGGGCCGGCCTCCCCGGGAGCGCGTCATCCAGGACGTCGAGATCCCGCTCGACCGGACCGCCGACTTCCTCACCTGGTTCCTCGAGCACGTGCCGATCGACCCGATCTGGGTGTGCCCCATCCAGCTGCGCAGGAAGGGCGCGAGCGCGACCGAGCCCAGCGGCATACGGCCGACGACTGCAGACCCGACCGACCCCGGGAGCCCGCCCTGGCCCCTCTACCCGCTGCGCCCCGACGTGCCCTACGTCAACGTGGGGTTCTGGTCCTCCGTCGAGATCCAGCCCGGCGCTCGCGAGGGTGACGTCAACCGGGCCATCGAGGCGAAGGTCACCGAGCTGGGCGGGCACAAGTCCCTCTACTCCGACGCGTACTACGACGAGGGGACGTTCGCGCGCCTCTACGGCGGCGGGGCCAGCGCCGCCGCCAAACGCCGCTACGACCCGCATGGACGCTTCCCCACCCTCTACGAGAAGGCGGTTCAGGCACGATGACGATCTCCGTAGGTGAGGCATTCGAGCGCATCCTCGGCCGGGATGCAGGCATGCGGGTCGTTGCCTGGGACGGCTCCTCCGGCGGCCCCGACGACGGCCTGACGATCCGACTGCACTCGCCCCGCGCCGTCAGCTACCTGCTGACCGCACCGGGCGAGCTCGGTGCGGCCCGCGCCTACCTCCAGGGCGAGCTGAGCATCGACGGGATGGACGAGGCCAACCCCTACGAGGTCCTCAAGCACCTGGGCGTCGACGTCAGTGCCAGGCTCCCGGCCTGGCGTGACCTGCGCGACCTCGTCGGCGTGGTCCGGTCGACGGGCCTCACCGTCCCTGAGCTCCCGCCCGAGGAGACCCCCGGACAGCTTCGGCGGCTCGCCTCGGGGCTGCGACACGGGCGGCAGCGGGACGCCGAGGCGATCAGCCACCACTACGACGTCGGCAACGACTTCTACGAGCACGTCCTCGGCCCGTCGATGACCTACACGTGTGCCGTCTTCGAGACCCCCGAGACGACGCTCGAGGACGCCCAGTTCGCCAAGTACGACCTCGTCGCGCGCAAGCTCGGTCTCGAGCCCGGCATGCGCCTGCTCGACGTCGGCTGCGGGTGGGGCGGCATGGTGCGGCACGCCGTCAAGCACTACGGCGTGACCGCGCTGGGCGTCACGCTGTCCCTCGCGCAGGCCACGTGGGCCCGGGAGGCCATCCGGCGCGACGGGCTGGAGGGACGGGCCGAGGTGCGACACGCCGACTACCGGGACGTGACGGAGCGCGGTTTTGACGCCGTCAGCTCGATCGGGCTGACCGAGCACATCGGGGTGAAGAACTATCCCGCCTACTTCCGCTTCCTGCGCGACCACCTGAGGGACGAGGGTCGACTGCTCAACCACTGCATCACCCGCCCCGACAACAAGCACCCCGGGCTGCCGACGCGTGGCTTCATCAACCGCTACGTCTTCCCCGACGGCGAGCTGACCGGCTCGGGCCACATCGTCGAGGTCATGGAGGACGCAGGCCTCGAGGTGAAGCACCACGAGAACCTGCGCGAGCACTACGCCCTGACGCTCGCCGCCTGGAGCGCCAACCTGGCGAAGCACTGGGACGACTGCGTCGCCCTGGCCGGCCTGCGACGGGCGCGGGTGTGGGGTCTCTACCTCGCCGGTTCACGAGTCGGCTTCGAGGACAACGGCGTGCAGCTGCACCAGGTTCTCGCGACGCGCACGAGCGCAGCGGGCGCCTCGGGCTACCCGCTGCGGCCGTCCTTCACGTGAGGGGCGTCAGCCCATCCCGCCCAGGTCGACGTTGTAGGCCTCGTAGACGAGGTCGCCGCCGGCCTGCCGGTGCCGGATGAGCCGGCCGACGAGCGTCGTCAGCTCCTCCCGCAGGGCGGTCAGGTCCGCCACGTGGCCGTCGCGCTCGAGCGCGGCGAGGTGACCGTGGATCTGGTCGCGCAAGGCCTCGTGCTCGGTCAGCAGCCGGCTCACCGCGCCGCTCAGCCGGGGGGCACTGCGCTTGGCCCGGTCGTAGATCCCGCCGGGGCTCTCGGTGATGGTGATGTGTTCGTCGAAGTCGTGGGCCAGCTCGGTCAGCGCGGCCCGAACCCGCTCGCGCCAGGCCCCGCCTTGCGCGATGGGGGACTCGAGTGCCCGGTCGACGCTCTGGACCGCGTCACGCAGCTCCGCTCGGTGGGCTCGCACGCGCTCGATGTGCTCGGTGAACTCGCCGTTCGGCGTCGAGTCAGTCGCAACCTGCGCGTCGGGGAACATCGTGGTGTCTGAACTGGCATCCATGGTGGCCTCCTCCGGGTGCCTTCCATGGTCGTCCTCGCGTGCACGTGCGTCCACCCCCCGGCGACGACTTCTCGACGCTGCGGTGTGACGTTGCCCTCAGGCGAGCGAGAGGAAGAGCTTCTCCATGTCGCTGATGTCCATCTCCTCGCCGTTGGGGTTGGTGATGCACTCCTTGAGGCCGGTCGCGATGACGGCGAAACCGGCGCGGTCGACGGCCTTCGAGACGGCGGCCAGCTGCGTGACGATGTCGCGGCAGTCCCGGCCCTCCTCGATCATCTTGACGATCCCACCGAGCTGGCCACGGGCCCGGTTGAGACGACGGATCACCGACTGCATCTCAGCGACGTCGAGCTCCATGGCTGCCTCCTGTGTTTGAAATTTTGCCTAGTTTGGCTCACATGATACCCCCGCGGGTATCAATCTGACCTGGTCGGCTCGGGACCAGTGTGACGGACGACCCCCTTGCCACGTCGACGCCCCGCGAGCCAAGGTGGCGGCATGGAATCCACCGAACTGTCGTTCGAAGGCCATGCAGGGAAGGTCGTCGGCCGCCGCTGGGCCGACGACGCGCGGGGAGAGCCGGACTACGTGGTCATCCTCGTCCACGGCTACGGAGAGCACTCGGGCCGCTATGAGCACGTCGCCGCGCGTCTCGTCGGTGACGGTGCCGCGGTCTATGCCATCGACCATGTGGGGCACGGGCAGAGCGAGGGGGAGCCCGTCCTCATCGACAGCTTCCAGGAGGTCGAGGAGGACGTCCACGTCCTCGAGTCGCTGGCGCGGACGGACCACCCGACCGTCCCCGTGGTCCTCATCGGGCACTCCATGGGCGGGCTCATCGCCGCGCGCTACGCCCAGCGGTGGGGCGATGGCCTGGGGGCCATCGTGCTGTCCGCGCCGGTCCTCGGACAGTGGCGCGCCGCGGATGCCCTCCTCGCAGCGGACGAGATCCCGGACGTGCCGATCGACCCGAGCACCCTCAGCCGGGACCCCGCGGTCGGCGAGGCCTACGTCGCCGACCCGCTCGTCTGGCACGGAACCTTCAAGCGCCGCACCCTCGAGGCGATCCAGGAGGCCCTGCGGATGATCGCCGCGGCCGGCCCGGTCGACGACCCCATCCTCTGGCTGCACGGCGAAGCGGACGAGCTCGTGCCGCTGGCCGACACCAAGGCGGGCTGGGCGTCCCTCGCCGGGCGCCACGCCTCCGCGAAGTCCTACCCGGGCGCACGTCACGAGATCTTCAACGAGACGAACCAGGACGAGGTCCTGGACGACGTCGTCGAGTTCATCCGCGCGAACGTCAGGTCCCCTAGGCGCGCCTGAGCACGACGACCGTGTCGAGAGCCTCGCGTGGTCCCTCGTCGGTCTCGACCGGCCGGACCCGGATGTCCGCATGCTCCACGACCACCGGCAGCCCGTCGACCGCGTCCACCACCTCGTCGGGGTCGTAGAGCACGTCGCGCGAGCTCGGCCCGCCCCAACCCTCCGTGAGGTTGCGACCGGCGTGACCGATGACAACGACGCGTCCACCTGGACGAGCCGCCTCGACGCCGTGGCGCAGGGCCGCCTTCAGCTCGGCAGCCGGCAGCTGGAGATAGCAGAACAGCACGAGGTCGTATGCCGCTGGGCCGCCTGGCGCGGGCACCGTGGCGTCCCCGACGAGCGGGGTCAACCGCCCCGCCTCCGCGCCGAGCACCGCCTCAGCCCGGGCCCGCATCCGCTCCACGGCCACCCCGGAGAAGTCGACCGCCGTCACCGTCCACCCCTCCTGGACGAGCCAGATCGCGTTGCGGCCCTCACCGGCAGCGATGTCGATGGCCGTGCCGGGCGTCAGGGGCCGGACGATCTCCTCGACGAACCGGTTCGGCTCGGCCGACCAGACCAGCTCCGTCGCGTCGTACCGCTCGTCCCAGTCCTTGGCGTCCATCTCTTGCCTTCCTCTGCAGGTCTCTCGGGTGTCGCTGACCCGTCCATTGTGGGCCGCGGCGCCTGCCGGTCCGGCAGTGCGTCTGATGCGTCACGATCCGGCGCGGGGCGGGCGCGGGCGTCCTAGCGTGGCCGGTGGAGAACCAAGGGGGTTGGCCCATGAAGGCGCTCATCATCCACGAGTCCCTCTTCGGCAACACCAAGGGCGTTGCCGAGGCCATCAAGCGGGGACTGACGCGCGACAAGCCGGACGCCGCGAGCCTCGTCCGCTCGGACGAGGCACCCGGCGTCATCCCGGAGGAGGTGAGCCTGCTCATTGTCGGCGGACCGACCCATGCCTTCAGCATGACCCGCGAGTCGACCCGTCAGGATGCCAGGACCAAGGGCGCGAAGGAGCACGTCCGGCTCGGGATCCGCGAGTGGGTCGAGGCCGTCGTGCCTCGCCCGGAGCTGCCGGTCCTCACCTTCGACACCCGCGTCAAGGTCCGGCTCATGCCGGGGTCGGCCGCGAAGTCGGCCGCGAAGGCTCTGCGGGCGCGCGGCTTCCGCCGCGCCGAGCAGGGCGAGACCTTCTGGGTGGCGGACACCGACGGGCCGCTCAACGAGGGCGAGCTCGAACGCGCCGAGGCGTGGGGCGAGGAGCTGGGCGCTCGCGCCGACCTGCGACCCGGCGCGCCAGCCGGGCGCTGACCGTCAGCGGGGAAGGGCCGCCAGCCACGGCTCGACGATGGCCACGAACCGCTCGGGCACCTCGAGCTGCGGGGTGTGACCGACGCCGGCGAGCCATTCCGTCTGCCAGTGCGGGTTGGCCGCCGCGAGCCTGCGCGCGGCGGCCACCGCCACGAGGCGGTCCTCCTCCCCGTGGATGAGCAGAACCGGGGCGGTGACGGCGCGGATGAGGTCGGCATAGGACCGGCCCCGGCGCAGCACCGTCAGCAGTGACCGCGCCGCCCGGAGGAACTCCGCCTCGGCCCGTGGCAGGCTGTCCCGGTAGGCGAGGAGGGCGGCACCGGCCTCGAGCACCGCGGCATCGGCGCGAGCCGCGTCGGCGAAACAGAGCCGGATCGTGCCCGCCACCCGTTGTCGGGTCGAGTAGCGCTGGCGCATCCGCGCGAGGAACTGCTCGCCGACGACCGGCGTGGCGTAGAGGCCGAACTGCACGGCGACCATCCGGTCGAGCGTGCTGAGACCGGTCGGCACCGACGGGTCGACGAGCACGAGCCCCACGACTCGCTCCGGCTGCGAATGGGCCAGCAGCAGCGACACCATCCCGCCCATCGAGTTCCCGACGAGCACGGCCGGCTCACCGACCACCTCGTCGATGAACCGTCCGAGCAGGGCTGCATTGGCGCGGACGCCGGTGTCGCGACCGGCTGCCGGAGTGAGTCCAAACCCCGGCAGGTCGAGCGCCACGACCCGCCGGCCCTCGGCGAGCGCCGGCGCGACCTGCACCCAGTTGAGGTGCGACCCGCCCAGACCGTGGACGAGGACGAGCGGCGCCCCAGCGGGAGCGGGCCCAGCGGCATCCGGCGCGGCGAAGTCGACCCAGTGCACCGGCCCGCCCAGGTCCACGACCCGGCTCGCACCGCCCCACGGCTCGGCGAGCCCGGTCGGCGCCTCGGCGTGCAGTGCGGTCATGACGGCAAATCTAGCCCGGCGTCCGCAGCTCGGCCCGCCGGCGTCTCTCGTGGGCCCGCTCGATCTCGGCCATGACCCGCCCGAGGTCGAGGTCGGGGGCGGCTGCTCAATCGGCGTGAGCAGGCTGAGCGGGTATGTCTTGATCGACAGCCTCGGCGGCGCAGTCTCCGAGCGCCTCAGGGTCGGAGCCGCTGCTCGACGAGGCCGACGAGGTTGCCCTCGGAGTCCTTGACGAAGGCCATCCACTCGTCGGTCCCGGCCGGCCCCAGCGTGTCGTCGTCGTGCCCGAAGATGACATGGGGCTCCGTCTCGACGTGGACGCCCGAGCCGCGGAGCCGCTCCACGGTCGCGTCGATGTCGTCGACCGGCAGGTAGATGAGGGCGCTCGGCGCACCCCGGTCGAGGAGCAGGCGCACGCCACCCAGGTCGAAGAAGACGAGCCCGGGCGGGTCGAACGTCGCCACGGGACCGGCGCCGAGGAGGTCCGCATAGAAGCCCGAGGCCCGAGCCAGGTCCTCGGCCCGCTGGGCGACCTGGACGAGTCCCGACCGGTTGGTGCCCTCGTGCATCGCGTCTGCCCTTCGTCGTCGCGGACCTGCGGCCAACGGTAGTCGTGATCCCGCGGGGGCGGTCGAGGAGAATGGCCGCCATGAGCGAGCATCGACCGGTCGAGACGTGGCTGACCGACATGGACGGCGTGCTAGTCCACGAGGAGCAGGCGATCCCCGGGGCGGCCGATTTCGTCCAGGCGCTGCAGGCCTCGGGCAAGCGCTTCCTCGTCCTGACGAACAACTCGATCTTCACCCCCCGCGACCTGCGCGCCCGACTGCTCGCCAGCGGCATCGACGTGCCCGAGGACGCCCTGTGGACGTCGGCGCTGGCAACGGCGCAGTTCCTCGCCGACCAGCGCGGTGGTGGCAGCGCCTACGTCGTCGGGGAGGCGGGGCTGCTGACGGCGATGCACGACATCGGCTTCGTCATGACCGAGCGCGACCCGGACTACGTCGTGCTCGGGGAGACGCGGACCTACTCCTTCGAGTCGATCACCAGGGCGATCCGGCTCATCGAGAAGGGCGCCCGGTTCATCGCGACCAACCCCGACCCGAGCGGGCCGAGCCCCTTCGGCACGCTGCCGGCGACCGGGTCGGTCGCTGCGCTCATCTCCACCGCCACGGGCCGCCAGCCCTACTACGTCGGCAAGCCGAACCCGCTCATGATGCGCAGCGCGCTCAACCGCCTCGACGCCCACTCCGAGACCACGATCATGGTCGGCGACCGGATGGACACCGACATCATCTCCGGGCTCGAGGCCGGCCTGCGCACCGTCCTCGTCCTCACCGGGTCGACGCGCCGCGAGCAGGTCGAGACGTTCCCCTACCGGCCGAGCCGGATCGTCGATTCCGTCGCCGACCTCATCCGCTTCGTCGACCACGGGAAGCCGGCCACCCACTGAGCCGCCGCCACCACCACGCGGCGGGGGGCTGCGGCGCCGCCTCCGACGTTGCAGCCGCGGCGGCAGCGGCAGCGGCAGCGGCGGCGTCACTGCGCGCCTGCGCCTCGGCGCGTAGGGCGCGCCACCCCTCGACCATCTCGTCGACGTCGAGGGTCTTGGCCAGCAGCGGGGGGAGGTTCCCGACGGCGGGCCGGAGGCGGTCGGCCAGCACCCGCCGGTTGTAGTCCTCGATGATCTCGCGGACGTTCTGCTCACTGCGGACGTCGACGAGCGAGTCGGGGTAGCCGGCCGCCTCCTTGCGCAGGGCGAGCGCTCCGGGCAGGGCCCCGCCGAGGTCGAGGTTCTCGCGGGCCGCGTAGCGCTTGATCCACCAGTCGGGGTCGCCGGAGTCGCTCAGGTCGAGGGGCTTGCCCGCGCCGGGCAGGTTGTCGAAGTCCCCGCGCTCCTGGGCCTCGCGGATCGCCTTCTCGACGGCACTCTCGTAGTGCGGCGGCTGCGACATGCTGCCACGCTAACGCGGCGGCATCGTGCTCACCCCGCAGGCTCGGGAGACGTCAGCCGGTCGACGCGGCCCGCCGAGGCGACCTCCCACGCCTCGACGAAGGCCCGGAACTGGTCGGCGTCCAGCCGTCGGATGACCTCACGGGCCTCATCGGTGTCACAGGCGGCGAGGACCGCCTCGAGCGCCTCGCCCTGGTGGAAGGCCTCGACGGCGACGAGCGGCGCGTAGGGCAGCAGGGGCAGGTCGTTGACCGTCGTCCCGTCGAGGGTGAAGTCAAAACGGTTCTCGGGCAGGCCCTTGCGGGAGGGTGGGATCTGGAAGGCCATCGACAGAGCTCCTTCGCGGTGGTGGCCATTGCCGTTGGGGGTGGCGGCCGGACCGGCCGCCACCAGTGGTGC
>NZ_JAPFQL010000140.1 GCF_028446585.1 Intrasporangium calvum
CTCGAGTGGGACGGGGTGGGGACAGTGGGGCCACTCGAGTGGGACGGGGTGGGGACAGCGGGGCCACTCGAGTGGGCGGCGGGTCGGTTGGCGGCTGCCGCGCTGGCCGACGCGCCCATCGACGCGCCCATCGACGGGCTGCTCACCACGCTCGTGGGCCGTGGGCCGGGCCTCACCCCGAGCGGCGACGACGCCGTCGCCGGGGTCCTTCTCGCGCTCCGCTCGGCCGGTGAGCTGGCAGCCGTCCAGAGGCTCGGCGCCGCGCTCGTCCCGCACCTGCACCGCACCACGTCCATCTCGGCCGCTCTCCTCAGGGCTGCCGTCGAGGGCTACGCCGTGCCCGAGGTCGTCGCCCTCCTCGACGCGCCCCATCCGTCCAGCGACCCGGACCTGCTCGCCCGGGTCCTCGCGATCGGCCACTCGTCGGGCCGGGACCTCGTCGTCGGCGTCACCGCTGCACGCCGTGCCCTGGCCGAGCACCGGACCTCCGTCGCCCACCTCAAGGAAGGTGCCTTGCATGGCTGACCAGGTCGAGATCCGCAGTGGCGCCTACTACGACTCGGTGAGCCTGATGCAGGTCTCCCGCACGGTGGCCGCGGCCCCCGGGGTCGAGGCGGCCCAGGTCGCGATGGCCACGGAGCTCAACCTCGACGTCATCCGCGCCATGGGTTTCGAGATCCCGGCGGCCGGCCCCAACGATCTCGTCGTGGCGATCCGGGGCGACGACGAGGGCGTCGCCGCAGGGCGTGCCGCCCTCGACGACGCGCTCGCCGGCCTCCGCTCGGCGGCGACGCAGGCGGGCGGTTTCGGCGACGCGCCTGCTCCTCGGACGCTGGGCGGCGCGATCCGACGCTCGGGCGCCAACCTTGCTCTCGTCTCCGTGCCCGGCCGGCACGCCACGACGGAGGCGCTCGACGCGATCGACGGGGGCGTCAGCGTGATGATCTTCTCCGACAACGTGCCTGTCGAGGACGAGGTGCGCCTCAAGGAGCTCGCCGCTAGTCGGGGCGTCCTCGTGATGGGGCCCGACTGCGGCACCGCGGTCGTCGGCGGGGTCGCCCTCGGCTTCGCCAACGTCGTGCGTCCCGGCTCCGTGGGCGTCGTCGCCGCCTCGGGCACGGGCGCGCAGCAGGTCATGTGCCTGCTCGATGCGGCCGGTGTCGGGGTCAGCCATGTGCTCGGCGTCGGCGGCCGCGACCTGTCCGCCGCGGTCGGCGGCCGTTCGACGAAGCAGGCGCTCGCCGCGCTCGCCGACGACTCAGCGACGGAGCGCATCCTCGTGGTCTCCAAACCTCCTGCCGCTGAGGTGCTTTCCGCCATCGAGTCGTATGCCGCTGGGCTCGCCAAGCCGGTCCACTGGGCGACGCTCGGGGCGGGGAGACCCGATCTCACCGCCGCTGTCGAGAGTGTCATCGGGACGCAGGGTGAGGGGGTCGAGTGGCCGCGCTGGGAGGTCGAGCAGCCCCCGGCGTCCGGCTCGTCGCTGCGCGGGCTCTTCGGGGGCGGGACGCTCGCCGACGAGGCGATGCTCGTCGCGGGGGAGGCGCTGGGCGACATCCGGTCCAACACCCCGCTCCGGCCGGAGCTGGCGCTCGGACCGGACCTGCGGGATGCCGGCCATGTCGTCATCGACTTCGGTGACGACTCGCTGACCCAGGGCCGCCCCCACCCGATGATCGACCCGTCGCTGCGGCTCGAGCGGATCGCGGTCGAGGCGAGCGACCCGACGTGCGGCGTGCTCCTGCTCGACCTGGTCCTCGGCCATGCCGCGCACCCCGACCCGGCCCCCGACCTGGCCGAGGCGATCCGCTCGGCACGAGCGACCGCGGAGGCGGGCGGCAGGACCCTGCCCGTCGCCGTCTCGATCACCGGCACCGAGGGCGACCCGCAGGGCCTGAGTCGCAGCGCACTGCTCCTTCGCGACGCGGGTGCCTCGGTCTTCCTGAGCAATGCGGCCGCGACTCGGTGCGCGGTGTCCCTGCTGACCTCGAAGGAGTCCTGATGGCGACGCGACCCTTGCAGCGGCTGCTCACGGAGGACCTGTCGGTGGCCACCGCTGGAGCTGCCTTGTTTGCGGAGTCCCTTCGCGCACAGGCCGTCCCGGTCGCCGAGGCCGCTTGGCAGCCGCCGCTGCCGGGGACGGAGCGCGACCTCGCCGTCGTGCTGGCCGACGCCCGGCGACAGGAGGCCAACCGGCTGGCGTTCGAGCGGATGACGGCCGCCGGCGCAGAGCTCATCGACGTGCGGCCCGCTCACCAGGCGCTCGGACTCGAGAAGGGAACGTTCCTCCACGCGGGCCCTCCCGTCGAGTTCGACCGCGCGAGCGGGCCGCTCAGGGGTGCGCTGATCGGGGCGCTGCTCTTCGAAGGCCTGGCCGAGACGCCGGAGGAGGCCGAGGCCAGGCTCGCCAGGGGCGACGGCGTCACGCTCGAGCCCTGTCACCACCGGGATGCGGTCGGCCCGATGGCCGGGGTGATCAGCCCCTCGATGTGGCTCTATGAGCTGCGCGACGACGTCCACGGCAACCGCTCCTGGTGCTCGCTCAACGAGGGCCTCGGCAAGGTGCTGCGCTACGGCGCCTACGGGCCGGAGGTCATCGACCGGCTGCACTGGATGAACTCCGTGCTCGGTCCGCTGCTGCACCAGGCGGTGCGGGCACGCGTGGACGC
Source organism: Intrasporangium calvum (assembly GCF_028446585.1). Taxonomy (GTDB): domain Bacteria; phylum Actinomycetota; class Actinomycetes; order Actinomycetales; family Dermatophilaceae; genus Intrasporangium; species Intrasporangium calvum_A. Next base: position 2,670 of record NZ_JAPFQL010000140.1, read on the forward strand.
CGACGGTCCGATCGACATCAAGGCGATCATCGCCCAGATGCTCCAGATGGGCGACGAGGGTCACAACCGCAACCGGGCCGGGTCCCTCATGCTCCTGCGCGAGCTCCTGCCGACCCTCATCACCGCTGACGCCCCGGCTTCGGACATCGCCGAGGCCGTGCGGTTCTCGGGGGCCAACGAGCACTTCTTCCTCAACCTCGGCATGCCCGCGAGCAAGCTGGCCACGCTCGCGGCGCACGGCATACCGGGCTCTTCCGTCGTGACGACCATGGCCCGCAACGGCACCGACTTCGGGATCCGCGTCTCCGGGACCGGCGACGAGTGGTTCACCGGGCCTGCCCAGACGCCCGAGGGGCTCTTCCTCGGCTCCTACGGCCCGGACGACGCGAACCCCGACATCGGCGACTCCGCCATCACCGAGACGGCGGGCATCGGCGGCTTCGCGATGGCCGCGGCGCCGGCGATCGTGCGCTTCGTCGGTGGCGACGTGCCCTTCGCGCTGCGGGCCACGCAGACGATGTACGAGATCACCGTGGGGGAGCACCCCGTCTATCAGGTGCCGATCCTCGAGTTCCGCGGCACGCCGACGGGGATCGACGTGGCCGCCGTCGCCCGGACCGGCATCCTCCCGCAGATCAACACGGGGATGGCCGGACGGGTGGCCGGTGTCGGCCAGGTCGGGGCGGGCCTCGTCAACCCGCCGGAGGAATGCTTCACCGGGGCTTTGGCGGCGCTGGCTCGCGCCGCTCGGATTGGGTGAATCACGCACGCACGGCTAGAGTTGGTCCCGGTCAACGTTTGCTGTTTGTGTGTAGTGCGCTCGCAGAGGACATTGCGGGCGCAGCCTTCTTCAGGTTCTGGAGTCGGGTCGCGACCTTGCCGACCTGGACCCCACGCCGTGCGGGTCCACCCACCTGAAACACGAAGGAGCACAACATGGCACAGGGAACCGTCAAGTGGTTCAACGCTGAGAAGGGCTTTGGCTTCATCGCCCCGACCGAGGGCCCGGACGTCTTCGTCCACTACTCGGAGATCCAGACCAACGGCTACCGCAGCCTCGAGGAGAACCAGACCGTCGAGTTCGACGTCGAGCAGGGCCCGAAGGGCCCGCAGGCGATGCGCGTTCGTCTCGTCTGAGCACTCGCTGAGCGCTCGCTGAGCAGCACGAAGGGCCGGAACCGTCAGGTTCCGGCCCTTCACGCTGTCCC
>NZ_JAPFQL010000141.1 GCF_028446585.1 Intrasporangium calvum
GGCCTTGGCGGGGCCGACGAGGCGAGCGAGGCGCTGCGTGCCGCCGGCGCCCGGAATGATGCCGAGGAGGATCTCGGGCTGGCCGAGCTTGGCGTCGTCGGCGACGACCCGGAAGTCACAGGCCAGGGCCAGCTCACAGCCACCGCCGAGGGCATAGCCGGTGATCGCGGCGATGACCGGCTTGGGGATCCGCGCGACAGCCGTGATGGACGACTGGAGCGGGCCGGAGCGGTCGACCATGTCCGTGTAGGACATCGTCTGCATCTCCTTGATGTCCGCACCCGCGGCGAAGACCTTCTCGCCGCCGTAGACGATGACCGCCTTGACGTCGGCGCGCTCGGTCGCCTTGGCCGCCGCGGCGCGGATCTCCTCCTGGACCTGGACGTTGAGGGCGTTCATCTTCGGCCGGTCCAGCCGGATCGTGCCGATGCCGTCCTCGACCTCGAGCCGGACGAACTCGCCCATCACTGACCGCCCTGCACGCCGTCGAGCCCGGGCTGCGGCTGGTCGTCGGCCGGGAGCCAGGACTGGAAGAAGAACTGGACGGCCTGGAGGATGTGGTTGATCGACAGCGGCGTCAGGAGCTTGAGGTCGGCCCAGGCGGGAACGACGTGCTCGGCGGAGACGACGAGGCTCTCCTGGACGAGGCACATCTTGACGACGTTGAGCTGCAGGGTCATGTCGTTGCAGCGCGCGAGGCGCTCGTTGCGGTCGGCGGACACGGGCTCCTGGAGCTGCCACTGCCCGAAGAAGCGCACGAGCGGGATCTCGCCCTCGGCGACGCGCGCGAAGAGGGTCTGGTCGTTGACGGTGAACTCGAGGTCGCCGTCCTTGTCCACGTTGGCCTCCACCCCGAGGTCCCCCAGCGCGGCAAGGATGCGGTCGCGCACCGGCGTCTCGCTCTGGCTGGCGCCGTTGGGCGGGCCGGCGGGCACGTGCGGCTGGAAGTTGGGCAGGGAAGTCGGATCCGTCATGGGCCCACCGTAACGAGCACAGCAGGCTGAGTCACACGGAGGCAGGTCACAAACGATGCCGTATGCCGCTGGGCTCGCTCGCGCGGCCATCCACCCTCCCGCTCTAGGCTGACCCCCGTGCCGCCACCTCCCCCAGGAATGCCCGACGTCCCGCCCCTGCCGGGCGCGCGCCTGACCGCAGGCGGCGTCGAGTTCTGTGTCTACGCCGGGCACGCGACCAGCGTGGAGGTGTGCCTCTTCGACCGGGACGCCAGCGGTCGCGAGACCGAGCGGCGCGTCCCGTTGCGGCACCGCGCGCACGGCATGTGGTTCGACACGGTCGCCGGGGTCGGGGCCGGCCAGCGCTACGCCTTCCGCGCCGACGGGCCGTGGGAGCCCGGTCGGGCCCAGCGGTACAACCCGCACAAGCTCCTCCTCGACCCCTACGCCCGAGCGCTCGAGGGCGACGTCACGCTGCACCCCGCCCTCTTCGCCCACCACGTGGGACCCGACCTCACGGGTGACCTGACGGTCCGGGACCGACGCAACTCAGCGGCATACGTCCCGCGGTGTGTCGTCGTCGACGACACGTTCGACTGGGGTGACGACCGCCCACCCCGGCGCTCGCTGACGGAGTCGGTGATCTACGAGGTCCACGTCAGGAACGCCACTGCGCTGCACCCCGACGTCCCGGAGGTGCTGCGCGGGACCTATGCCGGGCTCGCGCACCCGGCCTTCGTCGAGCACCTCAAGGGCCTCGGCGTGACCGCGGTGGAGCTGCTGCCGGTGCACGCGTTCACGCACGAGCCGGAGCTGGTGGCGCGCGGGCTGACCAACCACTGGGGCTACAACACCCTGGGCTTCTTCGCGCCGCACGCCGCGTATGCCGCAGCCGCTGACCCGCAGGGGGTGCTCGACGAGTTCAAGGGCATGGTCAAGCTGCTCCACGCCGCCGGGATCGAGGTGATCCTCGACGTCGTCTACAACCACACGGCAGAGCAGGCCCAGGATCGGATGACCCTCTCCTGGCGCGGACTCGACGCGCGGGCCTACTACCGGCTCGACGCGCGCGGCCAGGACATCGACGTCACCGGCTGCGGCAACACCGTCGACCTGACCCATCCGGTCGTCGTCGCCATGGTCCTCGACTCGCTGCGCTACTGGGTGCAGGAGTGCCACGTCGACGGGTTCCGGTTCGACTTGGCCGTGGCCCTCGCCAGGGGGCGCGACGACGCCTACGACCCGACGCACCCCTTCCTCGTCGCGCTCCGCGCCGACCCGGTGCTGTCGCGCGTCAAGCTCATCGCCGAGCCCTGGGACGTCGGCCTGCACGGCTGGCGCACCGGGCAGTTCCCCCCGCCCTTCTCCGAGTGGAACGACCGGTTCCGCGACAGCGTCCGGACGTTCTGGCTGCGTGACCTCGCCGTCTCGACCGCCGGGGACACGGGGCACGGGGTGCGCGACCTGGCCACCCGGCTCGCGGGCTCGCAGGACCTCTTCGGCGCCCGTGACCGCGGCACGATCGCCTCGGTCAACTTCGTCACGGCCCACGACGGGTTCACCCTCGCCGACCTGACGGCCTACGACACCAAGCACAACGAGGCCAACGGCCAGGGCGGCGCCGACGGATCCAGCGACAACCGCTCCTGGAACCACGGCGTCGAGGGGCCGACCGACGACGAGTCCGTCAGCGCCCGCCGGCGGCGCTCGATGCGCAACCTGCTGGGCACGCTCCTGCTGTCGAGCGGGGTGCCGATGATCAACGCCGGGGACGAGCTGGGCCGGTCCCAGCGCGGCAACAACAACCCCTACTGCCAGGACAACGAGATCTCCTGGATGGACTGGGACCTGGAGCCGTGGCAGGAGGACCTGCTGGCCACGACCCGTCACCTCGTCGCGCTGCGGCGGGAGCACCCGGTGCTGCGGCAGCGTCGCTTCTTCTCCGGCCGGAAGGTGCACGAGGACGGCTCGACCGACCTCGCGTGGTTCGGCGGCGACGGCGACGAGATGGGCCGCCGCTGGGACGGGCCGGCCGTGGATGTGCTGCAGGCGCTCTTCAACGGGAGCGTCGTGGACGGCGGCTCGATCCTGTTGTCGCTCAATGGTGGCGCGTGGGCCGCGGAGATCACCCTGCCGACGGCTCCGGGTGCGGTGGCCTACGAGCTGCTGTGGGACAGCGCATGGGAGCGTCCTGAGGCGCGTGGCCCCCGGGTCCCGGCCGGGTCCGACGTCACCCTGAGCCCGTCGTCGCTGCGGGTGTGGCGCGCCCTCGACCCCACCTGACCTGACGGGGATCACCACCCCGAGGTCATCGACGCCAGGCCATTCGGCGCCGCCGCAGTCGCCCCACTCTCGTGAATCATCAACTACCGCATGGCCGTTCACGTGAAGACTTTCGCTGCTCGAGTCGCGCTCTGTCCGTTTCGTCAGTAACGTCCCTCGCGCCGAAGCAGCCCAAACAGGGCCTGCAGGCATCTAATCGACGGGAACCATGGCAGACAACGCCAAGAAGTGCTTCGGAGTGCTCGCGGTCACCGCGGCCGCTCTGACCATGGGCGTCAGCCCGGCGGCCGCCGCATCCACGGCGCTGTCGGGAACCGTCAACTGCGACGGCTACTGGACGAACTACAACACGACCCGCTACATGACCGGATACCAGAAGACCGACCTCTACGTCACGAAGGTGGCATGGAAGGACGGGTTGCTCGGCGACTACTACGACATGAGCTTCAAGGTGAGGATCTACAAGTCCACGGGCGAGTACGTCGGCTACAAGAGCGCCTACGTGCTGTGGGCCAACCAGTGGGCCACCTTCGATACGTCCGCCTACATGCCCAAGACAGCCTTCAAGATGTCTGCGCAGATGTCCTCGAAGAGTGGCACCTGCCACAACTCGTGGGCGGGCAACCTCTACTACTGACCTCGTCCGTGGC
>NZ_JAPFQL010000142.1 GCF_028446585.1 Intrasporangium calvum
CCCAGGATCGGGCCGTTGATGGACGACGCGAAGACCGAGGTCCTCGCGTTCACCGCGTTCCCGCGGGCGCACTGGACCAAGATCTGGTCCAACAACCCCATCGAACGCCTCAACCGGGAGATCAAACGGCGAGCCCGGGTCGTCGGGATCTTCCCCAACGGCGCGGCCGTCATCCGCCTCGTCGGTGCCGTGCTGGCCGACGCCCACGACGAATGGCAAGTAGCCGATCGCCGCTACCTCTCCGAGGCATCCATGGCGCTGCTGTACAAGACCAGCGATACTGACACCGCCGCCATCACCAGCGGCCCGTGAGCACCGAGGAACCAGCCCTCAAAGCCCACCACCCGACGGGACGCCATCGAGCTTCGCGTCTGTTTCATCGGATTGCCGGGCGCATCGGCGGTCATCGATGCCCCTCCGGGAGTCGCGGTCCTTCCCGCCCCAGCTGCGACCGGATCCGCCGGTCCCACCGTCCTGCGGTTCACCGTTCGGGTGGAGCGAAAGGGCGGCGGTGCGTTCACGATCCAGATTCGACGTGGCGGCGACGTCTTGGCACGATCGGCTCCTAGACCGACGGTCGTGACCAGCGAGCAGGGATGGCGGATCGTGCGGTAGGGACTTGGTGTCGGCCAACGTGCTTGACGCAGAGCGCCGCCATTCCGCGAGCCCAGACATTGGCGGAAGTGAGTCTTTCCGCCGCGTGTTGGCCAGTCGACTTGCTCGATGAGTCGTGGCTACAAGAATTCCGCGGGATCGAAGTCGTCGATCGGGATGATCCGCACGCGCGGCAGCGGTTCGTTGAACGCTTGAACCTCGTACTCGAGGTCGAAGGTCGACAGGCCATGGGCCGCGAGCGGCAAGAACGCGTTGCTGCGGAACTCCTGGAAGCCCACGACACCCACGCGCCGGCCGTCGAGGAGGTCCCGGACCTGGTCGACGAAGTCCCCGTCATTGCTGACGAGCAGCACATCCGCGTGTCGGCGCCGAATCTCGTCCAAGGTCCGCTGGATTGCGATGTCCACCACCTTCTCGTTGCTCCCCCCGGAGAGCGGGACGGGTCGGTAGCCAATGGCTACCAATGCCTGGATGAAGGGCATCGGGAGCTCGTTGTTAGCGGAGAGGAAGAACAGCCCAGCGGCTGGCTGTCCCCAAAGCTCCTGCGCGAACTGCAGCAGTCGCTCCCACCGCGGGCGCTCTTCGGGTCGGGGCCGCCGTCCGAGGATGGAGGTGCCCAAGGTGGCGTCGATGTTCTCTCCGTCGACCAGGACGTACGTGATGGCAGGCTCTTCACCCATGGGAGGGAGCCTACGGCCGCCTCACTCGACAACGGTGGCGGGCGACCGACAGTCGGCAAACGCCACCCCGGCTGAGACAGGTGCTTCCTTTTGAGACCGACGCCCCGTCGTGTGACCAGGACGGCGAAGGCGAGACGCGTCACTCCGCCGCGTCACGGCGCCCGGCGGAAAAGACGGCTCATGGCGTTGGGCTTTGGATCGCCTGCTCGAAGCCACCTGCTCGATACGTTGGGCACAATCCGACGGTGGCCGAGCAGCCGCCCATGGAGACCACTTGATCGGAGACGGCTCATGATGATCGACTACAACGTCAGCGATCACTGGTCCGATGGCACACCGGACTGGCTCAAGTCGTTGGTGTCATCGCTCGATCGACGCCACGGGGTATCCACTGTGCTGCCGCTCGCCATCGTCGTTGACGAGATCATGCAGTGGTTAGAGCTTGCGAGCGGCGTCGATGCCTGGAAGAAGGCCGCCAATCGCGACTCGCTCGACCGCGACATCGCACAGTCGGTCGCCAGTATCGGTTCGCACCTGAGCGCACACATCTCTCTCGAGCTCGCCGCGTTCCGGACAGCCTTCGCAGCGCTTACATCGAGCGGCAACGCCGTCCTCTCGCAGCCACCTGGAGCACTCCGAGCGGACCCCGCTTGGGCAGCCCTGCAGACGGCGGCCGGCGACCTGCTCAGTGCTCTCACTACTGACGATGCGGTTCGTGCCAGCTGGGATGACGTCGTCGACGCGGCGAAGGATCGAACGCTCCTTCATCGGGAGTATCGGCCGATCGTCGAGCTCCTCTTCGAGCAGCTGCAGCATCGCGGCGTCGACGCAGAGGGCACGTTCCGCGGCCTGGTGTCGGTCCTCGCCTTCGGGCGGGACCCCGACGCCATTCCGCTCGGCGAACTTGAGACGCAGTACTCCGACCGGCTTGACAAGGCCCGTGCCTACGTTGGGGCACCCGCAGCGATCGAGCCAGTTGCGGTCTGGCTCGGGTACAAGGGACGGGCACACATTCAGCTCACGGCAGGCCGGGTTTCCTTTTTCGAACCGCTGTGGGCGGTGCCAAATGCGGAGCCCGGCAGGCAGGACTTCGACCACAAAGGAGAGCTCTGGGAGATCGTTAAGGACGGCATCACCTTCCGCGTCCCTGAGAAGGCCGGCGAGGAGCGCGAGGTCGAGACTCTCATCCGCGTGGATCTCGGCAATACGACAGCGGCAGGCGCACTTGAGCGCGCCGTGGCCATCGTCGACGTCATCTTTAGCGTCGCCCTGCACCGCTCGGGGGGGCATACGTCCGCAACTCTCTGAGCACGTCGTTGTGCGTTCCGGGCAGCCCGCAAGCCCCGGCTTCCGGGCCGTCTGGAAGCAGACGGGTTTTCCAGACGACACTTACGGTGCCCGGATGACGTCGGAGGCAATACAGGAACACGGGCCCCGCATCGCGGACGCCTTGGCGCGCGAAGAGCTGCCGCGCTTTCTCGCTGCAGCGATCGAGGTGCAGACGACGCTCGATCATCCGTTCACCCGCGATATGGCGCTCCGCAAGCCCTCTGAGGCGGACATCAGCAGTGTCATCCCGCTTTCAGACCGCGTCGTGCAACACGTCGCTGCTCATGCCGCCATGGACCCCAACGACCTCTTCACACTCCTCGGCAAGCGGTGGATGCATGCCCGCTGGTTGAATGACCTCCAGCGGGCGGCAGGCATGTGCCTCCTCGGGGGCGGCGAGAGTCGAGAGTTGCAGCATGAGCTCACGGTCGAATGGCTCTCGAGTCAACCGAAGCAGCCGTGGATCCTGCTACTCGCGGATCGGGCGACCGACTTCATCTCGCTCTGCCGTCTCGAGCACGAACGCGGCTGGATCGAGCGCATGTTCGCCAGCATCAGCGATCACGCAAGGTACAGCGCGCTAATCGCGGAATACGAGGCGGAAGGCGAGGTCCTAGAAAAGCGCCGACGTCGCATCCGCAATGCCCTCGTGCACGGCAATCCCGCCACGTTCCCGGTGGTGCAATCCGTGCGTGAGTACGCCGAGTTCCTCAGCGCGAGCGCTCTGTACCTGGCCCTGGAGTCATACGTAGACAACACCCCCGCCGACGTGATGCTCGCCGCAGGAACTGCCGAGTTCGTGGCAATGACGGGCGGTCAGGACGCCGCGACCTACTGGCGAGCCGAGATAGCGGCGAAAGGCGCGACCACGATGGTGCCCCGTCGGGTGGTGGGCTTTGAGGGCTGGTTCCTCGGTGCTCACGCGCCGCTGGTGATGGCGGCGGTGTCAGTATCGCTGGTCTTGTACAGCAGCGCCATGGATGCCTCGGAGAGGTAGCGGCGATCGGCGACTTGCCATTCGTCGTGGGCGTCGGCCAGCACGGCACCGACGAGGCGGATGACGGCCGCGCCGTTGGGGAAGATCCGGACGACCCGGGCTCGCCGTTTGATCTCCCGGTTGAGGCGTTCGATGGGGTTGTTGGACCAGATCTTGGTCCAGTGCGCCCGCGGGAACGCGGTGAACGCGAGGACCTCGGTCTTCGCGTCGTCCATCAACGGCCCGATCCTGGGGAAC
>NZ_JAPFQL010000143.1 GCF_028446585.1 Intrasporangium calvum
CCCACCCCGTCCCACTCGAGTGAGCTGGGGGTGGCGTGCCGGCTGCGGTCGGGGCACGACTCGGGACGGGTGCTGCACCCGGGCTGCAACGACATCAGCCCGGGCCAGCCTGACCCGCCCCTCGCCGACCACGACCTCGTCGCCGGGAACCACGTCCCAACGCACCTCCCCCGCCTTGGCCGCGAGCCGCAGCCCGATCGGCTGCACCAGCGCGTCACGGGTGAGCAGCGCCAGGACCTCGTCGTGTGAACCAAGGCCCACATAGACGCAGGTCGGGAAGACCCCGAGGACCCGAGCCGTCTGCCTCCGACCGGTCACGACCCCGTGGACGAGGTGCGACACGGCTGCAGGCCACGATGGGCGGGCGGGGATGAGCACAGGAGCCCTCCTCCCCGTCGCAGCCGGATCGATGACCGACGGTACCGAGGCAGGTTAGGGTGCGCTCATGGTGAATGTTGCCAACGATCCGGCCCTCATCAATGGTGAGTTGACAGCGGAATCCGCTGCCGAACTTGCTTCCGTGAGGGAGCAGCTCGAGCGCCAGACGGCCGCGCTGCGCCGCCTCGAGGACGCGGACCGGGCCCTGGTGCACATCGTCCTGGCCGGCGGCACCCTCGACGAGCTGTGCGAGCGGGTCGTCGCGTTCCTCGACCCGACCGCCGCCGCGGCCGCCATGGTGACGACGACCGACGGGCGGGTCATCGCCCGGGCCGGCGACCCCGACGAGCTGCGCTGGGCGGAGTCGCTGCCCTGCTTCGACCGGTCCGGCCGGTTCCTGGTCGAGTCCGAGCCGATGGGGCCACGGGAGGCGGGCACCGACGCCGACCGGGCAGCCGTGCGGATCATCGCCGGCCAGCTGGACCACGGCGTCATCGTCGCCTTCTCGCGCCACCGCACCCTCACCGAGGACGACGTGCGCCTCCTCGAGCGAGCCGCCACGGTCGCCGCCCTGGCGATCACCAAGGACCAGGCCGTCTCCGCCGTCGAGAGCAAGTACCGCGCCGAGTTCCTCCGCGACGCGCTCTCGGGCCGGGCCGGCACGCCGATCGACGCCATCGCCCACGCCTCCTCCCTCGGCTGGGACATCGACCGGCCGCTGGTCGTCGTCGTCGCCGAGACCGACGAGGACGACGACCAGACCGAGCGGGACCGCGACGAGATCCGCTTCCTGCAGCAGCGGTTCGCCCGGGCGTGGACCCACGCGGTGGGCGTCCGCGACCCGAGGACCCCCGTGGTCGGTTTCAGCCGCGAGGTCGTCTCGCTCGTGGCGGTGCCGGAGCCGGGAGACACCGAGCGCGTGATGCGCGTCGTCGGAGACCTCGTCCGGGTCGTCCGGGGCGACGGAGGCGGCGGCCGACGCAGCTTCTCCACGGGCGTGTCCCGCACCGTCACCTCACCCGCGCAGCTGCCCCAGGCGTACGACGAAGCACTGTCGGCCGTCACCGTCGGGCGGCAGATGCAGGGCGACGGCGCCCTCGCCCACGTCGACGGTCTCGGGATCTACCGGCTGCTCGCCCTCATCCCCGACGGCGCCGACCTGCGCCGGTTCGTCCGCGAGTCCCTGCGGGAGCTGGCCACCGACGACCAGCCGGAGTACGCCGACCTGCGCCAGACGCTGAGCATCCTCATCGACACCAACATGAACGTCGCCGAGACCGCTCGGCTCCTCTTCTTTCACTACAACACGCTGCGCTACCGAATCGGCAAGCTCGAGAAGATGCTCGGGCCCTTCACCTCGGACCCCGAGCTGCGCCTCACCCTCGCCCTCGCGCTCAAGGTGCACCAGATGCGCGGGCTCTGACCCATCCCTCCGACGCATCGAGGCGCGTACGGCACCTTTCGTGGGTAACGGGACCAACTCGTTATCAGCAAATGCCGAACCCCCTCCCCCACAACGGGAGTAGGTTTCGCGCAATCCCGCCGTGGGAGTGAGCCGAGTCACAGGAGGTGACCGGCCGCATAACGCTGAGGAGTCTTCAATGGCTTTGGGCTGGAAACTGCACGGGGACGGCAAGACGACGGGACCCGACGACGTCGTCGCGCCCGACGAGCGACTCTCCTGGCCGCGCACGATCGGGCTGGGCGCCCAGCACGTCGTGGCCATGTTCGGTGCGACCTTCGTCTTCCCGCTGGTCATGGGCCTCAACCCGCAGCTCGCGATCATGATGAGCGGTGTCGCGACGATTCTCTTCCTGCTCATCGTCAAGGGGAAGGTGCCGAGCTACCTCGGCACCTCGGCCTCGTTCGTCGGCGCAGTCGTCGCGATCCGGGCCCAGGAGGGGTCGACGTCGGCCACGGTCACCGGCGCGATCCTCGTGGCCGGGCTCATCCTCGCCCTGGTCGGCCTCGCGATCCACTACCTCGGCTCGGAGGTCCTGCACCGGGTGCTGCCCCCCGTCGTCACGGGCGCGGTCGTCATGCTCATCGGCTTCAACCTCGCCCCCGTCGTGGCCGGCATCTACTGGCCGCAGGACCAGTGGGTGGCCCTCGCGACGATGCTCTTCACCATCGTCTGCGCGGTCGCGTTCAAGGGATTCATCTCACGCATCGCCGTCTTCCTCGCGCTGATCTTCGGCACGCTCCTGTCGTGGGTGCTCGACCGGACCGTCGGCCAGATCACCTCGGTCCTCGGCGGCGCGACCGAGGCGACGACTCACTTCCGCACGAACTTCGACGCGGTCTCCGCTGCCTCGTGGTTCGGCTTCCCCCCGGAGACGATGATGGGGGCCGACGGCAAGGAGGTCGCCGGGTGGCACATGCCGAGCTTCTCGATGGCAGCGATCCTGCTCGTCATCCCCGCGGTCATCGCCCTGGTCGCCGAGAACACCGGCCACGTCAAGGCCGTCGCCGAGATGACCGGCCACAACCTTGACCCCTACATGGGCCGAGCGATCGCCGCCGACGGTGTCGGCACCGCGCTCGCCTCCGCCGTGGGTGGCTCCCCCACCACGACGTACGCCGAGAACATCGGCGTCATGGCGGCCACCCGGGTCTACTCGACGGCGGCGTACTACGTGGCGGCTCTCGTGGCGATCCTCTTCGGCTTCTCCCCGAAGTTCGGACAGCTCGTCTTCTCCATCCCCGGTGGCGTCCTCGGCGGCATCACGGTCGTCCTCTACGGCATGATCGGCCTGCTCGGCGCCAAGATCTGGAAGGAGAACGGCGTCGACTTCGGCAACCCGATCAACCTCGTGCCGATCGCGGCGGGCATCATCATGGGCGTCGGCAACGTCTCGCTCGTCTTCAGCGACTCGTTCTCGCTCAGCGGCATCGCGCTGGGCACGCTGGTGGCCGTCGCCGGTTGGCACCTCGCCAAGGCGATCGCCCCCGCCGAGCTGCGGGTGAGGGCCGAAGCGGCGCACGGCACGATGATCTCGCTGGGCGGCGAAGAGGGAACGTACGGCGACGGAGACCAGGTCGACGACCTCTACCAGCGCGACGACCGGCGCGAGCCGCGCCACTGACGCCCGGACTCGCGTGCACGGGGCCCTCGAGAGATCGGGGGCCCTGTGCATACCGGGGCCACTCGAGTGACGCCGGGGTGTGGACACCGGGGCCACTCGAGTGAAGTTGGGTGTGGACACCC
>NZ_JAPFQL010000144.1 GCF_028446585.1 Intrasporangium calvum
GCTCTTTCGATAGGGGCGGGCGTGTCGCGAACTGCTCTTTCGATGGGTCAGCTGCTGCGCTCGATCTGCGCGATGACGTCGGCGTCCTCGACCTCTTCGTGGTCGTAGCTCACCTCGGTGTCGTACTCCCCGGTGACGAGGTAGATGACGCGGCGAGCGACGGACACGGCGTGGTCGGCAAAACGCTCGTAGTAGCGCCCGATGAGCGCCAGGTCGAGGACGGTGCTGCGGTGCAGGTCCCGCTCCTCGTCGAGCAGCACCGAGAACAGCTCCCGGTGCAGCTCGTCCATCGCGTCGTCGTCCTTGTCGAGGGCGGCCGCGGCCTCGACGTCCTTGCTCGCGATGATCGAGCCGCACTTGGCGACGATCGCCTCGGCCACCTGACCCATCTGGAGGATGTGAGCCCGCAGCTGCGCGGGGACCGCCGACTCGGGCGTGCGCAGGCGGGCGACCTTCGCCACGTGCCGGGCGAGGTCACCCATCCGCTCGAGGTCCGAGCTCATGTGCATGGCCGTGACCACGATGCGCAGGTCGGTCGCCACGGGCTGCTGGCGGGCCAGCAGGTTGATCGACAGGTTGTCGAGGTTGATCCGGATCTCGTCGAGCTGCTTGTCGGCCTCGATGACCGACTCGGCGAGCTGTACGTCAGCGTCGAGCAGGGCCGTCGTGGCGCGCGAGATGGCGGACCCGGCGAGTCGCGTCAGCTCGACGAGCTGATCGGTGATGGTGTCGAGATCCTCGTGGAACTGGTCGCGCAATGGTCTTCCTCGTCTCGTGTTCACTGGCGGGCTCTCGGCGAGGGTCGCACCAGCGCGTGAATGCATCACGGCGAAGAGGTGAACACTCGGTTTCGTCCCGGCTCGCCGCGCAGTCGTGTGGTCCGAGCCTCCCACACGGATGCGTAATCTGAGAGACGTGGATCCGACGACTGCGGCAATTCTGGGTGGCTTCGTCGGCCTCGGGATCGGCGGTGTCGCCATCCTTGCCGTCCGGGCCACCGACCGATCCCGGCGCAACGAGGCCGTCATCGCGGCCCCATCCGACCTGCCCCCCGGTGTGGGCGAGGTGCTTTCGGTGCTTCGGTCCAGCGGAATCGTCGTCGACCGGTCCGACCAAGTCGTCAACAACTCACCGGCCGCGGTGGCCTACGGCCTCGTCCGGGGACAGGAGGTGGTGCACCCCGAGCTCCTCCATCTGGCGCGGGCCGTGCGTCGCGACGGCGTGATCCGCGAGGCCGAGCTCGACCTGCGCAAGGGCATCGGTCAGGGCACGGTGGTCATGGCCGCCCGCGTCGCACCCCTCGGCGCCGACCACGTCCTGCTCCTTGTCGAGGACATCTCGCAGGCGCGGCGCGTCGAGGAGATTCGACGCGACTTCCTCGCCAACGTCTCCCACGAGCTGAAGACCCCGGTCGGAGGCATCTCCCTGCTGGCCGAGGCGCTCCTCGACGCCTACGACGACCCGGAGGCAGTTCAGCGGTTCGCGTCGCGCATCGGCGTCGAGTCGCGGCGGCTGTCGAGCCTCGTCAAGGACATCGTCGAGCTGAGCCGGCTGCAGGGCGCCGATGTCGTCAAGGAGTCGACGGTCGTCGACGTCGGCGCTGCATCCGAGGACGCCGTCGAGCGCTACCGCCTGCTGGCAGAGGAGCACGGTATCGAGATCGCGGTCCAGGCGGACAGGGACTGCCTCATCTGGGGTGATCGCGACCTCGTCACGACCGCCGTGGGGAACCTCATCGGCAATGCCATCGCCTACTCAGACGCGGGCACGCGCGTGGGAGTCTCGACCCGTCGCCGGCCAGGACGGGTCGTCGAGGTCGCGGTGACCGACCAGGGCCTCGGGATCGCCCCGGAGGAGCAGCAGCGGATCTTCGAGCGCTTCTACCGAGTCGACTCGGCGCGGTCGCGGGCGACGGGCGGGACCGGCTTGGGCCTGGCGATCGTCAAGCACGTCGTCGAGAACCACGGCGGCACTGTCTCCGTGTGGTCCCAGGTCGATCGCGGCTCGACGTTCACCATCTCCCTACCGGCTGCGCCCTCCGATGCCGCTTTCACGGTGTCGCCCCAGGACGCTGAGGCGGACTCGGCCCCCCACCCCGACACCGACACCGTCGCCGAGCCGCGGGCAGCTGCCGCGGATGCCGGGGGTGCGAAGCCACCGGACCAGTACGCTCCAGTTGAGGTCCACCCGGCCGGCCCGGCCAGATCCACGAGAGGTCAGTCTTGAGTCGAATCCTGATCGTCGAGGACGAGGTGTCGTTCTCCGACCCGTTGTCCTACCTGCTCCGCAAGGAGGGCTACGACGTCGCGGTGGCCGAGACCGGCCCCGACGGGCTCGCCGAGTTCGACAAGAACGGCGCGGACCTCGTCCTGCTCGACCTCATGCTGCCCGGCCTCTCCGGCATCGACGTCTGCCGCTCCCTCCGTCAGCGTTCGTCGGTGCCCGTCATCATGCTGACCGCCAAGGACAGTGAGATCGACAAGGTCGTCGGCCTCGAGATCGGTGCGGACGACTACGTGACGAAGCCCTACTCGAGCCGCGAGCTGCTCGCCCGGGTCAAGGCGGTCCTCCGCCGTCTGGCAGAGCCCGAGGACCTGTTGCCGCCCACCATCGAGGCCGGCCCGGTGCGGATGGACGTCGAGCGTCACACCGTGACGGTCAGCGGCACGCCCACACCCCTGCCGCTCAAGGAGTTCGAGCTGCTGGAGATGCTGCTGCGCAACGCCGGGCGGGTCCTGACTCGGATGCAGCTGATCGACCGGGTCTGGGGCAGCGACTACGTGGGGGACACGAAGACGCTCGACGTGCACATCAAGCGGTTGCGCGCCAAGGTCGAGCCGGACCCCGCCAACCCGGTGCACATCGTGACCGTGCGCGGCCTGGGCTACAAGTTCGAGGCGAGCTGAAAGCCCGCCGCCCGTCACCGAGCGTCGACGCGGGCCGAGCCCAGCGGCATACGGGCTGAGATGCGAAAGGACCCCACTGCGGTGGGGTCCTTTCGTCGTCTCGGCCGGCGGTTCAGCCGGTGGTGGTCGTCGTCGCGGTGGGCTCCGTGGTCGCGGTCGTCGTGGCGGGCGTGGTGGGCGCCGTCGGGGTCGGCGCGGGCGCCGGAGTCACCGTCGCGTAGGGACCGGTCGCGGCAATGACGGGCACGTTGACGACCGCCGTGCCGCCGGGGCGGGTGGTCACGGCCACCGGCAGCATCGAGCCGGGCTCGGTGTCGAGGCCGTCGAACCGCAGCCCCTTGGTCGCGAGGGTGAGCTGCTCACGCGGGCGCACCTGGACCTCGGAACCGGCAGCAGCGCCCTCGCCCTGGGGCGCGACCTGCAGGGTCACCGGCTCGGCGCCGCCGTTGTAGGCGGCTCCCGACACGACGACCGTGCCGTCGCCGGAGCCGACGAGGACGAGGTCGCGAACGGCGACGGAACCGACGTCGGCGGACACGCCGTCGGCGGGCTCGTAGATGACGTCGGTCTGGACCGGGTTGAACACCAT
>NZ_JAPFQL010000145.1 GCF_028446585.1 Intrasporangium calvum
CAGCGAGGGGCGGGACCGACATGGTCCCGCCCCTCGCCCCTGTCCGGACCTCTCCCTCCCCCTCCTGACGCGGCGGGCTCGACCCGAGCCTGTGGATGAGGCGCGCGCCAGGCGTCCCTCGTTTGCGACGCTCGGAGCACGACACCGTCCGGTGTCGGCCGGGCATCAGCAATCCGGCATCTTCGCCAACGGCAGCCACGGAGGGACGATGGCGTCAGGAACGGGCGATGCACCGCGGCGGGCCACTGCCGAGCTCCACTCCGTCCCGAGGACGGGGTCGCGGCGCAGGCCGCGGTCGACCGCCGCCCACGGCTCGCGGTCCGACGAGCGCCCCCGCATCCCACCCTCCCGACGGCCCGTGCACCGCGCCGCCGGCGAGATCCAGTTCGGTGCGGTCTCCGGCGGAGCCATCGTGACCGGGGTGAGCGAGGTCGAGGTGCAGGCCCTGACCCGGCTCGACGGGTCACTCACGCTCCGCTCCTCCTACCGCATGGCGGGCGAGCTCGGCGTCGCAACGACCCGATGGCGGGCCCTGCTCGAGGTCGTCGACCGGATCGGCGTCCTGGACTGGCGGCCGGCAGCCGACGATCGGGCCGACGAGCCGCTCGCCCTGCCCCCGCCCACGGTGGTCCTGCCCGGTCGTGGCGCGCTCGTCCGGGACGTGGCTGCGCTGTTGCGGCGCGATGGCATCGACGCGATCGTCACTCCATCGGAGCCCCACCCCGAGCTTCCCCCCGAGCTTCCCCCCGAGCTTCCCCCTGAGTTTCCCCCTGGCGGCGGCGCTCCCCCGCCGGCGGTCCGCCCGGCCCTGGCGGTGCTGATCGGCCCGACTGCCCTCGACCCGCGATCGGGCGACGAGTGGCTGCGGCGGGGCGTGCCGCACCTGCCGGTCGTCGCCGAGGAGTCCTTCGCGACGGTGGGTCCGCTCGTCGAGCCGGCGCTGTCCGGGCCGTGCCTCTGGTGCCTCGACCTGCACCGGAGCGACCGTGACCCGGCCTGGCCGACGGTCCTCGCGCAGCTGTGCGGCAGCGCCGGTGACATCGTGCGGCGAGAGACGAGCAGCGACACGGACCCGGCCCTCGCGCACCTCGTGGCCGGCTGCATCGACCTGCTCACCCGGCGGCTGCTCGGTCACGAGCCCGTGCCGACCGGCGTCGCGGTGGAGCTGAGCCTCCCGTGGCCACGCATGGACCACCGGCGATGGACGATCCACCCGCGCTGCCGTCGGCGCCACCGGTCACCCGGTCGCGGCGTGGCCTGACGGCGCCTCCGCGAGGCGGCCCATGCGTGCCGACGGGTGGCGCGTCACGGCCGGCCACCGCCGGCGTTTAGAGTCAGGGTGTCCGATCTGGGGGTGAGCCGAGTGACCGACCTGCCACGCAAGGCCGTCGTGCGCTCCGCCAAGCTCGCCACCGTGCCCTTGGGCCTGGCAGGACGGACCGCCCTCGGCCTGGGCAAGCGCCTCGGTGGCCGGCCCGCCGAGATCGTCGCAGCCGAGCTGCAGGCCCGCACGGCTGAGCAGCTCTTCCAGGTGCTCGGCGAGCTCAAGGGCGGCGCCATGAAGTTCGGGCAGGCGCTGTCCATCTTCGAGGCGGCCTTCCCGGAGGAGATGGCGGGTCCCTACCGCGCCATGTTGACCAAGTTGCAGGACAGCGCCCCGCCCATGCCGACGAGCACGGTGCACGGAGTGCTGCGAGCCGACCTGGGCATGCAGTGGCGGCGTCTCTTCCGGTCTTTTGAGGACCAGCCGGCGGCGTCCGCCTCCATCGGGCAGGTCCACCGGGCCGTGTGGCAGGACGGGCGCGACGTCGCCGTGAAGGTCCAGTACCCCGGCGCCGGTGCGGCGCTGATGAGCGACCTGCGACAGCTCTCCCGCGTCGTCAAGGTCGCAGCCGGCTGGGTGCCCGGCATCGAGCTCGGCCCGATCCTCGACGAGCTGCGCGAGCGGATGGCCGAGGAGCTGGACTACCGCCTCGAGGCGGAGCACCAGGCCGCCTTTGCCGAGGCGTTCGTGGGCGACCCCGACTTCTGCATCCCCCAGCTCGTCCGCGGCACCCGGCACGTCATCGTCTCGGAGTGGGTCGAGGGCCGTCCCCTGAGCGAGATCATCCGGGATGGGTCCCACCAGGACCGCGACGAGGCGGCCCAGCTCTACATGGAGTTCCTGCTCGCCGGACCCGCCGAGGCCGGGCTGCTGCATGCGGACCCGCACCCCGGCAACTTCCGCATCACCCCCGACGGTCGCCTGGGCGTCCTGGACTTCGGCGCCGTCAACCGGCTTCCCGATGGGATGCCCCAGGAGATGGGGCGTCTGCTCACGGCCGGCCTCGAGGGCGGGGCCGACGCGGTGCTGGCCGGCCTGCGCGAGGCGGGCTTCGTCAAGCCGGGCATCGAGATCGACGCCGAGCGGCTGCTCGACTACCTGGAGCCGTTCATCGCCCCGCTGAGGGCCGACGAGTTCACCTTCACCCGGGCCTGGCTGCGGGGCGTGTTCGCCCACATCAACGATCCCCGGCAGCCCAACTACGTGCTTGCCTACAAGCTCAATCTCCCACCGGACTACCTGCTCATCCACCGCGTCTGGGGTGGCGGGATCGGCGTCCTGAGCCAGCTCGGCGGCACCGTGCGCGGCCGCGAGGCCGTCGATGCCTTCCTCCCGGGCGCTGACCTCCCGCCGATCAGCGACCTGGCGCTCGACGAGTAGCCCGTATGCCGTTGGGCTCGCTCACCCTGACCACCACCCTGGGCGGTCGGCTGGGTCAGCGAGAGCTGCCCTGCCGAGTGGCCCCTCAGTGGGGTCCAGTCACCACCAGGCGGGGTCGAGCTTGCTCTCGATCGAGCGCAGGTTCTCGCGGCTGCAACGCTCGCACGTCCACATGGTCCGACCGCGCTCCACGCTGCGACTCCAGCCCAGCCGAGCCCGCGCCTGATCCGCCGGCTGAGGCGTCGTCCCGCACGTGGAACAGGTGAGCAGCGGCGCCATCTCGGCGGTATCTCCGAGGGGTTCATCCGTCTTGACTGTCATGTGAGACCTCCCTGTCTCTACCCCGTCATTTGAGTATCCGCCGATGCACCGACATCGGTGGGACGCTTGCGCAAAGGCGTGTCGGACTCGTGACCTCAGCCCCGCGCCCCGGCGGCCGGGCCACCGACACAGGGCCCTGTCGGCCCCCCATCCGGCGCGTCGACCCTGACGCACCACGGTGGCGGAGGGACCGGCTGGCGAGACGCCGGAGCCGCGGGTGACGTCTCGCGTCACCCGCGGCTCGGTCGCGGTGTCCTGTCCGCCGATCACTGTCGGTGATGGCGCCGACTCGCACGGATGTCCAACGTGATCA
>NZ_JAPFQL010000146.1 GCF_028446585.1 Intrasporangium calvum
CGGGCCGAGCACCACCACCTCGGCGACGGTGCTGGACGTGCTGGTCGACAACCAGACCCCGAGCGTCTCGCTTGTCGACCCCGGATCACCACTGAGCGGCACTCGGACCTTCACGGCGATTGCCTCGGATGCCCACTCCGGCATCGCCCAGGTGGCCATCGAGTACCAGCGCGCTGGTGGCAGCTGGCAGGCGTTGTGCACCCTGTCGACCGACCCGTGGTCCTGCGTGTACGACACGACCAAGCTGCTGGACGGCACCTACGCCTTCCGTGCGGTGGCCACCGATGCCGCAGGGAACACTGCGACCTCCGCCACCGTGAGCAACCGCCTCGTCGACAACACCGTCTCGTCCGTGACGATGCTGGACCCGGGCGCCTTCCTCTCCGGGCGAGTCACGCTGGAGGCTGCGGCCAACTCCACGGCCGGCGTGACCAACGTCAGGATCCAGCGCGCCCCCACCGGATCGGCCACCTGGACGGACGTCTGCACCGCCAGCGCGTCGCCGTACCGGTGCAGTTGGGACACGGTCACGGTGCCCGACGGGCTCTACGACTTCCGCGCCATCCTGGTCGATGGCACCGGTGTGACGACCACGTCGGCAGTCGTGAGCAGCAGGCGGGTCGACAACACCCCGCTTCGCGGCTACGACGTCCAGACGGCCAACGGCGGCGCCACCGTCGGCAAGCTCGAGACAGGTGACACGTTGACCTTCACCTACACGGACCACGTCGCTCTCGGCAGCATCACCGCGGGCTGGAACGGCTCGGCGCTCGCAGTCTCGCTGCGACTCCGCGACGGCAACCTGATCGGACTGTCGAGCAAGAACGACACGATCGACATCCAACGCAGCGGCGCGGCCGTGAACCTTGGCACGGTCAACCTCAAGGAGGACTACATCAAGGGCGGCAAGACGGTCCTCTTCAACGCCACGATGACGGCGGGCTCCACGACCGTCAACGGCCTCACGGTGACCACGGTGACGGTGAAGCTCGGTCCGCTCGCCAGCGGGAGCGGACTACGCACGGCGGCCAACCCGTCCAGCCTGGTGTGGACACCCTCATCGGCCGTGACGGACCTCTCCGGGATCGCCGGTTCGGGCGCCACGACCACCGAGCTCGGTGCGCTCGACCGGGAGTTCTGATGGACGCCCCGGCCCCGCGCCGCTGGCGCTGGGCCGCCCCGGTCTGCATGGTGCTCCTCGCCGGAACCCTGATCGGCCGGGCCACCCGTGACGGCGACCTGTCCTACCTGGAGGTGCTCAGCGTGGGCCTCGGGATCATGGCCTTCGTCGGTGCGTGTGCCCTGGCGGTGCGGGACGGGTTCGCGGCGCGTGCCGCGGCGGTGCTCGTCGCGACGTGCGCCGCCGCCGGCATCCTGCTCGGCACGACGGTGGGGAGTCCCGGGGAACCGGCCCATCCCGCGCAGTCCATGGACTGGGCCGTGCTGGCTCTGGCAACGGCCGTAATCGTGATCACTCTCCGCGCAAGTCGGCGAATCTGAGGCGAGGCACCGGCGTGGGCCCTAGGCTGCGGTGCCATGGGCCCCCCTTGCGTGCTCGTGGTTGAGGATGATGACCGAATCGCGGCCCCGCTGCTGCGGACCCTTGAGCGGGAGGGATACGCGGTCGAGCGGTTCGAGGAGGGGACGCCGGCGATTACGCGAGTCGGAGCAGGTGGAGTCGACCTGCTGCTCCTCGACCTGGGGCTCCCCGACATGGATGGTCTGGACGTGTGCCGCCAGGTCCGGGACGGCGGCTTCCACGGCGGCATCATCATCCTGACGGCTCGGGATGGTGAGCTGGACCGGGTCGTCGGCCTGGACACGGGCGCGGACGACTACCTCGCCAAGCCGTTCGCGCTCGCCGAGCTGCTCGCGCGCACCCGGGCCCTGCTGCGTCGCAGTGGCAGTGCGCCTCCGCCCATCGCGCCCCCTGCCTCGTCACCGGTGGACTCGCCCTTCCGCGTCGACCGGCAGGCCCGCCGGGTCTGGATCGGCGGGGCAGAACTGCCGACGACCTCCAAGGAGTTCGACGTGCTCGCCATGATGGAGTCCGAGCCGGGCAGCGTCGTCACGCGCGATCGACTCATCAGTGAGGTCTGGGACGAGCACTGGTTCGGCTCGACCAAGACGCTCGATGCGACGATCGGCCGCCTGCGGCAGAAGCTCGTCGACGCCCAGGCCCCGGTGGAGATCGTCAACGTGCGGGGCGTGGGCTTCCGGCTTGAGCCGCGGCGCTGATGCGGGAAAGACTCGTGGCCGCACTGGTCGGCATGACCGTCGCAGTGATCGCTCTCTACGGCGTGCCGCGCGCCTACCTTCTGGCGGACCTCGTTCATCAGCAGGAGACACGCAAGATCGAGCGGTCCGTCGCCCTGCTCGCCGTCCTCGTCGAGACTCGCGCCCAGGACCGTGCGCCGGTGACCGCTGACTTTCTCGAGCCGCTGCTCAACGACGCCGAGGGCATCCGATATGTCGGACCCGACGGCGTGGTCGTCAGCGTCGGCGCCCAGCCCGAGCGCACGGATGACATCGTCCAGACGAGGGCCCTCGCCGGCGGTGGGAGCCTCACGCTCGCCCGGTCCGGCGCCTTGGTGGACCAGCGCGTCTCCGAAGCGCTGCTGCCCCTGGTGCTGCTCGGGTTGGCACTCGTGGCAATGTCGGCGCTCGCGGGGTTCTGGATGGCGCGCCGCATGGCCAGGCCCTTCCAGCAGCTGGCAGCGGCAGCCAGCGACCTGGGACGCGGACGGTTCGACGAGGTCGCGGTGCCGCACTACGGAGTGCCTGAGGCGGAACAGATCGGGTCGGCCATCAGGAGCAGCGCCGAGCAGCTCGACATGCTCGTGCGGCGGGAGCGGGAATTCGCCGTCAACGCATCGCACCAGCTGCGCACGCCGGTGACCGCTCTGCGTCTCGAGCTGGAGGACCTCGCCGAGTGGCCGGAGACGGCGCCTTCGGTGGCAGCAGAGCTGCGGCAGGCACTGTCCGAGCTCGACCGCCTCAGCGCCGCCGTGACCGACCTGCTCGGGATGGCCCGCGGCGTCCGGCAGAGCGGTGCGACCGAGGCGGACCTGGTCGTGCTCGTTGACAAGGCCATCGAGCGGTGGACATCGGGAGTCACTGCCCGGGGCCGTCGCCTCGAGCGCATCGGCGCCGACACCCTGACGATCCGGACGAGCCCCGGGACGGTCACCCAGATCCTCGACGTGCTCGTCGAGAACGCCTGTGACCACGGCAGCGGGCGCATCACCGTGCAGGTTGGCGAGACGTCGACGCACGTCTTCGTCCGGGTCGCCGACGAGGGCACGGCACGCCTGGGGCCTGAGGTCTTCCAGCGAGGGGTGAGTGGGGACGGCGGCACTGGCGTCGGCCTGTCCCTGGCCCGGCAGCTCGCGGCGGGCGAGGGAGGCCGTCTGGACCTGGAGTCGCTGGCCACGACCTCATTCGTGCTGCGGCTCCCCAAGGGGCCGGGCTCGAGGTGACGACCGACGCCCAGTCGTCGAGCAT
>NZ_JAPFQL010000147.1 GCF_028446585.1 Intrasporangium calvum
GGCGTGGCGGGGTCGCCATCGGGCGAGGGGACGGCCGGCACGTGAGCTGGGCCCTCGACCACCTCGGCGAGATCCTCTCCCGCGCCGGCCAGCACGCCTGGCTGGCCGGGATCCCCTTGGTGCTCGGGCTGCTCATCGCGCTGCCGCTCGGCTGGCTGGCCGCGCGCCAGGCCTGGCTCAAGGGGCCGCTGCTCAGCGCGACCGGTCTGCTCTACACGATCCCGTCGCTCGCCCTCTTCATCCTGCTCCCCAGCATCCTCAAGCGGGGCATCCTCGACCCGGTCAACGTCATCGTCGCCATGACGATCTACACCGTGGCGCTGTTGACCAGGACGGTCGCCGACGCGCTGTCCAGCGTCGACCCGTCGACGCGGGCAGCGGCGACGGCGATGGGCTACGGCGGGTTCGCGCGGTTCCGGGCCGTCGACCTGCCCCTCGCCGTCCCCGTGCTCGCGGCCGGGCTGCGCGTCGCCGCCGTGAGCAACGTCAGCATCGTCAGCGTGGCCTCGCTCATCGGGGTCAACCAGCTCGGCTACTTCCTGACCAACGGCTACGCCCGCAACTTCGCCACCGAGGTCTGGGTCGGCATCATCGCGTGCGTCGCGCTCGCCGTGGTCTTCGACGTCGCCATCAACGGGATCGCCCGCCTGCTCACCCCCTGGGCCCGAGCCGGGGCGGAGGCGAGACCGTGATCGAGGCCCTGGTCACCTGGCTGCAGGACCCCTCGCACTGGACCGGCCCGGAGGGCGTCCCGGCGAGGCTCGGCGAGCACGTGCTCTACACCGTCGTCACGGTGCTCATCGCCGTGGCGATCGCCGTGCCGCTGGGCGCCTGGGTCGGGCACACCGGCCGCGGCCGCTGGCTCGTCACCGGGGCGAACGCGCTGCGGGCCGTGCCCAGCCTCGGGCTGCTCTTCGCCATCTCGATGCTCGTCGGGCCGCTCATCCAGAGCAGCCTCGCCTTCACGATCCCCAGCATCATCGTCCTCGTCATCCTGGCGATCCCGCCCCTGCTCTCCGGCAGCTATGCCGGCGTCGAGAGCGTCGACCCGGCGGCCCGGGATGCGGCGCGAGGGATGGGGATGCGCGGCAGTCAGGTCCTCACCCAGGTCGAGCTGCCCATCGCCATGCCGCTGCTGCTCTCCGGGCTGAGGTCGGCCACGCTGCAGGTCATCGCCACGGCGACCATCGCCGCATCGATCAGCCTCGGTGGGCTCGGGCGCTACCTCATCGACGGGCTCGCCGCGCGCGACCTGCCGCAGATGGTGGCCGGCGCCGTGCTCGTCGCCCTGCTCGCACTCGTGACGGACGGGGTACTGGCTCTCGTGCAGCGTCATGTCGTGTCGCCGGGAATCTCCGGTCGACGCACCCGTGTTGGACCTACCGACATCGCACGTCTCGGCTCCACGCGTGCCGGGGTCCGCTTGACCTCGCGGGGCAGCAGCCCCGTGGTTCACCCGAACGGAAAGTGACTGAAGATGATTCGCACGCGCACCCTGCTCGCCGGACTCCTCGCCGCCGCGGTCCTTCCGCTCGCCGCCTGTGGCAGCACCGAGGACCCGCTCGCCCCGGCCCAGCCCGGAGGCACCAGCGCCGGCACGGGGGCTTCGGGCTCGGTCACCATCGGATCGGCCGACTTCCCCGAGTCCGCGCTGCTCGGCGAGATCTACGCCCAGGCGCTCGAGGCCAAGGGCATCACCGTCCAGCGACAGTTCAACATCGGCAACCGCGAGACCTACCTCAAGGCGCTCGAGGGCGGTGAGGTGGACATCCTGCCCGAATACACCGGGTCACTGACGAACTACTACGACTCCGCCGTCACGGCGACCAACCCTGACGAGGTCTACGAGACCCTCAAGTCCAAGCTGCCGAGCGGCTTCACCGTCCTCGCCAAGTCGACGGCCGAGGACAAGAACTCCATGGTCGTCACCAAGGAGACGGCCGACGCCTGGTCCCTCAAGGCGATCCCTGACCTCGCCGCCTACCAGGACGAGCTGACCATCGCCGCTCCGCCCGAGTTCCGCACCCGGCAGCAGGGCCTCGTCGGCCTCAAGGAGGTCTACAACCTCGAGCCGAAGGAGTTCCGCCCGCTCGCGAGCCAGGCCACCGTCGAGGCACTCAAGAACGGCCAGGTCAAGGCCGCCAACATCTTCAGCACCGACCCGTCCATCGCCGCCAACGGCTTCGTCGTCCTCGAGGACCCGAAGCTGCTCTTCGGCTCCGACAACGTCGTCCCGCTCGTCCGTGAGGAGGTCGCCGGATCCGTCCAGGCGCCACTCGACGCGGTCTCGGCCAAGCTCGACACGACGGCGCTCGCCGACATGGTCAAGCAGGTCGTCGTCGACAAGAAGGACGCCAGCGTCGTCGCCAAGGAGTGGCTCACCGCGTCCGGCCTCCTCTGAGGCCCGCGCCGGGAGGAGCGGCAGGTCAGGGGGTCGCGGACTAGGCTCAGCGGCATACGGAAACCTGATTGTCGGAGCTCGAAGGAGAGTCATGTCGATCGCCCATCGCGTCGTCGGGTCCGGCCCGCGCACCGTCATCGTCAGCCACGGCTGGTTCGGCTCCAGCGAGGGGTGGGGGCTCTTCCCCGACTACCTCGACGGCGAGGCGAACACCTACCTCTTTGCCGACCTGCGCGGCTACGGCGCCCGCAAGGACGTCGAGGGCAGCCAGACGCTCGACGAGATCGCCGACGACCTCATCGCCCTCGCCGACGAGCACGGCGCCGAGCGGTTCGCCCTCGTGGGCCACTCGATGAGTGGCGCCTTCATCCAGCGGGTCCTCGCCAAGGTGCCCGACCGCGTCGAGGCGCTCGTCGCGCTCTCCCCGGTGAGCAGCAGCCCCTTCCCGTTCGACGACGCCGGGCGCGAGCTGTTCTGGGGTGCCGTCGACGACCGGGACAAGCGCTACGCGATCATCGACTTCACCACCGGCAACCGCAACAGTCCTGTCTGGGTCAACCGGATGGTCGACTTCTCGCTCGCGAACTCCACCCGCGATGCCTTCGCGAATGCCTTGGAGGCCTGGGCCGGTCCGGACTTCGCCGACGAAGTGCGCGGCAGCGACGTGCCGGTCCTCGTCCTCGTCGGTGAGCACGACCCCGCCCTGAGCGAGGACTTCGCCCGGGCCCACTGGCTGCCGCTCTTCACGAGGGCCAAGATCGAGGTCATCCCCAACGCCGGGCACTACGCGATGTTCGAGACGCCGGTCAACCTCGCGACGCGGATCGACAACTTCCTCAAGGAGATCGGCTCCTGACCGTGTCGTCGACGGCCCCGCCCCACAACGCAACACGCCCGGCGC
>NZ_JAPFQL010000148.1 GCF_028446585.1 Intrasporangium calvum
GGCCAGCGGGGGCCGAGTCGGGTCATGGCCTTGCCGCGTGCTGCGCCGAGGACGGCGACAGACCTCACGAACTCCTCATTTCGCCAATGTCCCTCAATCCCAATGTATTTCACCGTTAGGCCGGGGACTTTACGGACCTTCTCCGCGGCTTTCGCCGTTTGTGAGGCAAGCCACAGGGGCGCGCGTAGCGTCGAGAACGAGCTCGGTTGAGCCTGTGCGCGACGCCACAGATGATCCGCAGCTCGGGGGGCACTACGAACCACCAGGGGCCGCGTCGCACTGAAAACTTCGCCGAGTTCACCGTTAAGCCGCCCGTGCGTGGGGCCGGGCGAATCAATCAAACGGAGAACTCAACATGATTAGTTCTTTGAGTACGCGGGGGCGGCCCAGCAGCGGCCGCCACGAGACATCACGAGCCCGCCGGGCTCACAAAGTCGCAGTCACGGTGGCAGCCTTTGCGATTCCCGTGGCCCTGCTCGTGGCTCCGCCTGCGAGCGCAGTCCCCGGTCTGGCGACACTGCCTGGCAGCTCGTTCGAGATCGACGAAGACTCCAATCTGAAACTGGACAACGCCGATTACAAGGACTGGGGTGTCCTCGCGCACCCGAATGGGCCGGAGATCCGTGCCACGGACGAGACGACTGGCCAGACCGACGACTCCTACAAGGGCGGCGTCAAGGAGGACACCGAGTGTCCCGGCGAGACCACCGGCAGCATCCCGAACAACAAGAGCGACCTGCTGACCTTCCACGTCTACAAGGAGGCGGCCAGCGACGGTAACAAGGGTTTCCTGAACCTGGCCTGGAGCCGGGTCAGCGACCCGAGCGGCACGACCCTGATGGACTTCGAGTTCAACCAGTCGAAGACCCCATGCCCGCAGGGGCCCAACAAGGTCCGGACCGGCGACGGTCCTGATGGGCCGTTGACCGACGACCTGCTCATCGAGTACGCGATCGACCAGGGCGGCGCAAGGGCAGACATCCTGGCACGCTTCTGGACCGGCTCCGCGTGGAGCGACCCCGCGATCCCGCTCGACGAGGGCTCCGCCTGTGGCGGTGGTCCGTGCGCGGTCGGCACGATCAGCAGCAGCGTCATTCTGGATGGTGACTCCGACGGCTTGGGAACGAAGCAGGCCCGCACCTTCGGTGAGGCGCAGATCGACCTGCGCCTGATCTTCGACGACACCAAGTGCTCGAGCTTCGGGTCGGCGATGCTCAAGAGCCGGTCGTCCGATGCCTTCACGTCGCAGCTCAAGGACTTCATCTCCCCCAGGGAGATCGACCTGAAGAACTGCGGCCAGGTCATCATCCGCAAGCAGACCCTGCCGGATGAGGACCCGAACACGACCCTGTTCGACTACACGAAGGCGTTCGGGACCGACCCTGCGACGGACAACACGTTCCAGCTCACCGATGACGGCGTGCAGGACTACGGGCAGACGGTTCTCTTCGGCACCGGCTACACGGTCGAGGAGGGAGCGCTGCCCACCGGCTGGGCCTTCAAGAGCCTGGACTGCAGTGCGAGCTCCGGTGTCACACCGTCGATTGACCCGTTGACCCCGAAGAAGGTGACGTTCGCCATCGACGACGAGGAGGACGTGCTCGACTGCACCTACACCAACGAGGCGCTGGGCACGGTGATCATCAAGAAGGTCATCAACGACGGCGCTGCCTACAGCCAGGCGTTCGACTTCTCGTCGGGGACCCTGCCGAGCGCCAGCTTCACGCTGACCCCGACGGGCACCGGCAACGCTGGCTCTGACAGCGAGACCTTCAACAACCTGTCCACCGGCACCGTCTACGACGCGAGCGAGACCGTTCCCGCCAACTGGAACCTCGTCAGCTCGGCCTGTGAGGATGGGGACAGCACGCCGGCCGCGATCAAGCTCGACCCGGGCGAGACCGTGACCTGCACCTTCACCAACGCGATCGAGCGGGGCGTCGTCAAGATCCTCAAGGAGCGCAAGCACGCCGCTGACGGTGCCGGAGACCACCCGCACGCAGGGGTGACCTTCACCCTCACGGGCGGCGACCTCGCCGCAGGCGACGAGAAGGTCACCGACGTAAACGGTGAGATCTGCTGGAGCGGACTCGCCGTCAGCGCGCTCGCCGGCAACTACTCAGTCGCCGAGACCGTCCCCGCTGGGTACGTCCTGAAGAGCACGAACCCCCAGGGCGGCATCGTCGTCACCGAGGGGACGTGCGGCGACAAGACGACCTACGACGCCGAGTTCCTCAACATGCCGCTGACGAACCTCACCGTCTCGGTGGACTCGCAGATCGATGGCGGCACCGCGTCGACCATCGAGTGCGCACTGGCGGAGGCCGACCCTGACGCGTCCACCGACGCTGACGGCGACGGATCCTTCACCAAGAACGACCTCGAACCGGGTACCTACACCTGCACCGTGGTCATCGACCCATAACCCCATGTCCTGATCGAGAAGGTGGCCCGGCCGTGGGGACGGCCGGGGCACCGGGACCATCCGGGACAAACATCGCGGGCTTCGGCGGCGGGGTATCTCCGCCGCCGGGCCCCGCCTCTGGCCACCGAGCCCGGCGTCCACCGGGTCGGTGAGCCCCCGATCGGGGCAACACACCTCCACAGAGGGACAGGCAGTAACCATGAAGATAGGCAAGATCCTGGCCGCAGCCGCGGCCGCCATTCTCATCTCTGCGGCACCTGCTGCCGCCAGCAGCGTTCACCTCAAGGGTGGCGCCAACGC
The DNA here is from genome assembly GCF_028446585.1 of Intrasporangium calvum. Classification (GTDB taxonomy): domain Bacteria; phylum Actinomycetota; class Actinomycetes; order Actinomycetales; family Dermatophilaceae; genus Intrasporangium; species Intrasporangium calvum_A. The sequence goes on from NZ_JAPFQL010000148.1 coordinate 2,726, forward strand.
CGAGCCGTCGTTCGCCGACCTCGGCCTTTCGCTCTCCGCGTCCGGCGAGCTATCGGGGCTGGGCAACGGGGACGTCCTCGTCACACTGGCCGCTACGGGTAACCCAACCTCTACGTGCGGTAACCCGGGCACCAACAAGTGGCAGGCTCCGGGTCAGAACCCGGCGTCCGTCACCCTGACCGGCACCCAGGCCATCCCGGACAGCCAGATCAAGAACGGGAACACGCCGTTCGGTCCGGTCATCACCGACGAGCCCGAGTCGCCGGTTCCCGGCGCTCCCGACTGCCCGAACAGCAGCTGGACTGAGCTCATCACCGACGTCGCCTTCACCGGCGCCGTCATCACCGTCGAGCAGCCACCGGGCACCGTCGTCCTCACGGTGACGTGCACCATTGACCCGCCGAGCGCGGACGGTGCGATCTCGAAGAACGCCGTCTCCTGCACCAGCAGCTGACGTCGCACCGCGTGGGCCCGGCAAACTCCAGCTGCCGGGCCCACGCCCTTGCCCC
>NZ_JAPFQL010000149.1 GCF_028446585.1 Intrasporangium calvum
CACCTCCGTTCCTGCAACGCGGTCGCACCCATCCGACGGTCGCACAAGGGAGTGTCGACATGACCACGACCAGTACGAAGTCCTCGCACACCAACCTCGACGAGGTTGCCGCGCGCACGGCGACGGACGTCCGCCGTGTGCAACGCAAGCAGGTGTGGACGAACCGCGGCCTGCTCCTGCCGGCCGTCATCTTCCTCGTCCTGCTCACGCAGATCCCGTTCATCGTCACCATCGGCTACTCGACGATGAAGTGGAACCTGCTCTACCCCAACGACCGTGGCTTCAGCGGCCTGGACAACTACCGGTCCGCGCTGACCTCGGGTGAGCTGTGGCCCTCGGTCGTCGCGACGGTGCTCATCACGGCGCTCGCTGTCGTCCTGTCCCTGCTCTTCGGCCTGCTCTTCGCCGTCCTGCTCGACCGCAAGCTGCCCGGTCGGGCCATCGCGCGGACGCTGATGATCACCCCGTTCCTCGTCATGCCCGCCGCCGCCGCGCTGATCTGGAAGTTCTCGATGTTCGACACCAACATCGGGATGATCAACTGGCTGCTGCGCACCCTGGGGCTCGACACCGTCTCGTGGAGCACCAACTACCCGCTCGCCACCGTCGTCATCGTGCTGACCTGGCAGTTCACGCCGTTCATGATGCTGATCCTTCTCGCCGGCCTGCAGGGCCAGTCGAAGGAGATCCTCGAGGCCGCGTCGGTGGACGGCGCCGGCCCGTGGCGCACCTTCACCTGGATCACGCTGCCCCACCTGCGGATGTACATCGAGATCGGCGTGCTGCTCGGCACCGTCATCATCCTGCAGGTCTTCGACCCCATCGCCATCCTCACCAAGGGCACGGGCGGCACCAAGACGCTCGCCTACCTGCTCTACGAGCGGGCCTTCATCGGCCTCGACGTCGGCCAGGCAGCCGCGTACGGCGTCGTCACCGTGATCCTGACGATCATCGTCGCCACGATCGCCCTCAAAACCCTCTTCAAGGTCTTCATGGCAGGAGGCAGCCGATGAGCGCCCCACTCAAGAACATGCTGGTCAACATCCTCACCTGGGCACTGGTCCTGATCTTCTTCTTCCCGGTCTTCTGGATGTTCATCAACGGCTTCAAACCGGAGTCCGTCGCGTCGTCGATCAACCCCAAGGTCCTCTTCACCCCGGTGACCGACGGCTACCAGCTCGCGATGGACCGCGGCATGGCCGGCTACCTGCAGAACTCGCTCACCGCCTCGGTCACCGCGACGATCATCTCCGTCGTCATCGCGATCCCGGCCGCCTACGCCCTGAGCATCCGGCGGGTCAAGGCCGTCGAGGGCGCCCTGAGCTTCTTCATCTCGACCCGGTTCATGCCGCTCGCCGCCGTCGTGCTGCCGCTCTTCATGATCCTCAAGACGGTCGGGCTGCTCGACAACATCTACATGCTCGCCATCGTCTACGGGGCGGTGAACCTGCCCGTCACCGTGTGGATGATGCGCTCGTTCTTCCTCGAGGTGCCCTACGAGATCATCGAGGCGGCCCGGGTCGACGGCGCCGGCCTCTACCGGGAGATCGTGCGGATCGTCCTGCCGCTCGTCCTGCCGGGCATCGCGGCCGCCGCCCTGATCAGCTTCATCTTCGCGTGGAACGAGTACTTCCTGTCCCTGTTGCTGACCAGCTCCGCGGCCCGGACCACCCCGCCGTTCCTCGGCAGCTTCGTCGACGGGCGCGGCCAGTTCCTCGCCGTCCTGTCCGCCGCAGCGACGATCGCGGCCCTTCCCGTCATCATCGCCGGCTGGGTGGCCCAGAAGCAGCTCGTCCGCGGCCTGTCGATGGGCGCCATCAAGTGACCGGCCCTGCAGGGGCCAGCAGAGGAGAACGACCCGTGGACCACTTCACCCGCAGCCTCCAGGACTCCGTCGTCGTCGTGACCGGCGCCGGCGGCGGGATCGGCGGCGCCATCGCCCGGGCTGTCCTCAGGGACGGCGGGCGGGTCGTCGCCGGCGATCTTCGCGTGGAAGCCCTCGAAGCCCTCCGCGAGGAGTGGGACGAGAGCCGCGTCGTCACCGCGACGGGCGACGTCCGCGACGAGGCCACGGCCGACGCCCTCGTCGCTGCCGGCGTCGACGCCTTCGGCCGCGTCGACTCCGTCGTCGCGAACGCCGCCATCGGCTACTACGGCGGCCTGCTCGACTACTCCGCCGAGGAGTGCGAGCGCATGGTCGACGTCAACGTCAAGGGCACGGTGTGGCTCGCCCGGGCCGCGGTGCGACAGTTCCGGGCCCAGGGCGACGGTGGGGACATCGTCATCATCGGCTCCGTCGCAGGGCTGCTCATCGGCGGCGGCAAGGAGGCGGTCTACGCCGCCACCAAGGGCGCCCAGATCAACCTCGGCTACGCCCTCGACCGAGAGCTGCGCAGCGAGGGCATCCGGACCACGACGATCGCACCCGCAGGGGTCAACACCCCCTTCGCCGCAGCGGACGGCCGCTTCGGCGACCTCGACCCGTCACAGGGCGTCTTCATGGAGCCCGAGGACATCGCCGCGGCCGTCGCCTACACGCTGCGCCAACCCCGGCGGATGCGGACCGAGCTCTGGACCATGTGGAGCATGGCCGAGCAGCACTAGGTCGTCCCGTGACCCGCCATCCCCTCCCGGAGAACCCACCGTCCCACCCGTTCCAGCAGGAGTTCCCCATGAGTGCCACTCCACTGTCAGCCACGACGCTCGGCAGCCTTCCCGCGGAAGCGAGCCCAGCGGCATACGACCGCTCCTCCATCACGGCGAGCATCGTGCACTTCGGCGTGGGCGGCTTCCACCGCGCCCACGAGGCGATGTACCTCGACCGGCTGATGCGCGACGGCAAGGCGCTCGAGTGGGGGATCTGCGGTGTGGGGGCGCTGCCTCACGACCGGCGGATCGTCGACACGTTGAGCGCGCAGGACGGGCTGTACACCCTCGTCGTCAAGCACCCCGACGGGCACCGGGAGCCGCGGG